>JAGWBC010000177.1:561-8309 GCA_021296115.1 Anaerolineae bacterium | reverse complement strand
ATCCTAGCTGCCTTCCGCTGGATGATTGGGGCCGATCCAGATCGTTTCCGATGTCTCCGCCGGCTCAATATCCAGATTAACGACAATGGCTTCCTGGTCGCTGCGCACGAGGATGCACATCAGCGGCTCGTCCGGCATGGCGTTGATCTCCTGGTGCGGCACGTAGGGCGGAACGTAGATGAAGTCGCCGGCCTCAGCCTCCGCCACGAATTCCAGCTTATCGCCCCAACGCATGCGCGCGCGCCCGCTGAGAACATAGATTACGCTTTCCAGCTCGCCGTGATGATGAGCGCCGGTCTTGGCATCGGGCTGGATATCGACCGTGCCGGCCCAGAGCTTCTCCGCGCCGGCTTTGGCGTGGTTGATGGCGGCGGCGCGGGTCATGCCCGGCGTCTGCGGCGTGTTGCTATCGAGCTCGCCGCTGCGCACGATGCGGACGCCGTTCTCGCGCCAGTTGGGAGAGTTGATCATGATTGCTGCTCCTGATTCTCCGCGAAGTTTACCACAGCTATTTTGCCACAGAGGCACAGAGGCACAGAGAGGATTTTCGACCACGGCGTATTGCAGGGAATTCGACACATACATGAAAATCAAGAAGATGTAGGGGCGACTGGCGGTCAGTGTCTACGCGACCCAGTGAGTCGCCCGCAACAAAACGAAATTGCGCCCACAGCGAGATTGTAGGGGCGAGCCATTGGCTCGTCCGCTGTGGTTTTCCAACCCCGCCGCCAATCCCTCCAGCAATTTCTTATGCTTGCATCGCTAAGTTTCAGGGAGGGGTGCTCGGGCTGAGCGGGGACGATGGTTGCCAGGTAAAAAAGAACGGGCGAGTCACAGAGTCGCCCCTACGATTCGTGAAAGCAGAGGCGCTCGCAGGCCAGACGGGAGTCGTCTACGACTTCCGCAAATGCCGCAGTCCACCGCGACCCGCCACCACCACATCGCGCGCCATGCCGATAAACAGCCCGTGCTCAACGATCCCGGCCCGCGACTCCAGCAGACGCGCCAAGGCCGCCGGCTCAGCGATCGGCCCGAAATTGCAGTCCAGGATGATATTGCCCTGGTCGGTCTGGAAGGCCCCCTCGCCCGCCAGGCGCAGAACCGGCGCCGCGCCCAGCGAGCGCAGATAGGCCGCCTGTGATTCCCAGCTGAAAGGGATGACCTCGACCGGCACCGCCCAGGTAGTGCCCAGCTGCTCCGAGAGTTTGGAATCATCGACCACGATAACCAGGCGCTCGGTCACCTGCGCCACGATCTTCTCCCGCAGGTGGGCGCCGCCGCCGCCCTTGATGACGTTGAAATCGGGATCGACTTCGTCAGCGCCGTCGATGGTGATGTCGATGCGCGCATGCTCGGCCAGGCTCGTCAGCGGGATGCCCAGCTCAATGGCCGCGGCTTCGGTGGCCAGCGAGGTGGGGACGGCGACAATGTCGCGCAGGTCGCCGCTGCGCAGACGCCGGGCGATGTGGTGCGTGGCAAAGATGGCCGTGCTGCCAGTGCCCAGCCCGATGACCATGCCCGACTCTATGAAGCCGGCCGCGTATTCGCCAGCCTGCCGCTTGAGCGCCTTCATGTCCATGGCCGGCATTGTACGACGGAAAAAGCAAAAAGCCACCACAAAGACACAGAGGCACAGAATGCAGAAAACAAACTCGCTAGAAAAGCTCCCCTTCCCTAGCTCGCTGGGGCAAGGGGCCGGGGGATGGGGTAAGAAAAGCGGTGAATTGGATGGTGGAATAGGGTATAGTCGGCGAGACTGACCGATTTTGATAAGGTAAAGGAATGAAGATGTACAAGACTTTGAGCCCGGGCGCGATTGGCATACGCGGGCTTGGCTTGAGCGAGAGCCTCAAGCTGGCGCGCGAGACTGGCTTTGCCGGTTTGGATTTCAGCATACAAGAGGCGGCGGCGCTGGGCGCGGCGGGCGCTCAGGCGCTCTTCGCGGACGCGGGCATCAAGTACGGCGCCTGGGGTTTGCCGGTGCGCTGGCTTAGCGACGAATGGCGCGACGACCTGGCCGAGCTGCCGCGTTACGCTGAAGTAGGCGCCGAGATGGGCGCATTGCGCGTGGCGACCTGGTGCCCGCCGTCTTCGGCTGAGCGCGAATACGCTGACAATTTCGCCTGGCATTTGGAGCGCTTTGGCGCCATCGCCGAGGCGCTTAACGAGCACGGCATCCGTTTCGGCATCGAATTCATCGGCCCGCAGAGCTTGCGGCCGCCCGATAAACACGCTTTCATTTACACCATGGAAGGCATGCTGGAAATGGCGGCAGCGATCGGCACGGGCAATGTCGGCTTGCTGCTGGATGCCTGGCACTTGTACACCTCGGGCGGTTCGTTGGACGACCTGGACAAGATCAGCAACGCCGATATCGTAAACGTACACGTCAACGACGCCCCCGAAGGCCTGACGATGGCGCAATATAACGATCATGATCGGCGCTTGCCTTGCGAGACCGGCGTGATCGACCTGGCCGGCTTCATGGGCAAGTTAAGCGCGCTGGGATATGACGGCCCGGTGACGCCGGAGCCCTTCAGCGCGCGCATCAACGCCATCGACGATCCGCTGGAGGCGGCGGCGGAAACAGCCAAGAGCATGAACGACTTGTGGGTGGCGGCGAGCCTGGCATGAATCAGCCAAACATTCTCATCTTTATGACGGATCATCAGCGGGCCGATACGGCGCTGCCCGAGCATCCGGCCCTGACCCCGCGCCTCAACCAACTGGCGGCGGAAGGCCTCAGTTTCACGCAGACCTACTGTCCATCGCCGCATTGCTGCCCCTCACGGGCGACATTTTTCAGCGGCCTGTATCCCTCCGGGCACGGCGTCTGGAACAATATCACCAACCAGCAGGCGCTCAGCCGCGGCCTGAACGACGGCGTCCGCTTGTTCAGCGAGGACCTGGCTGATGCCGGCTACGATATGCATTACTCGGGCAAGTGGCATGTCAGCATGGACGAAGGGCCCGCCGACCGCGGCTGGAAAGAACATGGCGTCAGTGGGGTCGCCGGCGTACGCCACGGTCCCACTTGGGAACAATATCGCCAGGCGGCTGAGACCGAAGCCGAACCGCAAGAGCGCCGCTTCGGCGAGATCGCGCGCAGCGGATACGGGCCTTTTCGGCTCTACGGCTCAACCGGCGCGGACGGCAACGCGCACGATGAACGGGCGATTGAAGGCGCGCTGGCCGCTTTGGACGAAGTGCAAGGGCAGGACGCGCCCTGGTGTCTCTATGTCGGTTTGATTGCGCCACATGATCCCTACGCCGTGCCGCAACGCTACCTCGATATGCTTGACTTGGAAGATGTGCCGCTGCCGGTCAACTACGCCGATAGCATGGATGACAAGCCACGGATCTACAAGCGGCTGCGCGACAGTCGTTTCGGGCAGTTGAGCCCAGACGACACTCGCGACGCGATTCGGCATTTTTGGGCCTTCTGCGCCTATATCGACGATCTCTTTGGCCAGGTGCTGGACCGCATCGCCGCGCTGGGGGAGTTGGACGATACGCTGGTGATATTCTGCTCCGATCACGGCGATTATTGCGGCGAGCACGGCCTTTTCGCCAAGGGCATTCCTTGTTTCAACGGCGCCTATCACGTGCCGCTGGTGATGCGCTGCCCGAAGCTGACGCCGACGCCCGGCGCGCGCGTCGACGCCTTTGCCTCGCTGGCGGATATCGCGCCTACCTTGCTTGACGTGGCTGGGGTGAAAAGCCAGCGCCACTTTGCCGGGGCCAGCTTGCTGCCGCTTATGCAAGGGCAGACGCCCGACAATTGGCGCGATGCCGTATTCACGCAGTGCAACGGCGTGGAGCTGTATTATTCGCAGCGCTCGGTCAAGACGAAGGATTTCAAGTATGTCTTCAACGGTTTTGACGACGACGAATTATATGACTTGCGCAACGACCCTCACGAGATGCGCAATCTGGCGCGCGACCCGCGTTACGACTCGGTGATACGCGATATGTGCCGGCGCATGTGGCGCTTCGCTTTTGAGCAGGCGGACGACTACCTGCTCAACTCTTACATCACGGTCGCTCTGGCGCCCTACGGTCCCGCGGAAGCCTTTCGAGAGTAGGCGCCGCAAGACTGGCGTACGACCAGCTCCGTTGGCGTCGTGATGTTTAGATAGACCTCGGCCGGGTTTTCGAGGCGCTTCGCCAGACGCTCGGCGGCGATCTCTCCCAAGAGCGTCTTATGCACGTTGACCGTCGTAAGCGGCGGGAAGGTGAATTCAGAATCAGCGATGTTGTCGCAACCGGTGACGGCGATGTCTTCGGTTACGCGGTAGCCTTCGCGCTGCAGCCAGGCCATGGCGCCAATGGCGAGCCGGTCAGACGCGCAGACGATAGCATCAGGCTTGAGCGACTGTTTCATCAAGATCTGCGCCCCGCGCTCGCCCAGATCGGGCGTCCAGCCTGAAGGGCCGGGCTCGAGGATCAGGTGCAAGGCCGGGTCGCTCGTCAGTTTGCAGGCTGCCAGCCCCGCGCAGAAGCCATCGTAACGAATATCCGCATAACCAGAGATGTATGCCAGGCGGCGATATCCCAGCGTGGCCAGGTGCGCCACCATTTGTCTCAGCCCGCCTGCGCCATCAAAATTCACCAAATCGTCGTCGAACTCAGGTCTGTCGGCCACAGTCACAATCGGAGCGATGTTCTCGCGCAAGTAGGCGATGCTGTCGGTCTCGGCCGTGCCCAGCAGGATCAAGCCATGCAAGGCGTAACTGTCGAGCAATGCTTTGGCTTGAGTGCGGGTGCCAACTTCATGCAGGGTCTTGACGAAGCCGATCTGATAGCCGAGGCGTTCCAGGGCGCGGTCGACGCCTTCGAGGACCATGTTGTAGAAGGGGTCGCGATACTTGTCGATGCGTGAGACGAGCAGGATGCCGACCGGACCCAGTTCCGATGACGGCGAAAATTGCGGCAGCTGCGCTCCGCCGTACTGGCGCTGCAACAAGCCAGCGCTGGCGAGCTGCTGGAAGTCGCGGCGGATGGTGGTTTCGGAGACGTCGAATTGAAGGGCGAGCTCCTGTGTAGACAAGAGCTGCTGCGGATCGGCGCCCTGCGCCTGCCGCACGATAAGGTCTTGTCGCTCTGACTTTTTCATGAAGCTAGCGATCTATATTGTGTAAGACTTCCACCAATAAGCATACACGATAGCGCTTGTTTTGTGCATGGTTGTCAGTGAATTCCTTGACAACATGCAAAAAACTTGCTTAAATACGCGCATAATAGTGTTTGAATATGCAGAATTGCGCGACACTACGTGCAGTTTTCATAAGACGGATATGTCATGTGAACGCTTTATTCGTACCGCTCTTCGTTCCCATACCCTTGTAAGTTTCAGCAAATGACTTATCCTCTAAGCCCTTATGCGACAGGAACGGGAAGCAGGAGGTTGCGATGCCGCTGAAGATCGCCATGATCGGCGCAGGTTCGGTTGGATTCACTCGGCGGCTGATGACTGATCTGCTGACCGTGCCGGAGTTTGCTGATACGCATTTTGCGCTGATGGACATTTCGGCGCGCAACCTGACAATGGTGGCCCAGCTTTGCGAGCGCGACATCCAGGCCAATGGTCTGCCCGCCACGGTCAGCTCGACGCTTGATCGGCGAGAAGCGATCGCCAACGCCGATTACGTAATTTGTATGATCCGGCAAGGGGGCTTGGACGCCTTTCGGCTCGACATCGACATCCCCTTGAAGTACGGCGTGGATCAGTGCGTCGGCGATACAATTTGCGCCGGCGGCATCATGTATGGTCAGCGTACGATTCCCGCTCTGCTGGACATCTGCCGCGATATTCGCGAGGTCGCCAAGCCGGGCGCGGTTTTCCTCAATTACTCCAATCCCATGGCCATGAACACCTGGGCCTGTAATCAGTACGGCGGCGTGCAGACCATCGGTTTGTGTCATGGCGTGCAGGGTGGTCACCGTCAGATCGCCGACTGCATTGAGCTGTGGGCGCGGCGCGAAGGCATGATTGGCGCGGAAGACAGCGTGACGCGCGACGATGTGGATATCATCTGCGCCGGCATCAATCATCAGACTTGGTACGTGCAGGTCCGGTGGCGGGGCATGGATATGGTCCCGCGTCTGCTGGAACTCTTCGAGGCGCATCCCGAATACCGCGAAGACGAGAAGGTGCGCATCGATGTGCTGCGCCGCTTCGGTTATTACTCGACCGAGTCGAACGGACATCTAAGTGAATACCTGCCCTGGTATCGCAAGCGGCCCGATGAAATCAAGGACTGGATCAGCTTGAATCGCTGGATACATGGCGAGACGGGCGGTTACCTGCGCGTATGCACCGAGGGGCGCAATTGGTTCGAGACGGACTTTCCCAATTGGCTGGAGGAAGAACCGCCGCAAATCAGCGCTGCCGACCGCAGCCACGAGCACGGCTCTTATATCATCGAGGGATTGGAAACGGGCCGGGTTTATCGCGGGCACTTCAATGTGCCAAATCGCGGCTATATCACCAATCTGCCCGATGGCTGCGTGGTCGAGATCCCGGGTTATGTCGACCGCAATGGCATCAGCATTCCTGTGGTCGGCGACTTGCCGCTGGCGCCCGCGGCGACTTGTTCCGCGAGCGTACGCGTGCAGGAGATGGCGATGCAAGCGGCCGTGCGCGGTGATGTGACGCTGCTGAAGCAGGCCATGCTGCACGATCCGCTGGTTGGCGCCGTCTGCAATCCGGAAGAAGTCTGGCAGATGACGGATGAACTGCTGGTGGCCCAGGCCGAATGGCTGCCCAATTACGCCACGGCGGAAATCGAAGCGGCGCGCGCTCGCCTGGCCCAGCACGAACGCTCCGGTACCCGCGTGGCGCTGCAAGAGACAGCAGGCGCGGCGCGCTTGCATACGCGCTCGGTTGAAGAGTTGGCGGCGGACAAGCTGGCGCAAGAGACGGCGCGGACTTCGGATAAGGGGTAGACAGCCCCGTAAACTGTTATTGTGTTATTGTAGGGGCGACTCTGTGAGTCGCCCGCAGATGACAACATAAGCGAATGACTTAATATTATGAACGGAAGCAACGGCTCCGAGCCGATCTTAGAAGTCAAAAATCTCAAAACGCACTTCTTCACCGACAAGGGCGTCGTGCAGGCGGTGAAGGGCGTCGACTTTGCGCTGGCCAATGGCCAAACCCTGGGAATCGTCGGTGAAAGCGGCTGCGGCAAGAGCGTCACAGCCAGCTCTATCATGCAGCTCATCAAATCGCCGCCGGGCAAGATCGTCGATGGCGAAATCATCTTTCGGCGGCAGAAGCGCCGGGCGGAGACGATCGACATCGTCCAGCTCGACCCCAAAGGCATCGAAATGCGCAGCATCCGCGGCGGCGAGATCTCCATGATCTTTCAGGAGCCGATGACCTCGCTGAATCCGCTGCACCCGGTCGGCCGGCAAATCGCCGAAGTGGTGGAGCTGCACCAAGGGCTGAGCCGCAAACAGTCGATCGAAGTGGCCATAGAGATGTTGGATCGCGTGCGCATCGCCGACCCGGCCGAGCGTGTGAAGCAGTATCCGCACCAGTTGAGCGGCGGCATGAGGCAGCGCGTGATGATCGCCCTGGCGCTGTCCTGCAATCCCTCGATCCTGATCGCCGACGAACCGACAACGGCCCTGGATGTCACCATTCAGGCGCAGATTATCGACCTGATGGAGAAGCTGAAGGACGACTTCGGCTCTTCGATTATCATCATCACGCACAATCTGGGCGTTGTCTCGCAGATGGC
>JAGWBC010000177.1:0-339 GCA_021296115.1 Anaerolineae bacterium | reverse complement strand
CCGCCGACCACGACGGTGGAGGGCGAGCATGAGGTGGCTTGCTGGCTGCATGAGAGCGACGCGGCTGAAGCGGAGGTCGCATGATTGCCCGGTCGAGGTTGCGGCTCGAGTTGCCTGTTCTTGGTGAATTATCCTGTCGGCGCCACGCGCCTACGGGTTAATTTCTGTCAATCAGATTTGGAGGAGATCCAATGAAGCGTTCAAGTTTTATTCGTATGCTGCTGGTGACGGCAGTGCTATTCGCGGGGGTCGGCGCCGGTATCGCCCAGATGGGCGAGGTGGCTGATCCCGTACCTTATCCAGAGGGCGTGCAGATCGGCGACAACCCGATTGTCAGGT
>JAGWBC010000176.1:28864-29890 GCA_021296115.1 Anaerolineae bacterium | reverse complement strand
CCGCCGGTGTCTTCGTAAACTTGCTCCAATTGGGCGCCACAGACGCCGCCGCGACCGTTCCAGTAACTCACGGCGTCGGTTAGGGCGGATACGATGGGCTGCGTGATGAAGGCGAAGGGCCCGCTCAAATCGCCGAAGTGAAAGATGTTGATCGTCTCACCGGTCAAATCAACTTCGCACTCGGTCAAGTCCGAAGGGTAGTCCAGCATTTCCTGCGCCAGGCTCGGCATTGCGCTCGCCATCAGCAACAGGAGGACAAGCAAGGCAGATAACCTCTTCATGGTATTTGCTCCTCTATCCGATTTCGTTCAACATTCTTGTACATAGCGATAGTGCTTACTTCACTTAGCTTATGCTAAAGCGCCGCTTTTATCAACTTGGCTCGGCCAACTAATAGGCATAGGGACGGATCTTCCAAGCCACCTTGAACACTTCCCAGCGGTGGGCGATGCCGCGCGGCTCCAGCACCAGGAATATGATCAGCGCGCCGCCGAACACAATCGGGTTGATGGCGCTGGTGATGTTCACCGCATCGACGAAGGGGAAGAGTTGCGGCAGCCAATCCGACAGCCAGGGGCGCAAGAAGGGAATAAAGGCTTCCTGCAATACGCGAATAAACGCGACGCCGAAGAGCGCGCCTAGCGGGTAGCCCGCGCCGCCGATTATCAACATCGCCAGCATCTCGATCGATGTGTCCAACTCAAAGGCGTTGAGCGACAGACTGTTACGCTCGTAAGCCAGCAGGCAGCCTGCGATCCCGGCGTAGACGGCGCTCAAGAAAAAAGCGCGCAATTTGTAGGTGAATACATTGATGCCCAGCAGTTCCGCGGCCAGGTCGTTGTCGCGCACGGAAATGAAGGCGCGGCCGGTTCGCGTGCGGATGATATTGCGCGCCAGGAACATCAGCAGCACCGACAAGGGCACGATGATGTAATACATGGCTGTGTCGCTGGCGAAGCTCAGCGCTTTGCTACGGCGGATCAGGGCGTTGAACATTCCGGTGTTCTCGTCGGTGTCCACCTCAAC
>JAGWBC010000176.1:16198-28827 GCA_021296115.1 Anaerolineae bacterium | reverse complement strand
AGTCATATTGATATCGCCAGCCGGTATCACATCACCTGTTGGATTTCGCAATACGATATGAGGACGGTTGCCAGTCAGGTCTCGCAATTCGAGCGTGATCACATCGACAAAGTAGGGCGCGCCGGCTTCGAAACTTAGCGGCGTATCATCGAGCAGGGTATCATCGGCGTAAGCAGCAAAGGGTCCGATTATCGGCGCCGGCACGTTTAAGGGTCGTGTGCCGCCGGTGAAGTCCTCCAGCGGATAACGCAGCACCCAGGGGATGATAAACTGCGCCGCCAAGGTCGCCATGGCCAGGTAGAAGCCTTTGACGCGCAAGGACGGCAGCCCGAACAGCAAGCCGACCAAACCCGTCAGCAAGGCGCTGGCCGGCAGGGCCATCCAGAAGCTGAAGCCCAATTCCCGCGCCATAATGGCCGAGCCGTAAGCGCCGACCGCCATAAAGGCCGCGTGCCCCAGCGAAATCTGACCGGTGTAACCGACCAGGATGTTCAAGCCCTGCACCGCGATGACGAAGATGGCGACGCGCGCGATCAGACTGACGTATTGGTCGCTGATCCAGCCCAACTCCAGCGGGCCCGACGCCGACGCGAGCGGAATCAGCAGCAGCAATACGAAGGCCGCGTTCTTCCACAGCTTGTCGCGCCAGGTGCGGTCGATAGACATATCCTCATGGTATGTCGTGTCAAATACGCCCGCCGGATTGATATTCGCCATAAACGCTCCTGCTAGCCGGGCCCTAGATGCGCTCGATGCGTTTTTCGCCGAATAAGCCGTCCGGGCGGATGACCAGGACGACCATCAAGACGACATAAGGCGCCAGATTCGTGCCCATCTGTTCCGATGAGTTAATCAGCGTGGCAAATTGCTCCACAATGCCGATGATGATGCCGCCCACCAATGCGCCGCTGATGGACTCCAGCCCGCCCAGCAGCACCGCGGGAAATACCCGCAGCGCCACGAAGCTGATATTCAGCGACAGGCCGACTGCGCCCCCTTGCAGGACGCCGGCGATGCTGGCCAGAAAGGCGGCGACAGCCCAGGTGATCGCCAGAATCACGCGGACGCGCAAGCCGACCGACTGCGCCAGTTGTTGGTCTTCCGAAGTCGCGCGCATGGCCAAGCCGACGCTGGTATAGCGGAAGAACAGCAGAAAGCCGACGAAGGCGACGATGGCCAGCGCGAAGGCGATCACCAGCTCGACGCGGACGATCGCGATGCCGTCCAGCGCTTCCTTGAAGGCGTCCAGGCGAATCGGCTTGAAGCGGCTGTTGGTCTGCGGGTCGACGAAGACCGGCAGATTCAGCTCGACTGTGCCCCAGACGATCTGCGTGACGCCATGCAGCACTTCCGCCACTGCCAGGGTCATGAGCACGGCCGTGAAAAGCGGCTGCCCGATCAGCGGTCGGATTGTGAAGCGCTCCACCGCCAGCCCGGTCAGAATGGCGCCGGCGAAGGTGCCGGTCAGCGCGTGCAGCCAGCGCAACTCCGCGCCGCCCACCGTCATCAGCAGGGTCAGAATCACGCTGCCGGCGACCGTAATTCTGATGTTGCGCGCCGCCCGCAGGTCGCGCCAGCTCACGGTTGACATCATCATCAGCATGGTCGCGGCAGAGAGCAAGCCGGCGCCGATGATTGAAATCTCGCTCACCGTGAAGAAGCTCCAGAAGACCATGCCGCCGACGACCATCATCCAGCCGTGCGCGAAATTGAAGACGCCCGATGCCTTGTTGATGACGACGATGCCCAGGGCCACCAAGCCGTAGACGCCGCCGACCAGCACACCCGAGATCAGCGTCTGCACGATGCGCGCCGCTTTTTTGCCCGCCAGCTGGTCGCCGATGATGAGAACGAGCGCCAAGGCCGTGACCGCGTAAAGCGCCCAGGTCAGTTGCCGTTTATTTTTGTGGATGAAATCCGTCACCGGTGATGTCCTCGTAATGTACTTTAAATGCCTATTGTGGGCGACTCACAGAGTCGCCCCTACAACTCGTCGTGTCTGCGGTCGAGCCGATTGCACGCACTTTCAAACCTCAGTAGAACAAACTAAGTGATGCGAATTTCGCTGGATTTTCCAATCAAAACAGCGAGTCACCCTTCCCTGATGATTCGGGGAAGGGCCGGGGATGGGGTAGAAAAGCGGCGAATTAGGCATTCTCATTACATTCTCGTTACTACATCTGTGCCTCTGTGGCTAACTTATACATCCGCCACACGCAACTCCGTCTCAACTGTCCCCGTCCTGCCGTCGCGGTATTTCACTTCCGCGCTGACATGCACCTCGCGCTTGCCGCCGTAGATAGCCTCCAGCAGATCGTGATACTTCTCTTGCAGAGCGCCGCGCCGCAGCTTTCTCGTCCGCGTCAGTTCCGCTTCATCGGCGTCGAATTCCTTGTGCATAATCACGAAACGCTTGACTTGCGAATACGCCGGCAGGGACTCGTTGACGGCGCGCAGCTCCCGCCGGATGATTTCGTATACTTCGTCCCGCTGCGACAGATCAACGTAAGTCGTAAACGCGATGCCATTCTTCTCCGCCCAGCGCGAGACATTCTGAAAGTCGATGACAATGATCGCCGAGACAAATTCCATGTCTACGCCGCCGATAGTCATCATGTCCTGTACGTAGGGACTGAATTTGCTGCGGCCCTCGATGTACTGCGGGCTGAACTTTTCTCCGGTCGAAAGCTCGATCAGATCTTTGACGCGCTCAAGGTAAATCAGGTGCCCGGTCTTCTCATCCATGTGCCCGGCATCGCCGGTGTAGTACCAGCCCTCGACATCCAGCGCCTCGCCGGTTTTGTCGGGCTGCTTGTAGTATCCCTTGAAGCGCGCCTCGGTGCGAATCAGGATCTCCTGGTTCGCGGCGATCTTGATCTCCACGCCGGGCACGATCACGCCGACCGTTTCGAAGCGCACATCGCCGCGCAGGTGCACCGTACCGAAGGTTTCGGTCGAGCCGTAGAATTGCCGCAACTCGATGCCGATGGCGCGGAAGAAGCGAATGATATCCGAGCTCAACATGGCGCCCGCTGTGAGCACGTTGCGCGCTTTCGTCAGGCCGAGTTTGTCGCGCAGTGGCTCAAAAATGGCATACTCCCCCAGCCAACGCAGAAAACGCAAATGCGGCGGAATCGCCAGGTGCTCGTCTTCCAGATCAATCTCGCGGTAAGCGATGGGCATGAAGACGCGAAAGATAAGGCGATTTATCAGACTGCTGTCGTTGATGCGGAATTGCACGACGCGCGCCAGGTTCTCCCAGATGCGGCTGGGGAAGAGCAGGCCGGCCGGCGCAATCTCGCGCATATCGGTCGGCACCGTTTCCGGCCCTTCCGGGAAGTTCACCTGTACGCCATTCAAGAGATGCGTGGCGAAGCCGAATGCTTGCTCGGCCAGCCAGGCCATGGGGCTGAAAGACAGCCAGTTGTCCGACTGCCGCGAGTCGACATAGCGGCCGTTCAGGGCGTGCCCGTAGACCAACTGAAAATGCGTCACCTCGGCGAATTTGGGTAGGCTGGTTGTGCCCGAGGTCATGCTCAGGATGATGGTGTCCATCGACTGGGTCGCGCGCGCCATCCGGTCGAATTTGTCCGGCAGGTCCAGACGATGCGCCGCTCCGATAGTCTGCAGTTCGCGCAGGCTCATTAGCCAGGCCTCATCGTAGCCCCACATGCCGCGTTCGTCCCAGTAGACGACGCGCAGAATCTGCGGATTCCCGTCTTTCAATTCGAGCATCTTGTCGACTTGCTCTTGATCGTGCGCAAATACAAAGGTGGCGTCAGTTGAATTGATGACGTAGTGGATATCTTGCGGGCTGGCATCGCTGAAGACGCAGCAAGTCTTGCAGTGCAGGGCGTGGGCGGCCATCTGCGCCCAGTACATTTCCGGGTCATTCTCGCCGATGATCAGCAGCGTGTCGCCGGCTTGGAGGCCCAACTTGTCCAGCCCCAGGGCCAGGTTGACCACTTCTTCGTAGACGGCGTTCCAGCTGTATTCCTGCCAGATGCCGTAGCGTTTTTTGCGCTGCGCCACCGTATCGCCCAATTCGCTGACGCGGCGCAGAAAGCCTTTCGACAGCGTATCCTGGTCGGGCGGTACCGGCGTGATGCGATGCTTCAATCTGGAAGTAAAAACTGTTCCGGGACTTGCTTCGCGGTAGGGGATGCTGTGCTGGGCGGCGACGGCCATTTTAGTGCTCCCCTTCACCGAGGTAGGCGTCGATGACTGCTTCGTCGTGGCTGATCTGGTCGGGACTGCCTTCGCCAATCTTTACGCCGAAGTCGATCACAGCGATGTGATGCGAAATGTCCATGACCAGGCTGATATCGTGCTCGATCAGCATAATCGTCATGCCTTGCAGCTCATGTATATCGAGGATGAAGCGAGCCA
Organism: Anaerolineae bacterium; assembly: GCA_021296115.1. Classification (GTDB taxonomy): domain Bacteria; phylum Chloroflexota; class Anaerolineae; order Aggregatilineales; family Phototrophicaceae; genus UBA6055. The sequence goes on along the minus strand of JAGWBC010000176.1, from coordinate 24,438 downwards.
TGTCCTCCTTCTCTTCGATGTTCATGCCCGCCATCGGCTCATCCAGCAGCAGCAGGCTCGGCTCCAGCGCCAGGGCTCGTCCCAGCTCCACCCGTTTTCGCAAGCCGTAACTCAGTGTGCCCACTATTGACTTGCGAATATGCTCCAATTCGAGGAAATCGATTATCTCCTCCACGCGTTGGCGGTGGGCGATTTCTTCACGCTGAGCCGGACCCCAAAACAGCGCGCCGGTCAGCATGTTGGTTTTCATGTGGATATGCCGCGCCGCCATTAAATTGTCCAGCACCGTGGCGTTGGTATAAAGCGCGATATTTTGGAAAGTGCGCGAGATGCCCAGTTTGGCGCGTTCGTAGGGCGGCAGGTGGCTGATATCGCGCTCGTCAAAGATGATGCGTCCCTGTTGCGGCGTGTAGAAGCCGTTGATGCTGTTGATTAAGCTGGTCTTGCCAGCGCCGTTGGGGCCGATGACTGCGAAGATCTCGCCAGCGCCAATCTTGAATGAGACATCCTGCAAGGCTTTGATGCCGCCGAAACTCAGGGAGATATTGTCGACATGCAGCTTGACCGGCATGATCAGCCTTAGGCCTTGGGTCGCAAAGCGAGTGCGTCGCGCGGGATCAGCGGAGTGGGCGACGGGCGTATGACGAACCCATTACTAAGATACCAGAGGGCGCTATTCCGGGCAAACGGGCGTTACAGGCGCTGCGCCAGCCAGTCGCGAATGTCGCCGATGATTTCGTCGCGCTCCACTTCGTTGACCAATTCGTGTCGCAGGCCCTGATAGAGCTTGAGCGTGACATCGTGAACCGGTGGCGGGAACCATGCGATCGGCTGTGCCGTGCATGATCAGCAGGGGGACGTCAATAGCCGGGGCGTCGCGGCAAATCTCGCGACACAGGCTAATGAGCGCGGCGGTGGTGCCGACGCGCCACATGCCGCGGTCTACCAGCGGGTCGGCCATCCATTCGCGCAGCATATCGGCGTCGGCCGAGAGCGCGCTGGGCGCGCCCGGCGGAGACAGGCGCAATTTGGGCAGGTAGGGGGCGGCCCTCAAGCACAAGGCGATCAGCCAAGCCGGCCGAGCGAATTCGCCATGTAAAGGCGTACCGCAGGTGACCAGCCCCTGCAATTGACCGGGATGGCGCAAGACGAAACCCAAGCCGATTAACGAGCCCATGCTATGACAAAATGCGAAGGCTGGTACGTCCGGGCGTGTCAAGCGAACGATGCGGTGGAGCTCGCCGAAGTCAGCGACAGCCATTTGAGGCGCCGGCATGAAGCCGCGCAGGCCGCCGCTCTTGCCGTGCCCGCGCTGATCGATGCCGATACAGACAAAGCCGCTGCCGGTGAGTGCGTCGGCCAGGTGGCGATAGCGGCCGCTATGCTCGCTCAATCCGTGCAGGATGTAAACGATGCCGCGTGGCTCGCCGGCGCCCGGCAGCCACTCACGATAGAAGATCGGCAGTCCATCCGCGCCCTCAAACTTGTGCTCGCGCTCAATCATTCTCGCCGCCTCTAACTTGCGCCGGGCCTGAACTGTCACCCTCTCATCGTTTCGAGCTGATGGCGGATCGCCAGCGCAAGCTGGTTCATTTCCGCTTCGTCGCAGCGCTGCGACAAGGGTACACCAAGGCGGCGCATAACCCTATAAGCGAGGTCTTCCGGCGCTTGGTTGGCAAAGCGCGGCACAATGTGAAAATGCGCGTGCGGATGCTCGGCGGATTCGGCGAATTGCAAGATGTAGGTCTTTTGACAGCCGGTCTGCCGCTTCAAGGCCAGCGAGACCACTCGCAGCAGCGCGCCGAGCTCGGTCGCTTCAGCGGGCGTCATCTCGTCCAGCGCCTCGATGTGCCGGCGCGCGATCAGCACCAGCCAGCCCAGATAGGAAGTATTGTATGCATGAGCTACATCCCAGCGCTCGCCGCGATAGATGCTGTCCCAAGGCGGCGCTGCGCCACCGTCCCGCCGGCGTATTAGTTGGCAACTCTTACAGGTCGTCATTTGTACGCTCCTTGATCGGGTCCTCACTTCATGTACAGTACGTCATCGGCCAGGTCTCCCCGGCGATCCAAGCTATTGGACGGGCGGCGCAGGCAGTATAATCTCACGCGGCTTGGCAATCAAAACGAGCGAGTTACATGGGCGAAGCAAAGGCAGGACAGGGAGCGCTGGCTCTGGTGGGTATGCCCGGCGCCGGCAAGACGGTCTGCGCCGATCATCTTCAAGCGCAAGGCTACTTCTCGCTGCGCTTTGGGGGCGTGGTCGTGGATGAGGTCCGGCGGCGCGGCTTGGCGGTCAATCCGCAGAACGAGCGCGTCGTGCGAGAGGAGCTGCGGCAAGCGCACGGCATGGCGGCGATGGCGGCGATCTCCCTGCCGCGCTTGCAGCAGGCCTTGCAGGCGCGCAGCCACATCGTCATCGACGGCCTCTACAGCTTCAGCGAATACAAGTTACTCAATGAAAAACTGGGCGCGCCGCTGGTGCTGGTGGCGATAACGGCGCCGCGCCATCTGCGCTATCAACGGCTGGCTGACCGCAGCGATCGTCCGCTGACGCCGAGCGAAGCCCGCGAACGCGATATGCTGGAAATCGAGCGCCTGGAGAAAGGCGGGCCTATCGCCATGGCCGATTACACGCTGCTCAATGAACGCGCGCCGGCCGACTTGCTGCGGCAGCTGGATGCGCTGCTTGGCGCCTTGGGATTCTCGCCTTAAGCCGGCCGGAATTCGTATATCGCTGTGTCCTCAGTAGAACCGAGTTAGTCGTGTACAATTCCGTACAACGTCGAATTATAGGCGTGTCGCCCGAAAATCCACGATTACAAAAGGCTTGTCCGCTACTGCAATTCATACGCAAAGACAACTGGAATAGTGCCTAATCGAAACAATGACGGGGGCGATTCTCGCGAAAGGCAACAACATTTTACAGAATTCGCCATGAAAAGCTCCCCTTCCCTAGCTTGCTGGGGAAGGGGCCGGGGGATGGGGTAGAAAAAGCGCGATTTCATGACCCAGTAGCGGACAAGCCTTACAAGGTCCAATTTTAGGTCGCATTACACTGTTGAAATTACTTCTGAGTCTCTGTGGTGAATTCCCTTGAATGGAATCCGGGTTACGTACCATGTCCCTGGAATTATCCACTCCCGCTTATGTTGGCGCTTGCGTCCGGCGGCGATTCTCGCTTATAGTTAAGGGCGATGTTTGAATTGCCGTTGCGGTAGACGAAGGATCCCATGACCGCGACCGACTCCATGCAAGAATACTTGGCGGAAGCCTACCGCATCGCCCATTATCAGCCGGACGACAATTACGTATCCACCTCCTCGCTAGCGGAAGAGATGCACGTATCGGCGCCGGCCGTTACGCGAATGGTGCAGCGCCTGAAGCATGCCGGTTTCCTCGATCACGAGCCCTACCGCGGCATCCGCCTGACCGAGGCCGGTGAACGCGAGGCGCTGGCCAACATCCGGCGTCATCGTCTGGTCGAGCGGTTCCTGGTCGATGTAATGGGCTTTGGCTGGCACGAAGTGCATGACGACGCCGACGACTTGGGTTTGGTCGTCAGCGATATCCTGGTCGACAAAATGGACGAAATGACCGGCTATCCCAAACGCTGCCCGCATGGCGAGCCGATTCCGCATGCCGACGGCTTCCTGCCGCGCGTGATCGACTACCCGCTCTCCGAAGTAGATGTCGGCCTGGATTATGTCATCAGCCGCGTACACACCCACGACGGCCACAAGCTGCGCTATTTCAGCGAGCTGCGGCTGGAACCGGGCAAACGCTTCCGCCTGGTGATGCGCGCGCCCTTCAAGGGCCCGCTGCAACTTCAAGTCGATGGACAAACGCACTTTCTGGGGCATGAACTGGCCGGTACCCTGCGCGTCTGCAGCGAAGACGAGTATCAACTGGTCTAGCCGGCGCGAGTTTCCTCGTATCGAGAATCCAATTGTTTGACCGACGCCACAGCTCGGCGCGCTCTCGGCTGAGCCGCAGAAAGCGACCGCCACTTGATCACCGATTGGCATGTCAAACGCGACAGTTTTGATCAGGGACTCGCGCCAGAGCTGGTGCGCGAACTATGGCATGGCGACCCGGCCTCGCTGCGCTGGATCGGGCAAGACTACAATATCGTCTTCCGCTTCGAAGCGGGAGGACGCGGCTTCTACTTGCGCATTTGCCATACTTGCTTGCACCCGCTGCCTCAAGCGCGCCAGGTGATGCGCTTCCTGCGCTTTCTCGCCGCTGAAAATGTGCCCGTCGGCGAACCGATAGCGTCGGTCAACGACGAATATATCGAGCTGCTCGATGGCGGCTACTTCGCCGCGGCGCAAAAGGAAGCGCCCGGGCAGCCGATGCAGGACTTTATGCTGGACCGAAGGGTCTACGAATCCTGGGGCAAATCGCTGGGAAAGCTGCACGCCGCCTCGCGCCGCTATCAGCCCGACCCGGCAATCCCCTATGAGTTTCCCGCAGTGCAGCAATTCTGGCGCAATATCGCGCCGACCGTTGCCGGCGCCTCAGCCGACATCCAGCGCGTCTACGCTGAGCTGAACGAGTATATGGCCGGGCTGCCGCTGCGGGACTACGGGCTCATCCACGGCGACTACCGCCCCGGCAATGTCATCTGGGACGGGAAAACTGCCCGCGCCATCGACTTCGACGAGCCGAATTATCACTGGTACATCGCGGATGTCTGCCGCGCGCTGCTGGAGTTGTGGCATCAGCCGGCGGATGAGCGGCGCAAGTTCCGCCAAGCCTTCATGCGCGGCTATCTGAGCGAGCACCAGATTGACGAGTGTTGGGTGAGCCAACTGCCCTACTTCGCGCAGCACCGCGCCCTGCTGATGCACGCCTGGGATGTGCAGGAGGGCGGCAGCTGGGGCGAGGTCGTCAAGTGGGTGGTGGAACGGGTGGAGTGGTAGGAAATATGCATATTCGAGTAGAAAGCTGCTAAACTGATGGCGCAGTTCGCCAAGTGAGGTGCGAAATGATTGTAGAACACGTCATAAATGAAGATCCGGAGTCAGAAGTACCGATAGAAGGCGACTACCCTGATGAAGTAGTTCCAGTAGAACAGTATACAATTTCTGGTTACGGTGCGGACTTTGATGTAGAGGGCATCGTAAAGCGACTGATACGGAACGATATAGAGATTCCAGATTTTCAGCGAGACTTTGTCTGGTCAAAAAACAAGGCATCGCGGTTTATCGAGTCTTTGTTGATGGGTCTGCCAGTACCTGGCATATTCCTATATCGTGAGAAAGGTTCTCAGAAACTACGCGTCATTGATGGTCACCAACGACTGATGTCGCTGCGATTTTATATTGAGGGAAAGTTCAAGGACTCGAAGCGCACATTCTCGTTGCAATCGCTGGATTCGAGATTCAATGGATTGGCTTACGACGATTTGCCTGATGAAGACAGACGACGGCTCAATGACTCCATAATCCATGCCTCGGTAATCCAGCAAGAAGCTCCGGACGAAGACGGCTCGAGCCAGTATTCCATTTTTGAACGTATCAACACAACTTCTACGCCCTTATCTCCTCAGGAAATCCGCTCCGCGATTCATGGGGGGAAGTTTAATGACTTAATCCTAACACTCAACGAGTTTGAGCCATGGAGGGCTCTATACGGGAATCGAAGCACTCGCAAGCGTGACGAAGAATTGATATTGCGATTCCTCGCTCTGCACTTCTGCTTCGACCAATACAAACCGCCTATGAAATCCTTCCTAAACACGTTTATGAGTGGCAACAAGGACCTGAAACTCTACTCCGAGGACGATATACGCAGTGTGTTTCAAGACACGGTCAGCGTTATTCTTGAGAAGCTGGACAGAACGGCATTCAAACCGAGCGGTCCTCTGAATGCGGCAGTGCAAGACTCGGTCATGGTTGGCATAGCATGCCGACTTGAAAAAGGTCCGATAAATGCCGAGATCAAAGAAGAGTATGATTCTCTAATGCAGAACAAAGAGTTTGGGAATCTAGTCTATTCGCAAACGTCTCATTTGGAGAACGTACGCCGACGTATCCACTTGGCAATTGAAGCCTTTGCTACTGTGGAGTAGGCGATGCACACGGACATAGTTGAAAGGAAGAACACGATTGATCGACTCTTTGCACAAGCGGATTCTCTGCAGAAGAACGAAAAGGTCGATGAGGAAGTCAAGTCGGGCTTTGTTTCGTATCTTTGTGTCCGGTGTTATGTTTTCGTGGAGTTTGCGGTTCAGACAATTCTAAAAGAATATGTAAATACAGTCACCCACGACGACGCAATAGTGAATTTCGTCCAGGAACAACTACGCATTAACAGGGCGCTACGGCGAAGCGAACTGCTGAGTCTCATAGGTAGGTTTAGTGAAGTATGGAGAAAAAACCTTAGAGAGACCACGAAGGGAAAGCTAGGTGATTCATTGGACAGCATTGTGAACAATCGAAACAAGATTGCACATGGTGATGATGTGTACATTTCATTGAGCAATCTGCACACCTATTTCGGTGATGCTCAACGCATCGTTGAACTTGTGCAAGATGAATGCGATCCTTCCAAAGTGCAAATTTAATTGTACAGGATTCTCATTCGACCCATTTTACGTCACCCCCGCCCATACATCCGCCCGCCAAACTCCTCCGCCAGGGCGTCATCCAGTTCATCGGCATACTGCGCCAGCCGCCGAATGATGGCATCGGCCTCAGCCGCGTCCAGGCCCGCCAGCAGCCGCTCGTGAAAGACGTAGACCACGTCTTCGTGCACGCCCAGCGCCGCGTTCGTCAGCTGCAAATTCAGCTCCAGCAGCCGCCGATACAGCGCCAGGAGATGCTGCTGCGGCAGGTGCATGATGGGCGAAAGCACCTGCAGGTAGCCTTGCTCCTCGGGCGTCAAATAAACTTCGATCAGCGCCGAGCCGCGCTGGAAATGCCAGCCGAAGCCGCTCTCGACTTCCATGCGCGCAGCGCTCGCATCCACGCCGATGGCCGCCAGGATGCCCTCGACAGCCCGCAGCGACCCGGCAAATTGCCCGGCTGATTCGACCGGCTGCTGCTCGCCGCGCCCGAAGAAACGTCCCACGTTCTAGCTCTCCTATCCGCTGGCTGCCGCGCGACTGGACTGCCTCTGTCCGCAGCGCAAACAGCGCCCCTCATATTGGCCGACGCGCGCTCGACAATGCGTGCAGGGCTGCGCCTCGCTCTCGCCGTAAAGCTGCCTTAGGGCATCGCGATCGGGCTCGGCCGACGCGCCGCGACCGTCCGCCGCTAGCGCTGACCCGCAAGTTTCGCAGCTGCGTCCGCCGTAGCGCCCCGCTTGTGTCAGCGAGCCGCAGGTCGGGCAGTAGCCGGCATGTGGCAGTAACTGACGCTCGCGCCGGAGCCCATCCGCCAGTGCCTGGATATGCGAGATCTTGATGGCGAGCGCCGCGCCCGAATTGTCGCTGTTGCGCGTCAGCAGGCCGATCAGCTGACCCTGCGCGTCATAGAGCGGATCCCCGCCGGCGTCCGGCAATTGTATCGGGTGGATATTCGTCGCCAGCCAGGGAGTAGATCGGCCGCGGTCGGCCCGGCTCAATTGACCGCGCAGCCGTGCGCCCGTGGAGCTGAACGCGGTAAAGGACAAGTTCTCCGCTGCCAGGCTTGGCGGCGCGATGGCTGGCTTGCGCGCGAGGCTCAGCGGCGTCGCGATGAGCGCCAAATCGTGCTGCGGATAACGGCGGACGACCGCGCCTGAGACTTCCTGCTCGCCAGAAATATGCACGGCAACTCGCAGCGCGCTACCGACGGCGTAACTTGTCGTCGCCAGCAGGCCGTCTCCCGCGATGAATGCGGCGCTGGCCAGGCCGTTGGCCCCGCCGTCGATGCCGACCGCGCGCGGGGTCTGCTGCAATTGACGAGCGCTCTCACGTTTCTGGCGTATGGCCGGCAGATGGCGCGGCTGAGCCGGCGCGGCGCGCAATTGCTTTAGTCCGTGCCGTATCTGCGCATTATTCGGATCGTGCTCCAGCGCCCGCTCGAGGCAGCGGACTTTGAAGTCGCGATCTCCGCGCGATTCCGCCAGCCAGACATAAGCCGCCGCGCGCGCCTGGGCATCCAGCCCCGGGCTGTTAGCCAGTCGGTTCAGCTGATTGGCGGCCGCCTCAGCCTGTCCGTTCTGCATCATCTGAATCGCCTGCCGCAACTCGTCCTGCGCCGTCATGCCAGCCTCAATAACTTCAGCTATCATTCTAGCTTGATTCCGCCC
>JAGWBC010000176.1:12225-16098 GCA_021296115.1 Anaerolineae bacterium | reverse complement strand
AAGCACCGCCGGGTGTGGAGCTGCCCTTTTCGTTTGTGCGCGTCCACAACGGCATCGCCTATGTCTCGGGCCATGGGCCGCAGCAAGCCGATGGATCGGTCGCGGGTCCATTCGGCAAGGTGGGCGCTGACATCAGCGTTCAAGCGGGCTACGACTTGGCCAAAGCGGTCGCGCTCTCAATGCTGGGCAGCTTGCAGCGCGAACTGGGCGATCTCGATCGTGTATCGGCGTGGCTGCGCCTGTTTGGCATGGTCAACTGCGCGCCGGATTTCGCCCAGCAGCCCACGGTGATCAACGGCTGCTCCAACTTGATTCTGGCCTTGTACGGCCCCAAAGCAGGGGCGCACGCGCGCTCGGCGGTGGGCATGGCCTCGCTGCCCTTCAACATGGCAGTCGAGATCGAGGCGACCGTCGCGATTGACTAGCCCTCAAGCGCGATCCAGCAGCAGGTTCATAAAGCCATCCACCCGCGCTTGCCAGCCCGGCGGCACATAAGTTGTGCTATCCAACTGGAAGACCAGCGCCTCGCCGGCGAAGGTTGCGCCAGCCTTCAAGTCGCTGCGTTGGAAAAGCCGAGTCTCACCCCCCAGCGGCGAAGGCTTGGCGCCAAATGCAACCGCCTCATGCTGAGGCGCGTCGACCGCTGCCAGCTCGGGTTTGTCGATCAGACCGATTCCGTTGAGGCGGCTGTTGATGATCTCGACTTCCCGCCAACGCATGGCATGCCCGTAGGCGCGCTCGTGCTCCAGGTGAAAGGCCTCGACGACATCAGCGCCGAAGGGAATGTTCAGCTCGTAAGCTTGCCCCTCATAACGTATGTCCAGGCTGCCAAAGAAGCGCATATCGTCTTCGGCGATGCCCTCCTGCTCCAGCTCACGTCGGGCGCGCGCCAGCAGTCCGTCTTGGCTCTCGCGCAAATCACTGATGGCGTCCTCTGAAGCGCGGCGGATGACCGACTGGCTGTACTCCACCGCGACATCGGCGAGCAGCAGGCCCATAGCGCAGAGTACGCCCGGCGTCGGCGGCGCCAGGACGGAGGGTATGTCCAGCCCTTCGGCCGCGGCGCAGGCGTGCAGTGGTCCGGCCCCGCCAAAGGCCACCAGCGTGAAGTCTCGCGGGTCGTGGCCGCGGGCAATGGACACATGGCGGATCGCGCGGTCGATATTCACGCTGGCGACCTCGATCACGCCTTTGGCCGTATCCACCACGCTGTAGCCAATTTGCCGCGCCAATGCCTCCAGGGCGCGCTCGCCGGCGGCTAGATCCAGCGCCATATTGCCGCCGAGGAAACGCTCCGCATCCAGCCGGCCCAGAATCGCGTTAGCGTCGCTGAGCGTGACTTGCTCGCCGCCCAGCCCGTAGACAGCAGGACCCGGATTGGCGCCAGCCGACTCCGGACCCACGCGCAAGGCGCCGCCAGCGTCCACCCGCGCAATCGATCCGCCACCAGCGCCGATGGTCTCGATATCCAGCATGCGCACGCGCAAGGGCAAGCCGTCAATCGCGCTCTCCGCCCGCGGCTGCGGCTCGCCGGCCACCAGCGCCACATCGGTCGAGGTGCCGCCCATGTCCAGCGTGATGATGCGGTCGTAGCCCGCGACTGAAGCCAGGTGAAAAGCGCCCATGACGCCGGCTGCGGGTCCGCTGAGCGCAGTGTGGACTGCCTGGCGCCGCACGCGTCCGGCGCGCATGACCCCGCCGTCGGACTTCATGATGCGCAATGAGGCGGTCGGCGGTAGCGCGGCTTCCAGCTCGCCGATATAGCGCGACATGACCGGGCGCACGTAGGCTTCCAGGGCGATGGTGCTGGCGCGCTCGTACTCGCGGAACTCCGGCAGCACATCGGACGACAGCACGACCTGCCAGTTTTGCTGAACGATTCCGCGTTCCAAGATGCGCCGCTTGATCAGCTGCTCGTGCTCGGCGTTGACATAGCTGAAGAGCAGGCAGACGGCGATTGAATCGACTTCATCGTCGGCGACGCGGTCCAGGACGCGGTCCAATTGCGCCATATCCAGCGGCAGCAAGACCTCGCCGCGGAAGTCGAGGCGCTCGTCCACTTCATAGCAGCGCTCCCGCGGGATCAAGGGCGCCGGTATGCGCGGGTGAATGTCATAAAGAACTGGCCGGTCTTGCCGTCCGATAAAGAGCAGATCACGGAAGCCGGCGCTGGCGAGCAGGGCGGTTCGCGCTCCCTTGCGTTCCAGTATGGCGTTGGTGGCGACTGTCGAGCCATGCGCCACCTGCTCCAGCGCCGAAATGTCGCCGGCGGCAATCGCTTCCAGGCCGGCCAACATGGAACGCTCCGGGCGCTGCGGGTTGCTCAATAATTTGTGTATGGAAAGGCTACCGCCATCGCTCAGTACCAGGTCAGTAAAGGTGCCGCCGATATCGACGCCTGCGCGCATGGTCACTTCCTGTATCAAGCTCTGTGACGGCTAATGCGCTCCATCATATCATTGTCCTACGCCCGGCGGAACAGAGGCCTCTTATTTATCGTTTACGCGCCTCTTTCATCATTCTTACGCCGCGCAACGATTTCTCCTACACCCGGCGCTTATCCTGTAGTTGGTTCAACTTGAAAGCGATTAAATGCGAAGGAGACATGAACATGATGATTCGTACGCGTAACCCCTACTTCCGACTGGTGGACGACCTGCTGAGCGACGCCTTCGGCAGCGGCGGCCAGTTCGAGGCGCGCGGCGTCGGCCTGGCGCTGGATGTCGAAGAGAGCCAGGAGGCCTACATCGTCCGCGCCAATTTGCCCGGCGTCTCGCTCGATGACATCAGCGTCAACATCCACGAAGATGTGCTGACGATCGCCGGCGAAACGGCCAGCGACGAAGGCAGCGAAGACAGCCGCCTGCTCATCCGCGAACGCCGAAGCGGCAAGTTCAGCCGCAGCCTGCGCTTCCCGAACGTCGTCAATGGCGAGGCGATTGAAGCCAACTTTGATGACGGTGTGCTCAGCATCACGCTGCCCAAGGCCGAACACGTCAAGCCGCGGCAGATCCCGGTCACGGTCAGCGGCAACGCCAACTAAATCAGCCGGAAAACGAGACTAAGAGCGGTGGATATCCTCCGCCGCTCTTTGCGTTTCGTCCACTCGGCAACCTGCTGATTGCGTCAGGAAGTGGAGGGCGGTTTGCCCCAGCCGCCACCTCCCGGCGTTTCGATGATGACGCGGTCGCCGGCTTCCAGATGCGCGGTATGTTTGCCGCTTACGATCTCATCCACGCCGCCGCGGCGAATCGTATTCACGCCGCACTGGCCCGGCGCGCCGCCATTGACTCCGTAGGGCGCGCGCAGCCGGCGCTCGGAATTAACGGTGGCTGTTGCCGGAACCAGAAATTCATATTCGCGCACGATGCCGTCCCCTCCGCGGAATGCGCCTGCGCCGCCGCTGCCTTCGCGCAAATGATAACGCCGCACGCGCATGGGCAGGCTGTATTCCAGCGCTTCCACCGGCGTATTCAGTGTATTGGTCATGTGGCAGTGCCGCCCCGACAAGCCATCCCCGCGGCTGGATGCGCCGTGACCGCCACCCAGAGTCTCGTAATAGACGAACTGCTGGTCGCCGTCGAAACCACCGACGGTGAAATTATTCATGGTCCCCAGCGACGCCGCCGGAATGTCCCCCGGCAGCGCCTGCGCCAACGCGCCCAGCACCGTGTCAACCACGCGCTGGCTCGTTTCGGTGTTGCCGACCACCACCGCAGCGGGAAAACGCGGATTCAAGAAACTGCCCTCCGGCGTACTCACCTCAACCGGCTGGAAGCAGCCGTGATTCACCGGGATATCTTCATCGGACAAGAGCCTGACGCAGTACCAAGTGGCGGAGCGGACGATGGCGGGTACGGCGTTGACATTGCC
>JAGWBC010000176.1:3115-12093 GCA_021296115.1 Anaerolineae bacterium | reverse complement strand
TGCTTCTGTCATTTGCCGCGAGTAATCCAGCAGCGCGCTGGCGTGTTCGGCAGTCGATTCGACGCCGTGCTCGATCATCATATCCGCCAGGCGGCTCTCACCGATGCGATGCGCCGCCAATTGCGCTTCCAGGTCGCCGATGCGTTCCGCCGGATTGCGACTGTTGGCCACGATCAGCGCCATCGCGCCCTCGTTCATCCAGCCGCTCAGCCGCAGCTTCAGCGGCGGAATGATGATGCCTTCCTGATAGAGCTCCGTGCTTAGCGGCGACGAGCCCGGCGTCATGCCGCCGACATCGGCGTGATGCGCCCGGCTGGCCACAAAGTAGCTCAGCTCGCCGCCGGCGAAGACCGGCGAAATCATCGTGATATCGGGCAGATGCGTCCCGCCGTGATAGGGATCGTTGAGCACAACGACATCGCCCGGAAAGAATTCGTCGAAAGCCTCGACCGCCGCGGCTACCGAAGCCGGCATGCTGCCCAGGTGCACCGGGATATGCGCCGCCTGCGCGATCATTCGCGCCTCGGCATCAAAGACCGCGCAGCTGAAATCGAGCCGTTCACGGATGTTCGGGCTGAAGCTGGCCCGCTGCAGCGCCACGCCCATCTCCTCGGCCACGGCCGCGAACAAATTCTTGAATACCTCAATGCTGATCGCGTCTACCGCCATTGGCGCGCCTTTCCTGCGAGTCTGATATGCTTTGAAGCTAACATAGTTTGCGCGGGCTGCAAAGACGGTCCTCCCGCTTTGAGCTGTCTGACGCCGATGGTAAGATTCATTTCACGCGAGCGATCGAAGCGAAACCTCCGAGGGATTTGGCCATGCACGTGCTGCTCTTCGCCAACGGCGCCTTCAATCACGGCACGATGGTACAGCGCTGCCTGGACCAAGCCGAAGCGGCCCGCGTCATTTGCGCTGATGGCGGCGCCCTACACGCCCGCGCGCTTGGCTTGAAGCCGCATACAATCATCGGAGATCTCGATTCGCTCACCGCCGAGCAGGCTGCGCGATTCGGAGCGGGCGGCGCAGACATCATCCAACACCCGCCGGAGAAAGACGAAACCGACCTTGAACTGGCGCTGCTGCACTGCGCTGCGCTCGGCGCTAAATCGGTGGCGATTTTGGGCGGCTTGGGCGGGCGATTCGATCAGACGCTGGCCAACATCTTACTGTTGACCCATCCTGCCTTCAGCCAGCTAGACATCATCCTGGCGGACGGCGAGCAAGTCATTCGTCTGCTGCGGCCGGGCGCTCACAAGATCCAGGGCGATGTCGGCGATACCATCTCGGTGATTCCCCTGTCCGCCAGCGCTGAGGGCATTTCCAGCGCGAATCTGAAATACGCGCTTGACGACGATTCTCTCCAGCTGGGTCCGGCGCGCGGCATCAGCAATGTGATGCTCGCGCAAGAGGCCCAGGTCAATTTCCGTCGCGGGTTGCTCTTGCTGGTACACACTGTCGGGCGCGCCTGATGCGAGAATTCACGGTGATCAAACGCGACGCCTTCAGCAGAAGCGTATTTTCGTATACTGGTGTTTTGGTAGAGCGGACTCAAGGCTTCGTCTGCATTGACGCGGTATTCGAACTGGAGGATCGCGACCTGGGTTACGTCCGTCTGCGGCGCGGCGACCGCTTCCGTGAGTGGTTCTACGTCGAACAGTGGTTCAACATCTTCCGCGTACAAGACGCCGAGTCGCTGGCGCTGAAGGGTTGGTACTGCAATATCACGCGGCCGCCAGTTATCGCAGAGGCCAGCGTGACGGCGGACGACCTGGGGCTGGATGTCTTCGTCTTTCCCGCCGGGGAAACACTGCTGCTGGATGAGGAGGAATTCGCTCAACTTAAGCTATCGCCGCGAGAAAAAGAAAAGGCATGGCAGGCGGTGCGCGTCATTGAGAACTGGGCGTCGCGGCGCCTGCCACCCTTTGATGAGATACGGAGTTAGCGGAATTCGCTGTACTCGGCCAGCGGACTCCAAGGCGCTGCTGAATCACTCCAGATCCGGCCGTATCACCAGCACCGGCACGTTCACATCGTGCATGACCTTGTTGGCAACACTGCCAAAGACGAGACGCGCCAAGCCGGAATGGCCATGTGTGGTCATCACCGCAAGATCGGCATTTTCTGTCTCAATGTAATCGATGATATGTTGACCGACGCCAACCGCGTCAATAATATGCAAGCGACATTCCACCCCTTGTTCCCGCACTTCATTACGCAGGCCGAGTAAATGCTGCTTGATCTCCTCCCGAATCCGATTCGCCAATTCGTATTCTCCGGCGATGGCCAGCGAATCGACAAATTCGTGCATTGGCGGCGTAAATATATGCAACAAAATGACCTCGCCGCCGCCTATGCGCGCAAAATCTACCGCATAGGGTATCGCGCGTTCGCTCCAAGCGGAGCCGTCTGTCGGCACTACAATCTTATTGAACGGGCGATGCTGGAACATCTGAACCTCACTTTCGTAGTTGATAAAAACAAATTTCAGTATATCACAGTTTCTACGGAATTCTTGATATGTTGCATTGACAGCGCGCGGAGAACCTGTATAATTTCCGCCGGAAATCTACAAAAACCTAAAGAATAATGCTAGTGAAACAGTCCCGCAACGCCGACCTTAGCAAGGGCCGCAATCTAAAACTTGCGCTTTTCCATTTGGGATCGGGCATGGTGGACGTCTTGGCAACCGGTGTCTGGAATCGGATCATGGTGGCTGATCTGGGCTTTAGCGCCGCATTCGTCGGGCTATTGACCGGCCTGCGTTATTTCCTCGCGCCACTGGGCGTACTCGCCGGCCGCTACTCGGATACCCACACAGTCGGCGGCTACCGCAGGCTGATTTGGATCTGGCTGGGCCGCGCCATGATGGCGGTCAGCACGGTGACACTGGGCTTCGCCACCGCTGAGCTGGTAAGCCGAGCGCAGGCCGGCGCCGCGGATGCGATACCCTGGGTCATTTGGCTTGCGCTCGTCATGTCATTCCTGCTTTTCAGCTTGGGCAGCGCCCTCTCGGGCACGACCTTCCTGGCGCTGATTCATGACCGGGCGGCTGAACATCAGCGCGGCCGCGCAGTCGGTTTGGTCTGGACATTTCTTCTCTTGGGCTTCGCGGCTGGCGGCGTATTTTTTAGTATCATGCTGCCGCACTCGGCCGACGCTGGCGCAATCGGGTTCACAGCGCAGTCTGTATTGAACTTGTTTGTGGTGACTGCCGGCGTCTTGTCACTGATCTGGTTCCTGTCTCTGTTGGGGGAGGAACGGCGGAATTCTTCCGCCAGTGCGTCGGCATCGAATGAGGGCCTGAGCCTGCGCCGCGACCTCGCTTTGGTATGGCGGAGCCGCAGAATGCGCTTCTTTCTCTATTACCTCACGCTTTCGATGCTCTTCGCCTTTTTGCAAGACACCGTGCTGGAGCCCTTCGCGGGCCAGCTATTTGACATGGGGGCCCATGTCACCAACCGCTTCTCAGCCTATTGGGGCGGCATGGCGATTATCGCTTCGTTTGTCGTGCTGTACTTCGCTGGCCGTCATCCGCTGTTTACCAACGGCAATCTGTCGCGCGGCGGCATCATTATATTGTTGCTGGCTTACGCTGTATTCGCCCTGTCGTCTCTTGGCGAAGCGCGTCAGTTGGTGACGCCGGGCCTGGTGCTGCTGGGTGTGGGCTTGGGCATCTGGAACATCGGCACCCTGGGCCTGATGATGGAATTGAGCCCAAATGGACGGGCGGGGACTTTCCTGGGTTTCTGGACCCTTTGCGTAACGTTGGCGCGCGGCGCGGGCGTCGCAGGCGGCGGCATGATGCGTGATCTAGTGCTGATCCTCTCAGGCCAACACGCCATCGCCTACGGGTCGGTATTCTGCTGCGGATTCGTCGGTCTTCTGGTCGCCTTTCTGGCATTGCGGCAGATCCGCCAGACGGACCCGGGGGCCTCTTTACGCACGGATGCCGAAGTGGCAACCGTACTGTCGCATTCTATGGAATAGTGCCTGGCGGCATTTCGCATTAGCGGGGCGAACGTCGGAAGATCACTCGGCTTCCTTCATCAGCGCTTCTACGTCCGTATAACCCATGATGTTGTGGCCGGCATCGACGTAGATGACTTCGCCGGTGATGCGCCGCGACAAATCCGATGCCAGGAAAAGCGCCAAATCGCCGACATCGTCTTGGCTGACCAGTTCTTTCATTGGCGCCGTTACCTCGGCATACTTCAGCAGATCGCGGAAACCAGCGATGCCGCCCGCCGACAGCGTTTTGATGGCGCCGGCGCTGATGGCGTTGACGCGAATCTTGCTGCTTCCCAGATCGGCCGCCAAATACATCGTGATGGCTTCCAGCGCCGCTTTGGCGACCGCCATAGCGTTGTAGTTGGGCACGACCGTGCGCGAGGCGTTGTAGGTCAGGCTCATGATGCTGCCGCCCGCCGGCATTAGCCTTTCGGCGCGCCGCGCCAATTCGATCAGGCTAACGGCGCTGATATCGATCGCGCTCAAAAGCGCCTCGCGCCGCAGATCAATAAAGCGCCCGCCCAGCGCGTCCCGCTCGGCGAAAGCCACCGAATGCACCAGCACATCCAGCTTGCCGTATCTCTCTGCGACGGCGGCGAATACCGCGTCCATCTCGGCGGCGTTGCCGACATCGGCCTGGATCATCAGCTCGCAGCCGATGGACTCGCCCAGGGGACGTACGCGCTTCTCCAGCCGGTCCATGGCATAGCTCAGGACGACGGTGGCGCCCTCCCGATGCAAGGCGCGCGCGATGCCCCAGCCGATGGAGTTTTTGTTGGCGACGCCAAAAATGAGTGCGACTTTGCCGTCCAGTAAGCCCATGTTTCCCTCGCTTCTATCTGCTGCCTTGATTCACGGCGCTGAACTGTTGTCCGCCAGCGCGAATCATAGCCTATCGACAAGCCGCCTGTCCAGCGGCGACCGCCACTAGACTAGCCCACGCTCGCATTGACCGGGCTGGCGTGACATGCTAACCTGTCAGTTGACGAAGGATGCAGAATTACGCCCGGCAGCGCTGCCTGGAAGTGGATGATGTCAGAATCTGAACGAGTCTTGGTCACCGTCGCTGTCGACTTTTCGGATGAAATACTCTGCGAGGTGCGAGAGATCTCGCCGCTATTGCAGATCGAGCGGCACTTCCCAGAGCTCTCTCACGAAGTTATGGCCAGGACGGAAGTCCTCTATACGACTGGTTACTTTCCTGAACCGGAACAGGCGCCGAAGTTGCGCTGGATTCAGGTCAATTCGGCCGGCGTCAATCACGCGCTCGATCACTCCATCGTCCAAGCGGAAGACATCATCGTCACCACTACAAGCGGCATCCATGCCAGCAACATGGCGCAGTACTGTTTGATGACGATGCTCATGTTCAACTACAATATGCGCCTGGCTTTCGACTTGCAGAGCCGGGCGGAATGGCCGGCCGAAGCGCATGGTGTTTTTTCGCCAATTGATATGGATTCGCAGACGGTCGGCATCGTGGGTTATGGCAGCATCGGCCGTGAATTAGCGCGCATCTGCTCGGCAATTGGCATGACCGTGCTGGCGACCAAGCGCGACATCAGCCGGACCGAAGAGTTGAACGCCTTTATCATGCCGGGCCTGGGCGACCCGACCGGCGACATACCGGACCGCATCTATCCAGCGGATACAATCACCTCGATGGCCAAAGATTGCGACTATCTGGTGGTCACGGCGCCACATACCGACGACACCGAGCACTTGGTTGAAGACGACGTATTCGCGGCGATGAAGAACTCGGCGGTTTTGGTCAACGTATCTCGCGGAGCTGTCGGCGACGAAAAAGCGCTGATTACCGCATTGTCCGCCGGGGTGATCGCCGGCGCCGCTCTCGATGTCTTTGAGGAGGAGCCGCTGCCCAGCGCCAGCCCCTTATGGAATCTGGACAACGTCATCATCACGCCGCATTTATCCGGCTTCACGCGCGACTATCACAAGAAAGCGGCGCTGGTATTCAAAGAGAATCTGCGCCGCTATCTGGAAAACGATCCCTTGCTCAACCAATTGGACCGCGCCAAAGGCTACTGAGACGCAGCGGCCCGATCGCGGTCAGGAACGCAGCTCGGCCGCGCCGATGATCTTCTTGCGGATCTTGGCGGCGTTCTTGTCGGTCAGTGTGCGGCTCTCGTCCTGATAGGTCAGCGAATAGGCCAGGCTCTTTTTGCCGGCCGGGATCGGATCGCCCGAATAGACGTCAAAGAGCGTGACATCTTTCAGCAGCCGGCCTCCCGCTTGTCGTATCACCGTTTCAACCTCGCCGGCCGGCAAATCCGCGCTGACGATCAGGGCGATGTCTTCCAGGACGGCAGGCGTCGTCGGCAGCGGTGTAATCGCGTGCAAGCGCTGATGCTGTTGAATCAGGGGCGCAACCTGAAGTTCGGCGTAGATTACCTTGGCTTCCGTCAGTTTGAAGCGCGCCGCGACTTGCGGGTGAATCTCGCCGAAGGCGCCGATGCGCTCCCGTCTGATCAGCAGGTCGGCCGAGCGCCCCGGATGAAAACTGCTGTGCGTGCCGCGCTCCAGGCGATAATCCTCAATATGCAGCCCGGCCAGCATATTCTCGACGATGCCCTTCATGTCGTAGAAGTCCATTTCAGCTGAATTCGCGCCGTCCTGCCACCAAGTCTGGCTGCGCGCGCCGGTGAGCAAGATGCCCAAATGCAGCGGTTCCTCCGGCAGCAGATCGCCGCCCCCCAAGTAGACCTTGCCCACTTCAAACAGCCGCTGCGCCGACTGATAGCGGGCGTTATTGACCGCGCTCTCCAGCATATTGATCATTAGCGTCTGGCGTAGTACGTTGCGGTCGCTGGCCGCCGGATTGGCAATTTCAACGTATTCCGCATCCGGCAGCGAAGACGCCACGCCCTCCGGCACGAGCATGGCTTCGCTTCCGCGGCTGGTAAAGCGATAGCTGATGACCTCATACAAGCCCTGGCCGACGAGAAGGTCGCGGATTCTCTCTTCTATGAATACCGCCGTATTCTCGCGCTGCGGCGGCATTTCGTCCGCCATGATCGTTTCGGGGATTTGATCGTAGCCGATAATGCGCGCGATCTCTTCCAGCAGGTCGGCTTGCCCCACGGCCGGGTCGGCGCTGATGTCAAGCCGGTGATCAGGCGCCGTAGCCCGGATGGCGTCGCCGTCGATCGTCACGTCAAATTCGAGGCGCCGCAGCACGTCAGCGGCTTCTTCCAGCGTGACATCCATGCCCAGCAAGCGCTTCACGCGCTCGATAGGTACGTCAACCGTAACTGTCGGCGGCGGCAGGGGATAGTCATCCAACACGCCGCGGGCGGCCTGGCCGCCGGCCAATTGCCGCATCAGCTCGATCCCGCGGCCACAGCCCAATATCGCCTGCGAGGGATGCACGCCGCGGCTGAATCGCGCCGAGGCTTCGGTGTGGACGCGCTGTTTCTTGATGGTTTTGCGAATGCCGATATTGTTCCAGGCGGCCGCTTCCAACAGCACATTGCGGGTCGCCTCGCTGATTTCCGTCTCGCCACCGCCAATCACCCCGCCCAGGCTCAAAGCGCCGGCGGTATCGGCGACCAGGATAGTCTCAGCGCCCAGGTCGCGCTGCAGTCCATCCAGGGTCTCCAGTTGCTCGCCGACATCCGGCAAGCGCGTGATGATCGTGGGCGCCCCACCAGCGCGTTCCGCCAGCATGTCATAGTCGAAGGCGTGCAGCGGCTGGCCCAGCTCGAAGGTGATGTAGTTGGTCACATCGACGATGTTGTTGCGCGGACGCTGTCCGATCAGCTTGAGGCGGCGCTGCATCCAGAAGGGCGACGGCTTGACCTCTGCCTCGCGCAGCAAAGTCAAGGTGAAGCGCGGATTCAGCTCCGGCTCTTGTATCTCGATCCCAACTTGCCCCTCGATGGCAGCGCCTTCCGCCAGAAAGTCGAACGACGGGTAGCGCATGTCGACATCCAGGATCGCCGCGATTTCCCGCGCGACGCCGATCATACTGAAGCAGCGCGCCAGGTTAGGCGTCAGTTCGATATCCAGCACTACATCTCCCAGCACGTCCGCCAAAGGCGTCCCGGCAATATAGCGCTCGTCATGATCCATGACGATGACGCCTTCGTGCTCATCGGAGATGCCCAATTCCTTTTCCGAGCAGACCATGCTCTTGTTGAAAATGCCGCGCAGTTCCTTGCCTTTGAGCGTCATCTGTCGCGGTTTGGCGCTATGCCCATCCCAGACCCGCGCCCCTTCCATGGCGAAGGCGCTCCATATCGGCGGCGTAATTTCGCCCTGGTCCTTGTAGCGGAAGAGATTCGTGGCGCCGGTCACACATTGTTCCAGATCGGCCGCGCCGTAGTCGACCATCGCCAGCACCAGCCGGTCGGCCTGCGGATGCGACTTTACCTCGACGATGCGCCCGAGCAGCAGCTTCCGCCGGTCCCAAACGAGATGATCCGAGCGCGGCATCTGCACGCCCGGCGCCTCTTCCTGCGGTACGCCGATGTAACGGATATGCGCCACTTCCAGGCCGGCGACTGTCAGGCGTTCCGCCAGCAATTCAATCGGGATGTCGATGTCGACGTAGTCTCTTAGCCATGAAACAGGTACAAGCATCTGTCACTGAGTCCTTTCAATTGCTCTGCAGAGCCCTAAAATTGCTGTAAGAAACGCAGGTCGTTGCCCCAGAAATAGCGAATATCCTGGATGCCGTGCTTGAGCATGGTGATCCGCTCCGGCCCCATCCCGAAGGCGAATCCGCTCCATACGCTGGGATCGTAGCCGCCGTTGCGCAGCACGGTCGGGTGCACCATCCCGCTGCCGGCGATCTCCAGCCAGCCGGTGTATTTGCAGACGCGGCAGCCCTCTCCGCCGCATAAGAAACATTCGACATCAACTTCCATGCTCGGCTCGGTAAAGGGGAAATAGGAAGCGCGAAAGCGGACCTTGGCATTGGGGTTGTACATGCGCCTGGCGAACTC
>JAGWBC010000176.1:0-2803 GCA_021296115.1 Anaerolineae bacterium | reverse complement strand
TCGTCTGAAATTCACGATGCGTGCGGGTGGAAGGGTGCAATCCCCCGCGGCCTTGCGGACGCGCCGGCAGGCTGATGTCGATCTCGCCCTCTTCTAGGTCGCGCGCCAGCATCTGAGCTTGTATCAGCTCCTCCCGCTCCGCATAGGCGGCGTCGAGTTCCTGCTGCAGCGCGTTGACCCTTTGACCAACGGCCGCGCGCTGCTCCTGCGGCAAGCCCCCGATCGTGCCGAATAGCTTGCCCACCGCGCCTCGTCTGCCCAGATACTGGCTGCGCCAGGCCGCAAGCGCGTCTCTGTCGCGTATGTCTTCCAGCGCGCTCAAAGCAAGTTCGCGCATCTCATCAATTGAATTTGTCATGGCCTCTCCTTCGCCTGAAAGGTTTTCGCCGTTTCCCACAAAAAACGCCCTCAACCCCATCAGGGACGAGAGCGTCAAGTTCCCGCGGTACCACCCCAATTCAGCGCCAGGCGGCGGCGCTGCGCTTCATTTGCCCTGTGACGCCGGGCTGGCGGAGCGGGCTACTCTGGCGAATTTACGCCATTTCACCCCTCGGCTCGGAAGTGAATTCTGCAACTGTCGCCGCGGCTGCTTTCAGTCTTTGGCGGCCGCTCCCTGCTGCGTCAGGCGTCACACGATGCGCTTGCAGACTGTCTTCGTCATCGCCTTTGAAATCGGTATTTGATTGCCGACATTATCGTGCGCCGGGACAAAAGCTGTCAAGTGGGCATTCGTCGTCTGTGAATCAGGCGGGCCGCTATTCCCGCGACGTATAGTCGCCCTTGACGATCCACTTGTACGTGGTCAGTTCTTCCAGCGCCATCGGACCCCGCGCGTGCAGCTTCTGTGTGCTGATGGCCACTTCCGCGCCCATGCCCATCGCGCTGCCATCGGTGAATCGTGTGCTGGCGTTCCAGTAGACCGCCGCCGAATCCACCTCGTTGAGGAAGCGCTCGGCATGTTCCGCCGTCTCGGTCAAGATGCTGTCGGAATGCTGCGTGCCGTGCCGCGCGATATGCGCGATCGCCTCGTCAACGCCGGCGACTACTTTCAAGTTAAGCGTCAGGTTATACCACTCGGTATCAAAGTCTTCGTCAGCCGCCGGCACAACGCGCTCATCGCCGCCGACAATGGCGTAAGCCCGCGCGCCGGCATGGAAGGCCACACCCGCTGCGCCCAACGCATCAACTACCTGCGGCAGCAGCGTCTCCGCCACCGACTCATGCACCAGCAAGGTCTCCATCGAATTGCAAACGGCCGGTCGCTGTGTCTTGGCGTTGTCCAGCACCGGCAATACGCGGTCCAGCCGCGCGCTGTCGTCAACGAAAATATGGCAGACGCCGATGCCGCCGGTAATCACCGGAATGCTGCTGTTTTCGCGACAGAAGGTATGCAGCCCGTTACCGCCGCGCGGGATGATCATATCGATGTATTCGTACATGCGCAGCATCTCGCTCACATGCCGGCGATCCGTGCTGCTGATGTACTGGATGGCAGCGGCCGGAAAGTCGTGCTGCGCCAGCACATCCTGCAATACCGACGTCAGCTGCATGTTGCTGTTCAACACATCGGATCCGCCCCGTAAGATGACGGCATTGCTGGTCTTGAGCGCCAGTATCGAAATATCCACCGTTACGTTCGGGCGTGATTCATATATCGTGCCCAGGACACCCAGGGGCGTGCGCCGCTTCAGCAGCTGCAAGCCGTTGTCCAACGTCGATTCGAGCAAGACATCGCCGACTGGATCCGGCAAGCCTGCCACTTTGCGAACATCGGCGATGATGCCGGGCATCCTGCGCTCCAGGGCGATGCGGTCGCGGATCCAGATTGGATCCATGCCATTCTGCGCCGCCAAATCCAGATCTCGCTGATTCGCTGCCAGAATCGCCGGCGTATTGGCTTCCAGCGCATCGGCGATGGCGCAAATAACCGCGTTTTTCTCGGCAGTAGTCTTCTGCGCCAGAATCGCCGCGGCTGCTTTCGCCGCTATACCCATCCGCTTCAAATCAATCGCTTCCAAAACAGCTTCCATCGTTCGCGCTTCCTTAACTGCCAGTATTCCCTTTAAGATGTACTATATCAGACTACAAATTGCAACGGACATGGCTGGGGGAGTGGCAAGTGGCAGATTCAACGACCAGAAATCCTGTCTCAAGATACCCTGGATCTAGGGGCGACTCTGTGACCCGCGCGCCACTCCACGCAATCCGCAGGCGCCAGCCTTGAACCGCGCGCCACACCACGCAATTTGTAGGGGCGAGCCTTGGTTCGCCCACAAACTGACGGCAAGCAAGCCTTGTACACGTGAAATCACCACTTTTCACATGGGCTCGCACGGACCAGCGGCAATCACATGTCGGTCCAATTTTGAGAATCGCGCATCTCCGACCGGATCACATCGACGACAGCATATACATTCCCTCATCAAATTCTAGAGATTTGCGACTATCATTGATAGTAGCGTTCCTGTGAGGCCTAGAGCCAGCCAAATGCTTACATCACGACATACCGGCGCTCAAATCGTCAACTGGACCCTAATTTTCTCCCTGCTGCTTTGCGCTGCCATAGTCGCCATGCGCGGCGTCCTTAGCCAGTTTGAAATCATCCCGCTGCCGGATGATCCCCTGGTCTACGAGTGGCAGCTGGCGGAGCAGACAGCCTGGGGACAGCTTACCGCCTGGTTGGGATTCGCGCTGCATCAGCTGCTAATCTGGGGCACGATATATTACGCCCAATCGCGCTACAGCAAGCGCGACTACGGAGACAAACTGCGACCGGTAAATGTCTGGGCGCTGAGCATCAATC
>JAGWBC010000175.1 GCA_021296115.1 Anaerolineae bacterium | reverse complement strand
CGCCCAGCAGAAAGACGATCAGCGCGACGCTGATGGACGAGGCGAACATGCCCAGCTGCACGCTGGCCGGGCTGTAGACCAGCCGCACCGTCCAGTCGCCCGCGGGCAACTCGACGCCCTGGAAATTCGCCAGCACCAGCCGCACCGCGACGCCGAATTCTTGATCTTCTCCCCGGCCCCAGGGGCGGGCGAAGGCGCGCCAGCCTGGCGCGTAGGTCTCGCTGATGACCAGCCAGCTTGCGCTTTCCAGGCTGATGTCGATGAACTTCTCGCGGCCGCTGTCGCGGGTGATGTCGGCGACCTGATAGCGCGGCACACGCAAGCCGCCGCCGCTCATGTCCAACTCGGCGAAATTGAAACCGCCGCCGACCTCCGCCAGCCAGCGCGGGTCCCAATCGGCTTTGTCGACGGCGAAGGCGCGCGGCAGGGCGTTGCTGTTCTCCCAGATCGCCACCTCCTGACGATAGACGTCTTTCCAGCCGGGCAGGCGCATTTCGAAGTCCGGCGCGGTCAGCACAAAGCGCAGGTTCAGCAGGTTGAGCAGATCGGAAGCCAGCGTGCTCTGGTAGCTGCTGTGATTGAGTTCGGGGGCGGTGTGCAGCGGCGCGATCTGGTTGAAGTCGAGCCGGGGCTGCGGCTGCAGCGCGCGCATGGTCGCCACATAGCCGGCGGGAATGATGCTGTCGTAGCCGCGAATATCGTCCAGGCCGTATTGCATTAGCGTATTGGGCTGCAAGATGGCGGGATCGCCCTGGCGCTCCAGGCTGGTCACGCGGAAATGCCCGCCCTGCCCGGCCAGGAACTCGACCGCTGGCGGCGTGAAATCCAGCAGCGCCGGATCGCTTGCCGGATTAAAGCCGTAGGAGGCCGCGAGCAGGTCGAGCAGCGTTACCACGAGCGCCAGCATCGTCCAGCGACCAGTGCGCGCGCGCGCCGCCCACAGGAACAGTCCGCCGCTGAGAATAAGCAGCAGCGCCAGAACCGCCACATGCGGCAGCTGATAACTGTAGAGCATGCTCCCGTCGGCGAAGGCGCGGTCAGCGTGCGCCAGGCCGGCGACCAGGCGGTCGAATATAGGCGCGAATTGCGCGAAGTTGCTATGGACGAGGGCAATGCCGCCAGCCAGCGCCAGCCCAGCCAGCAGCAGCAGTACGCCGAGCAGTTGCGCCACAGGTGATGGCGACGCTCGCTCTCGCTGCGAGAGCCGGTGCATGCCGATGCCCGCCAGGACGGCGACCGCCAGCGTCAGCCCGTAGACCCAGCGAAAGGGCGTATTTAGCTGATTGATGCCCGGCAAACTGTAAAGCAGACCGTAAGTCGGCGCGCCAAACATGAACGTCAGCGATATCAGCGCCAACAGCGCGAAAGCAATGACGTGGGGGGCATGCCGGCAGCGGCGGAGCCCGCTGAGGACGGCGTAGAGCGCCAGCGCCAGCGGCAGAATCCCCAGGTAAAGCGCGCCTTCCACATAATTCTTGACGCCCCAGTCGATATGGCTGATGCTTTGGCCGCGGGCGTTTTGCAAGTCGGTGATAAGCGCGCCGCTGAAGGCGTCGGTGTAACTGTGATGCGCCGGATTGCCGTAGAAGTTGGGCAGCAGAAATTGCAGCAGGTCGCGCGGGGCATGGGCGTAGCTCAAGACTGTAGCCAGGCTGGAGCGCTCGGCGCGCCAGTTGCCTTGCACGAACTCGTATAGCGGGATCAATTGCAGCGCCGCCAGGCCTAACCCCAACAGCAGCATGACCAGCAGCCAAAGCGACGAGCTAAGCGCCCAAGGCAGCGGCAGCGATCCGCCCGCGCGCCAACGGCGGCCGAACTCCCAAATCAGTCGGACGGCGGCGTAGTAGCCGGCTATCAGCAAGGTATAGATGCTGAGTTCGATATGCCCGGCCAGGATATTACAGCCGATAGCCAAACCGCCGATGATGCCCCATGGCAGCGCCGCGCCCTGGAAAATCCAGAGGTTGCGCCCGCGCAAGATATTCTCAATCATCACAGGATGAGCGGCAGCCAGACGGCCGCGGCCACGATCATGGGAAAGACGGCGCTGGCGATCAGGAAGCCCGAGAGCTGATAGACCAGGCCGGCCAGCCCCGCCCCGGCGCGGTTGATGCCCAGGGCGCGCAGGTAGCCCGCCATGAAGAGCCCGGCCAGCCAGAGATTCAGCAGGATGAACCAGCCGTAGGCGGCGCCAAGCGGCATGAGGTAGTAGACGGCGCTAAGCGGGTAGAGCGCGGAATGCTGGCCGGCGGCGAAGAAGGGAATGCCGGCGAACAAGTGGGGATTCCACAGCGGGATCTCGCCCTGGTCGATTTGCGCGCGAATGAAGCGCTTCCACTGGTAATTCTGCAGGATCATGTCTGAGAGCAGGTGATTATGCGGCGTGGCCGGCGCCTGCGCGACCTCGCGGTAGGCGGACCAGGGCAGATGCTGGTACAGGTTTTCAGTCGGCAGCAGGCTGCGGTCGCCCAGTGTCTGCTGGTGGAACATCAGCAGCGGCGCCAGTAGCAAGAAAACGATGAGAAGCAGGTCTGGCGCAGTTCGGCGGCGTATTCGATTCAGCATCGGTCTTTGTCGTTTCTTTGCAAGCTTCTAAGTAAGTGCAAGCAAGTCATGCAAATTCTTACCACAGAGAGCACAGAGGATACACAGAGGACACTGAGAAAAGCAGTTAATTGATCGTATGCCAGCGACAATTCCCTTTTGTTGGATGGCTGCCTAGCTTGCGGCAGTATCGCAATAATATGGAACCCTCTGTGTCCTCTGTGTGCCCTCGAACGCCACTGTGGTAAGGGAACGACGTCCATGAAGCAGGATTTGCATTACATACCTGGTTCTACTTATGCGCATGAGGAAGGGCGAGACATCTTCATTTATACACAGGCGCGGGGTTTTTGCCTAGTCGAGCCAGGCGTCATCAGATATCCCAAATTGCGCCAGATATATCCCAAAAACTTTGCGATATATCCCTTGCGCGTCCGTCGAATCAACCTACAATTAAGAGCATCCGTGTGCCCTGAAGGTGCGCAAACGCAGGCTTTCACGTTTGATTCACCGCGCAGGAATATGGCATTTGAACCCGGAACGGCCTGCGCAAACAGGTTGCTCGTTCATCCAACTCAGAATTGGCGCAGGCAATGGAAATCTTGGAAAAGCCCCCAAGGCAAATGAGCATGGCTGACAGCTTATTCGACAACCGCTATCGCTACAACTACATTTACCCGCGCGGGCGCTCGGGCGAGACCTTGCGCGCGGTGGATACGCAGGCGGAAGATCGTCCGGTGGTGATCAAGCGCCCCAACCCCAACGACGCGCCGCCGATCCGCGCTGGGCAAGAGGTCAGCATTATCAATGAGCGGGAAGCCTTGACGCGTCTGGCCGGGCATCCGGTCTTGACGGAGCTGTTGGGCAGCGGCCAATTCTTCGTCGGCGGCATACCGCAGCAGTATATCGTGATGGAGCGCGCGGAAGGCGTCATCATCGCTGATGAAGTGGTCAGCCTGGCCGGGCAGCATCAGCGCTTGCCGGTGCTGGAAATCCTGGAAATCATGGACCGCCTGATCAACTTGCTGCGCTCGGCGCACGACAATGACATCGTCTACAACGATGTGGACGCCAAGCACTTGTTTTGGAATCGCGAGAAATACCAGCTCAAAGTGATCGACTGGGGCAATGCCGTCTTCCTGGAGGGCGACGAGGTCACGCCGCAGGGCATCAGCCGGCAGACTGACGTGTTCCAACTGGGCGAGCTGCTGTATTTCATTTTGTCGGGCGGCCGCCGCGTTGAGGCGCCGCGCGATGCCGACGCCGAATTCGAGGTAGACTTCCACCAGGACAGCGCGTCCATCGACATGAGCTTGCGGGCCATTGTCACGCGGGCGGTGCACCCTAATCTGCGCTATCGCTACGCCTCGCTGGCGGAGATCAGCGCCGATTTGCTGCGCTATCGCAGTCCGCTGGAGCGCGACCGCAACGCTATCGTCGCGCGCGCCATCGACAAGCTCAAGGTGCAAGACTTGAGCCGCAACGATCTGCTGGCTTTGCAGACCAACTTGCAAGCGGCGCTGCGTCAAAACCCGGCTTATCCGGCCGCGCGCAACGCCAATCAGGAGATCGTCGACCGCCTGCGCGATCTGGAGGTCTCGGCTGATCTGGACGCGGTGAAGATTTATATGCAGGGTAATCACTGGGCCAGCGCGGCCGAGCTGCTTACCGAGCTGCGGGAACGGGCGGGCAGCAAGACCGGCGCGCTGGTCCACCTGCTGCTGGATTGGTGCCTGATTCTGATGGAGAGCCAGCCCAGGCCCGTACCCCAAGCAGTGTCACAAGCGATCGCGCTCGTATTTGATTATCGCGCCGACAAGGTAGCCAACTTGCTGCTGCCCGGCGAAAGCGAAGATGAGGGGATCCGCGTCATGCAATGGCGCCTGGCGGAAAGGGTGACATCGCATTTCCCCGACATCATGCTCTTGCAGCCCAACCTGTTTCGGCTTGAGGGCGCGATAAAGCAGCTTGAAGTCGAAGGCATCCCGGTTGACGAGGCGCAGTCTATCTTAAGCGGCATCCAGCGCGCGCAGCGGCACGCAGCGCAATTGGACGACCCGGGCGCCGGGGCCCTGCGCGACAGCTACCGCGAGATGGTCGACAATCTGTCGCAGCTCAACGCCAACTTGCAGACGCTCAGCCTGCAGCATGAATTCTCCGAGCGGCGGCTGCCGCTGAACGCCTTGACGCGGGCGCTGAATGCCGCCATGGCCCTGGCGGATAATATGCACGTCATCGGCAAGCAGGCGGCCAATAATCCGCGCGATGCCCTGACGGCGCTGGACGCCAACCGCGCCATCGACCCGCCGAATCCGGTCTGGGACAAGATCGAGGACTTCCTCAGCCTGCTTTATGAAATCTTGCAGAACAGCCAGACTTATGTACCGGCGGCGGACGGCTCCGACCTGGAGAAGTGGCTGCTGGGCAAGCATGACGAACTGGCGCCCTTCGCCGGGCAATTATTCGACGAGATGCTCAGCGAAATGCTGGAGGGCATATCGACGGCGCAGCTCGCCTGGAAGCGCTATCGCGATGTCATCGTGGCGGGCGATCGCGCCGAAGCGACGGGCGCGCTGGAAGCCGCGGCCAAGACCGTCAGCACCATCAGCCCCACCCTGTCCAGTTGGTTCAAGGAACTGCGCGCAGTCGTCGAGAACGCCGGTTACGTCGAGCGCCATTCGGTGCCGGGGCATCTGGGCCGGACTCTGGCGGACGGCTGGGCGGCTTTTGACCAGGGGCAGCTGGCCGATGCGCAGCGGCTGGGCCAGCAAGCGCTGGAGATCGCCCGCAGCGAGAGTGAGCAATTCATCGCCGAGCGGCTCTGGAAGCTGTCGCGCGTATTGCGAGATTGGGTCGAGCGCAATGGCGTCGAGAGCGAAGAGCGCACGAGCAAGGCGCTGCTGGATATTGAAGACCTCTTCGCTGAGGGCGAGAACCGCGCCATCAACGGCTTCGCCACGCAGATGCCCAGCACGGAAACTTATCTCAAGGCGATGGGGCAAGGTCTGGTCCAGGGTTTCGCCAACTCGAACACGGCGGCGCTGCGCATCCTCTTCGCCCAGTATATCTTGTCCGGCGTGCTTGATGCGCACGACGGCGCTATTGACGACGCGCGCTTTTGGCAGGAGGCGGCCCGGCGCACGCTGGCCGAATCGGCGGAAACGCACGCGGCTTTGCGCAAGCTCGATGAATACATCGCGCGGCGCGACAGTTTGCTCGGCGCGCAAGCTATTTTCAACCAGGTGACGGGAGCGCATATTAGCGACAGCATTGCCGAGCTGGCGCGTCAAATGGAGGGCAGTCCCGAAGCGCGTTTGCTGGTGCCGGGCATACAGAGCCTGCGCGCGCTGGATTCTGCGCTGCAAGATTGGGCTGATGCCGAGTTTCGCGCCGCCGGCAACAAGATCGACCAGGTGCTGCGCGGCATCACGGAAGCGGAGTCCAACGCCGGCATTGACTTGACGGCCTACCGCGCCTGGATGGAGGAACTCAACGCGGCGCTGGCCGAGCTCAGCGTAAAGCGGCGCAGCTTGATGCAGGAGATCGACCGCCATGTGGATGAGCCGCAAGCCATCGTCCGCGAAGCCATCCACTTTTGCTCGGCTTCAAGCATGCCCAGATGATGCTGGGCTGGCGCGATACCTACGAAGCCTTCCTGAGCGTCTACCAGGGCGACAAAGTCCGCGGCCAAAAGCTGGAAGCGATGAACGAGCTCTTCAAAGCCATGTTCATCGACCGCAACCCGGCTTACCCCTTATTCCGGCATTGGTACCGCGCTGTCGAAGCGATGCCGGAGGAGCCGGAAGAACCCGAAGAAGAAGCGGAAGCCATCACCGCGCCCGAGCCGGTCGAGCACGCCAAGCCGCCCGAGCCGCTTCCCGCGGACTTGGAAGCGGAAGTGACCGAGCGCTCCGGCGGAAGCAATCGCTGGCTCTTCAACATTGCCTTGGCGGCCGGCTTGATCTTGGTGCTCGGCGGCTTGCTCTCATTAGCGGGCAGCGGCCGGCTGGACGACATGCTGGCGGCTCTGCTGCCGGAACCCGCCGCGACGGCAGCCCCGGCGACGGAAGTCGTAGAGGCCGAGGCTGATGCGCAGCGGGAAGTGGCGCCGGCGCTTGACGAAGGTGAAGAAAGCGACGGCATCGAAGCAGCCGCGCCGACGCCAGCAGCGACAAGCATGCCCGAGCCTACTGCCGTAGCGACTGAGTTTCCGACCGTGATTCCGACTCAAGCGAGCACCGCCGAAC
>JAGWBC010000174.1:4090-10237 GCA_021296115.1 Anaerolineae bacterium | reverse complement strand
CCCTTCCAAAAGATCGGTTATGGCGCAACGCTCGACTGGATCTTGTTCATCCTCGGGTTGGGCATCACGATCTTCCTGTTGTGGGCCGGCCGCTACTGGGTCTATTACGCCGGGGAGAGCAAATGATGGCAGAGAAAAGCAACAGCCACTCGCAATACGAATTGTCGACAAGACGCCGCAACCTGCTGCTGCAGGCGGCGGTCACGCTAGGCGCGTTGGTCATCCTCGCCGTCTATCTGATGCCGATGGCTTACGGCGTCATCACCTCGCTGAAGAGCAAGGCGCAGACTTCTGACCCGGGGGCGCCGATTTGGCCCGCGGAAGCTATAGCCTTTGAATTCGAAGGCAAGGAGTACGATGTTTTGCAGGTGCCGACCGCAGATGGAATACGCGATTGGGCCCTGGTCAAGAAGGGGCGGCGCGCGAGCGAGTTCGTGGATCCGGCGAATCCGGCTGGCGGACTGATCGCATGGGAAGGCAACTGGCGCCAATTGGAGCCGGTGCGCGAGTTTGCGGTGCAGTGGGACAATTATCCGCGCGCCTGGCAGACGATTGACTTCGCGCGCTTGCTGGCCAATACGCTGCTTTATGCCTTCGTTACGATGTTCGGCACGGTAGCGGCATCGGCTTGCGCGGCCTATGGTTTTGCGCGCTTCAACTTCCCGTTCAAGAACCTGCTCTTCATGATCATGATCGGCACAATCGTCTTGCCGCCAGCGGTGACGCTGGTGCCGACCTACGCCTTCTTCGTCAATGTGCTTGATTGGGGCGGTACCTGGCTGCCGCTTATCGTGCCGGCGATGTTCGGCAATGCGTACAATATCTTTCTGCTGCGGCAGTATTTTCTGACGATTCCGCGCGAAATGGAAGAAGCGGCGCAAATCGACGGCGCCGGGCGCGTTCGCACCTTCGTCTCCGTGATCTTGCCGCAAGCGGTGCCGGCTCTGACGGCAGTCTCGCTCTTCCACTTCTTCTTCGCCTGGAACGATTTCTTCGGTCCGCTGATCTACCTGGCGGGCAATCGCGATGCCAATCCCATCACCGTTGGCTTGACCGAATTCAACGGCCTCTACAGCTCGGAGACGCAACTGATATTGGCGGCTGCGGTCATTTCGATGATTCCGCCGCTGGCGATATTCTTCCTGGCGCAGCGTGTGTTTATCCAGGGAATTGTGGTCACCGGTGTGGACAAGTAGCAGACTGTTCCGGCGCCCAGCCGCGGCAGACAACTACAGTTTCGGAGCGGCGCGAGCACGACAACTTGTGCCGCTTCCCTGTCGGGCTCTGCGTGGCGTCGCCTGTCGCAGACATTGACGATGCGACTCCGCGGACACTAGAACGAAAGCCGTTCAATCTCAATTTTTGAACATAATTGCCGGAGGAAAAAAGAAATGACGACGAAAAAACTGGCGACGGTCGTGATGCTGCTGTCGCTGCTATTGATTGCCGGGCTCAGTAGGGCTCAGGAAGCGACGGTGAGTGTTCTGGCCGACTTCGAGGCGGACGAACTATTTGAAGGGAGCGACCCGTACAACAACGCCATAGGCCATGCGCCTTGGGGCGATATCGCCGGCAATGTTGTGCTTTCGCTGGCCGAGATGGAACGCGTCGATGTCATGTCTACCGTGCTGGAGATCAATTATGACATTGGCTCCTGGGGTGGATTTACACACGCATTGACTGACGGCGAAAACTGGATCAGCCAAGACTGGACGCCATACAACGCCGTGCGCTTCTGGCTCTATGGCAACAATACGGGCGGCAACATTCAAGTCGAAGTATTCGACAATCGCAATCCTAACATCACCGGCGATAGCGCCGAGCGTTGGTATTATCGCATCGCCGATAACTACGACGGCTGGCAGGAAATCACCATCGAGTTCCGGAGCTTCCAGCGGCGCACCGATTGGCAGCCCGGTGGCGCGCCCGATGATGGTCTCGGCCTGGACATGGTATCCGGCCTGGCCTTTGGTTTCCCGCCCGGCGCCGGCGCGCAAACGGCCTACCTCGATGATGTTCAACTGGTCACGCTGGATGTCGAGCCGCTGCTGCTGGACGATTTTGAAATGGACGAGCTGTACGTCGGAATCGATGGCGACGGCAATGACATCGGATACGTTACTTGGGGTGACACGCCGGACAATGTCGCGCTGAGCTTGTTCACTGCCAAACGCGGCGACCAGGAATCTTCCGCGCTGAATATAAACTTCGATATCGCGGCATGGGGCGGCTTTTCCCACGTTTTCAACGATGGCGAAAATTGGATCAGCATGGATTGGCGTGACTACAACGCAATCAGCTTTGCGTTCCTGGGCAACAACACCGGCGGCACGATTCAATTTGAAATCTTCGACAATCGGAATCCTGATCTCGCCAGCGACACGGCCGAGCGTTGGTTTTATCGCTTTGACGACGACGCTTACGGCTGGCGCCTGATCGAGATTCCCTTCATCGATTTCCAGCGCCGATCAGACTGGCAGCCGTCCGGCGCGCCGGATGATGGACTGGGGCTTGATGCCGTGTCCGGTTATGCCTTCAGCTTGCCGGCGGGCATCGACAGCGCTTTCGCCATAATCGATGAGGTGCAGCTGGTTGTCCTGCAAGGCGTGGCATCGCCGGCAGCCGCCATCGTCGAAGAGTCGGCAGCGGAGGCAGCGCCCGAACCGGTCGAGCTAGCCGAGGTTGCGCTCAACGCAGCGCTGCTGGCGCCCATTCCTTTCGCCGAACCGGTGCTGGTAGCCGATTATGATATGGGTCTGCAATATGTAAGCCAGGCGGACGGCGCGGCGATCGGCTTCGTCCCTTGGGGCGATACGACCGCGAACGCGATCATCGGCGTCAGCCAGATCATGCCCTTCACCGAGCTAGCTCTCCCTGAGGCCAGCGCGCCCAATCAGATCTTGCGCATCGACTACAATATCGGCGCTTGGGGCGGCTTCACCCATGCCTTCAGCGACGGCGACGGCTGGCAAAGCATGGACTGGACGGGGCATAACGCCCTGCAATTCTGGCTCTACGGCAATAACAGCGGGCGCGTCGTCCAGATCGAGATCTTTGACAATCGCCTGATGGATAGCAACGCCGATTCTGCCGAGCGCTTCTACTATCATTTGTTGGACGACTACGAAGACTGGCAGCAATTCACCATTCCCTTTGCTTTCTTCCAGCGTCGAGCCGACTGGCAGCCCGGTGGCGCGCCCGATGACGGTTTCAATCTGGACGCTGTCTGGGGCTACGCCTTTGGTTTTCCGGCCGGTGTTGGCGCCCAGACCGCCTATCTGGACGACCTGATGATCGTGGTGGTTGACGACGCCAGCCAGGTGCAGATCCGCGCGAGCGAAAAGGCGACGGAAGTCGAAATCGACGAAAGCATCGGCTGGGACACGCGTGAGTGGAATCTGATGTGGTCGGATGAGTTTGACGCTGAAGCCGGAGCGCCAATCAGCAGCGAATCGTGGACCTGCGAAGTCGGCGGGCATGGCTGGGGCAATAACGAGTTGGAATACTATACCGATCGCGTCGAGAATGCCGCGCATGATGGCGCGGGCAATCTGGTCATCACTGCGCGCGAGGAGACGCTTGAGGATGCAAGCTGCCATTACGGCGAATGCCTCTACACATCGGCTCGCTGCATCACGCAAGACAAGGTCGAGTTCACTTACGGCCGCGTTGAAGCGCGGATCGACATCCCGAACGGGCAAGGCATCTGGCCCGCCTTCTGGATGCTGGGCGCCAACTTCCCCGAGATCGGCTGGCCGCTCAGCGGCGAGGTCGACATCCTCGAGAATGTCGGTGAGAAGAACGTGGTCTACGGCGCCTTGCACGGACCGGGCTATAGCGGCGCCGGCAACATAGGACATGTTTATCGCGCTGATGTGAATTTCGACGAGGGTTTCCACGTCTATGCCATAGACTGGGATGAAAATGTCATCCGCTGGTATGTCGATGACGAGCTGGTCAACTTAACCAGCGCACACGACCTCAATGGTAATCAGTGGGTCTATGACCACGACTTCTTCCTGCTGATGAACGTGGCGGTCGGCGGCTATTGGCCCGGCAGTCCCGATGAGACCACTGAGTTCCCACAGGAGATGATCGTCGACTACGTGCGAGTTTATCAACTGGCGCAGGACTAGCGCGCTCGCGGCGCCTCAACTGAACGATTGCGAAACAGCCGTATCTCACGATGGGGCTGTTTTCATATTCGCAATACAGCCCCACTCGTAGTTGCAACACCCACCAGCCGCACATTCCTCGGCGGATTAAGAGGTATCCCGACGCGCATGGCAAGTACCCCTTCATTACTAGCGAGCTCAAGCATCTTGTGCTGGCGAGCTGTGTATGCGCGCCGTGAGCGGTTAAAATTAGCTTCCAGAGAATCCGGCAAGGATTGGAGGCACTATGAAAATCACGGACGTCAAAGTTTATCTGGCGCGGGAATGGCGCACCTTTTGCTTCGTGGTGGTCGAGACTGACGAGGGCATCAGCGGCATCGGCGAAGCCGGCATCACCGGGCGCGAGCTGGCGGTGCAGGGTGCCATCGATCACTTCCGCCCCCTGCTTATCGGCCAGGATCCCTTCCGCACGGAGCACATCTGGCAGCTGCTATTCCGCGGCGGCTTCTTCCCGGCGCAGCGCATTCTCACCGCCGCCATCGCCGCCATCGACATCGCCCTGTGGGATATCAAAGGCAAGGCGCTGGGCGTACCGGTTTATGAGCTGCTGGGTGGCCGCGTCCGCGACCGCGTGCTGACTTACAATCACAACGGCGGTGATACGGTCGAGGAGCTGGTCGAGTGCTGCCAGCGCTCGCTGGAAGAAGGCTGGAAAGTGCTGCGCTGGGGTTTGGGGCATGAACCCGACGGCCTGCTTGAGCCCGATGTCGAAGTGCGGCGCGCCATCAGGGAATTCGAGGCGCTGCGGCTGGCGCTGGGCGGCGACGTTAAGCTGGCGCTGGATGTGCATACGCGCCTCAATCCGGCCGATGCGCTGTGGCTGTGCCAGGAAGCCGAACAGCACCGCCCCTATTTCATCGAAGATCCGCTGCGGGTCGAGAATTCGCAATCTTACCGTCAATTGCGCGCTCGCACCACCGTGCCGCTGGCCGCCGGCGAGCAATATAGTTCCAAGTGGGAATTCCGCCAGGTCATCGAAGAAGAGTTGATAGACTACGCGCGCATCGACCTGTGCATCTGCGGCGGGCTCAGCGAAGCCAAGAAGATCGCCGCCATGTGCGAGACGCATTATATCGACTTGGCCGTGCATAACCCGATTGGGCCGGTCGCGACCGTCGCCTTTTTGCATCTGTGCCTGTCCGTGCCCAACTGCGCTGTGCAAGAGCTGCCACGCCGCCCGGGCGAAAGCCTGCCGGATCTGGTGTTGAATCAGCCGGAATGGGAAGATGGCTACCTGCTGCCGCCGACGGCGCCAGGTTTGGGCATCGAGTTCAACGCCGAGGCGCTGGGCAAATTTCCATTTAGCATGGGCGAGCTCAAGCATCTGCGCCGGGCTGACGGCTCCTTCACGAATTGGTAGAATACGCGCGAAATTAGTCGGATCAACTACAGAGAGCGCAGAGATATTTTCCGGAGCAATAAGTTCCAGGGAGAACGGCGATAAAGGCAGCAATCCGGAAACTTTCCTTTTGCCAGGTGGATGAAAAAGCCGGACATTGGTTCTCTGTGCCCTCTGCGGACTCTGTAGTTAAGAACAAAAGGAAGGCGAAAATGAGCGAAGTGCAACTGGTATGGGAGATTCCCGCGATCCTGGGTGAGGGACCGCTCTGGGTCGAGGCGGAGAACGCGGTTTACTGGGTCGATATTTTCAGCAACAAGGTACACCGCTACGCGCTGGCCGATGGCGGCAAAACGACCTGGACTTTTGACTTCGAGGTGACGAGCTTGTCGCCGCGGCAGGCGGGCGGCTTCATCGGCACCATCAAGGACGGTTATGCCTGGATCAACTTTGATGTGCTGTCCGCCTCGCCGATTGTGCTGCCGGAAGCTGACCAGCCCGGCAACCGCTTCAACGACGGCAAGGTCGATAACAGCGGCCGCTATTGGGCCGGCACCATGGACATCGAGCAAGCGGGCGAAACGGGCTCGCTGTATCGCCTGGATGCGGACCTCAGCGTACGGCAATGCGACA
>JAGWBC010000174.1:0-3977 GCA_021296115.1 Anaerolineae bacterium | reverse complement strand
GCGTTCACGCAGGATGACGAGGGCGTGCCGGACGGCATGACGGTCGACAGCGAGGACTGCATCTGGGTGGCGCACTTCGGCGGCGCGCGCATCACACGTTATTCGCCGGCTGGCGAGATCTTGCAGGTCGTGCCGCTGCCGGTACCCAATATCACCAGCTGTACCTTTGCCGGCGCCGACTTGGACACGCTCTACATCACCACGGCCAGCACGGGCATTGACGAAGCCGACAAGCCCAAGTATCCGCTGGCGGGCAGCTTTTTCAGCTACCGGCCGGGGGTGAAGGGGACGCCGACGCCGCTCTTCGCCGGTTGAGCAGGCGCATAACACCGTGAGCGGCCATGATGGCGAGCAGTGGCGTGACCATGACGCGGGCGCGAGTGTCGAAGCTGGCCGTCGCAACCAACAACGTGCCCGCAAGAAAATACACGCAGGGAAGGACCAGGTAAAAAGCGTCACTGATTCTTCGCGCTCGCGCCATCTGCGCTAGCCCATAAGCCGATGTCAACAAAAATGCCAGATTGAAGACAATGGCGCTCCAAAGTGGCCACGAGTTCACTGGGAAGAGCGCTCGGTATAAGCCGACAGGTATCGTCAGTATGTATTGCACTGGATAGCGTAGAAAGATCTCGACGGCGATATCCGTCATTGCTGCCGCCTGTTTTGATGTGCTGGCTAGGTGCCGGTGACGCCAGTTAGAAGTAATGTCTTGTACGTCGTTGCCTAGTCGCTCTTCAACGCGCATGGCCAACTCCGCGTACACATCGTCAATATCCTCATCGGTGGCCTGGTGCAAAACTGATGCCGCACGGACGTAGAGCAGCTGAAAAGTGCCGGCGCTAGAAAAAGTGGGATTGTTGAAATAAACGCCGTTGTGGTGGCTCCACAAGTTTACGACCGCAAAACCAACCGCCGCCATGGCAGCCACAGCCGGGACGCGCCAGCGCATGTGAGTAAACAGGAGCCAGAATCCCATAGGAATCCACAGCAGATATGCCGCTGGACGTGTCAAGGCAGACATCATGATGAAACTGGAGGCTATGAATCCGAAAAATACAGCTGCCCGTACTGTTTCTGCCTGTCTGACATAGAGCAAGCCTACAAATGCCAGCACCAACCAGAAGTCCGCCATGGCGTCCGCCCGCAATACTACGGAGGCTCGTATGCTTGTCGGATCAAGCGCAACGATGAATGCGGCCAATGAGGAGACTTCGATTGAGAGTTTGAGCTGCCGTCCCAAGAGGTAGGTCAGTGGAATAATGGCGATACCAAGCGCAATATTGGCGGCGATGACTAGAAAGGGCTGTATGCCGAGAACCGCGACCATTATTGAGTATACTGGTGGCCGCTTCATATAGAGGCTGTTGGTGAAAGCCAGATCGCCGTCCAGGATATCTGTCGCTGCGTTTCGGTACGATACAAAGTCGTCGAGGTTGTAGTTCAGCAGCGACGGCTCGTAGATGGCTGCCGCGTAGCCAATCCGCAGGGCCAGTCCGACCAACATGATCGCGATTAGCGCCCGGACTTGCACACTTTTCTCTCCTAACGAAGCTTAAACTCAGTGTCGAGCGCATAATACCACATCTTTTTTCATTGCTACCAGATTACGCTTACTGTAACGCTATTGTCTCTCGGTGACGGCATACTCATGTGGCTGCGCCAGCGCGGCAGGCTGGGCAGGCTGGGCGCATCCAGCGGCAAGGCGCGCACGCCGGTCGCCCGCAGGGTGGTCACCGTCTCGTCCCGCTCGATCACGCCTTTGAACTACAAGAAACGCTCGCCGCGGATGATCTTGCGCGTCCGCTGGTACAGGTCGGGGAAGACGACCACGTTGATCAATTCAAATTCATCCTCCAGCGTGATGAAGCGGATTTCTTTGGCGGTCTCGGGCGCTTGAATGATGACGACCATGCCGGCCGTCTCGACCACCGCCCGTTCCCGCGCGCGCATCATCTGCTTGCTGTGCAGGATGCGCCGCTCGGCACACCACTTGCGGAAGTACTGCATGGGATGGTGCTGGGTGGATAAACCGGTCGCCGCGAACTCCATATTCAGCCGCTCCATCGCGGTCGGCTCGGGCAGTTGCGCGGCCGGCGCCTCCAGCCGCAGGGGCAGACGTCCGTGCGCTTTATAGAGCACGCCGGCATCCCAGAGCAGTTGATGGCGTGAGTTGCCCCAGCGATCCAGCGCGCCGGCTTGAATCAGCCGCTAGAAGATCGTCCGCGCCACCTCTTCCTCCACACCATTTTTCAGCGCGCCCTCCATGAAGACGACTTCAAGCTGGTCGAGCAGTTGGAAGGAGTATTTGCTGCCCAGGGCGCGGCGCAGCATCTCGCCCTGGCCGTGCCTGAAGCCGGCGATATCGTGCGCCACTTTCAGCACCTGCTCCTGCCAGAGGATGACGCCCAGGGTTTCTTCCAGCGCCGGTTTGAGCCGCTCATCGAGGTAGGTGACTGCTTCCGCGCCGCACGTTGGCGCCGGCCGATTGGGAAGCGGCCTACATCGCTGAGCGTATAAAGGGGCGGGGAATTCTGGTCAGCACCGAGGGACCGCATAACAATGTGCTGAAGCTCAAGCCGCCGATGATCTTCCGGCGCGAGCATGTGGATCTGTTTGTGGAGGTGCTTGGCGAGGCGCTGGGGGATACGGTGCTGCAACCTCACTAGCGCCTTCTTGTTGCGAATACTTCACTTATTGCGTTTATTTCGTTTGTGTGATAGGCTTACCGTGTAAGTGGAAGGAGTGAAAAATGGAAGCGCTTAGAGTACTGCCCCCAAGTGAGACGGATGCAGACCTCGCAAGAACTGCATCCTCTAAGATTATACCGTTCGTCCGCGAGCAAGGAACGAAAACCGTCCATCTCACATTCGCGGACGGTAAAGAGTCGATTGTCTTGCCATCTGGCTCACTAGAAATGTTCAATAGCATTTTGGAGGCGATGGCAGCCGGGCACGGCGTCATGATATTTCCGCAACACGCTGAACTCACTACCATGGAGGCGGCAGATATACTGAACGTTTCTCGTCCCTATCTAATAGGACTTCTAAATAAGAAGGAGATTCCGTTCCGACTCGTGGGACGCCATCGCCGCATTCGCATTGAAGACGTAATGAAATACAAGGAGGATATTGACCGCCGGCGAGAGGCAATTCTCGATCAGATGGTGGCAGAAGCTGAGGAATTAGGTCTGTATGACTAGCCGAAACAGGTACACAGCGCTACTTGACGCCAACGTCTTGGTTCCAAATCGACTGACAGACCTGCTCGTACAACTCGCTGTAGATGACCTGTTTCGGGCAAAGTGGACAAATGATATACATCGCGAGTGGATGAAAACCGTGCGAAGACTTTACCCGGACATGGGGGCGGATAGTGTGGAGCGAAGACGAGACCAAATGGACGCTGAAACCAGAAACGCGCTTGTGGACGGTTACGACATGATCATTGATTCATTGGACCTGCCGGATGAAAAAGATCGCCATGTTTTGGCTGCCGCAATTGTAGGTCGCTGTGATGTCATTGTCACGTACAATTTGAAAGACTTTCCCAGCGACGAATTAAGCAAGTATGGCATTGAGTCGCAGCACCCTGATGTTTTTCTGGCCAATCATCTCGATCTCTTCCCTGGCAAGTTTTGTGCGGATGTTCGCACTGTCAGACGACGTCACATAAGGAAGAAGTTTACTGTGGACGAATATCTAGATAGTCTAAGTGAACTTGAACTCGTGGCTACGGCTGCTGGCTTGCGCGAATACGATTTGATGCTCGATTAGCAAGCTACGTCGCAGCTGACGGCGGCCCATTGATACACCTCATTTTGCCTTCGCCAAAACCGCTTTTCGCGCTAATCTGTTGACCCAACAACACCCCTACTCGCTACCCGCCATTTGCCATATAGTTGCCTGCAATAGAGACAGAGTTACTGAGAGGAACGATAGCCCAATGACCCAACCAAACAATTCCCCCAGCATTCAAAT
>JAGWBC010000173.1 GCA_021296115.1 Anaerolineae bacterium | reverse complement strand
AAAAAATAATCCGTCTATTGATAATCATTCTCATAAAACAGAAACACCACCGCCACCCGACCACCCCGGAGCCGAAATCATTCGAGACGGCGACCAGACCTACTATCGCCTGCCTGACGGTCGAGTGGTAAACAAACTACCCGCCGAACGCTCAGAGCGTCCCTTGCAAGAATCCGTCGACGATTACGCCACATACGAACAGCAGGAAGAGCTGCCCGATCCCGACTCCGATGCCGCTTATTGGCACAAAGACAACCTCCTGATGCAGGTTGGCGGCGGCGTGCCCGGCAAGTCCTATCCCTATCCCCTGGAGGAGGACGAAGAAGATTCAGAGAGCGATTTCGAAGACTTCCGCAAAGTCCGCGACATTCTGATGAAACACGCCCACCGCCTGGCCGCCAACCTCAGGCCCGACGACCCCGATATCAACCGGCGCAGTCTCGCCTTGTCCCGTGTCCTCGACCAAATATATCAACTGGATGAGATGCTGCCTGATCTCAATCCTGAAAAGGTAATCCGCTTCGAATATACCTACAATGGGTCGGTCTACAACGTCCCGCCTTGGTCAGACGACGAACTGAAATATATGAACAAAATAAAAGACTTGGAAAAAGAACTGGCGGAAGCGCTCAATGCTCTGGAAGCGGCATCATCTGCCCAACCTTCGCCGGACGACTCTCGGCAGACAGCGTGACCGAGCTATGAAGAAAAATCCAAAAACAATCTTTTCTCTGTGCCTCTGTGGTGAATTACCTTCGACGCATTCACTTCGTAAGCAGCAAATTCACCACGCCCATGCCACCCAGCAGACGCGCCGTCTCCCGCTCGACCAGGGCCGCATCGCCCCAATCGCTCAGCGTGCCGTCCGCCTCGATGGCTTGCACCCGCCCGAAGCCCAACCCCAGCGCCTCGTGCAGCGCCGCGGCCGGCTCATGCCCGAAGGCTTGCAGCGCGCTCGGATTGTACTCCATCACCAGCGCCAGCCCGGGCGACCGGGCGATCGTCCGCTTCATGCCGCGCAGCGCCGCCAGCTCGGCGCCTTCGATGTCCATCTTCACCAGGTCGACCCGCCCCAGGCCCAGCTCGGCCAGGCAGTCGTCGATGGCGACCGAAGCCGGCCTCCCGCCGCGGCGCCACATCGCCCGCGCCCATGCTCGCCTGCTGCTGATGCGCCAGCGACTCGTCATAGTGCAGCGAGCCGCTCGCCGACATCATCAGGTAGTCGTAGAGCTCGGCGCTGCCTTCAGTCTCGGCGGCGGCCAGTTGCAGCGCGCTGACTGTGGGCAATTGGCTGATGTTGCGCTGCAGCACCCGATGCGTGCTCGGGTTCGGCTCCAGGGCGATGACGCGCCCGTCCGCGCCCACGCGCCGCGCTAGCAAACGGGTGTAATAGCCGACATGCGCGCCGATATCCAGCGCGACCATGCCCGGCTGCGCCAGCCGCTCCAGCAGTTGCCGCGTCTCGCGCTCATGCTGCCGCGTCAGCAGCTCCAGCCGAAACCAGAAGGGGTCCTCGGCGATAGTCTGAAAGCCGGTGGCGCGCTCCAGCCCGGGCAGCAGCAGCCCGCTCAGCACGCGGTGCAGGGCGATATGCGCCGGGCGAACCCGCTTCAGCGTCTTGCGGTAGAGCTTGAGGCTGGTATCAAGCATGCTCATCTTTATCAGTCGGGGCGGCTGAACGCGAGTAGGCTAAAGGAGTGTCCAGCGCCGGTCAATGCTGAATGGTCACCGGGGCGGCCGCCTCGTCCACACAAGCGGGATCGCTCTCGATGGCGTCCAGGCCCTGCAAGATGTTGCCGACGGTGGCGCTGTCTCCCGCCGCTTGCGCCAGATCCAGCGAATCCCGCAGCAGGCTCCAGCCCAGGGTGCAGGCGCCGGTGTAATAATGCGACAGCCCCAGGCGATAGCGGCAGGACAGGTCGTAAAAGCCGTCATCGTATCGCAAGCACTGCTGAAAGGCATCGCGCGAGGCTTCGAATTGGCGCTCGCGATAATGCAGCAGACCCAGCTGAAACTGCGCCTCGGCGTCCGCCGGCTGGTATTCAACCGAGTCCTGGCAGAAGCCCAGCGCCCGCGCGAACTCGCCCACCTTGCGATAGGCCAGGCAGAGCCGCAACATGGCGCGAGCGTTGCGCGGCTCCAGCGACAGGATGCGGTTGTAGATGTCGATGGCGCTCTGGTCGTCATCGCGCGCCAGATACAGCCCGCCCAGCTCGAAGTGAATGGGCAGATAAGTCGGGCGCAATTGTATGGCGCGCTGCAGGTAGTTTTCGGCATCGTTGTAGGAGCCGACCGATTGCATCGCGTAGGCGTAGGCGCGTATCAGGTCGGCATCGCTATCGTCGATGGACAGTCCGCGCTCGCCGGCTTCGAGACCGTCGGCCCAGCGCTGCGTATCGACATAGGCGCGCGCCAATGTGGCGTAGAGGGGGGTGAAGCGTGGATTCAACTCCAGGCCCGAAAGCGCGATGGGAATGGCGACGGAGGCTTGGCCCTGCCAGGTCAAGGCTGTGGCTTTCAGCGCGAAGCCGCGCGCATCGCGGGCATTGAGCTCGGTGATGGCTGCGCCATGATCATGCGCCTCGTTATAGCGGCCCAGCTCGATCAGCAGGCGGCCGTGTTCATAGAGGTAGGCGATGTTGTTCGGCCGCTCTGCGACTGCCTGCGCCAGCAGTTCCTCGGCGCCGCTGATATTGCCGGCCAGGAACAGCACCGAGGCGCGGGTCGCCAGCTCGCTGGGCAGCGGCGTCGGCGCGGGCGGGCTGGCGCTGAAGCTCTGGACGACGCCTTGCACGGCCTCCCACTGCCACAAGATCGCCAGGCCCAGCAGCAAGCCCAGCAGCACGGCGATGATCATGTTGCGAAGCGGATGACGTTTGGGCTCGCGGAAGAAGGGCTGCGTGTAATCACGCTGGATCTTCACCCTAGATGCCTCCGATGGGCGTCGGCGGGATGGGCGTCGGCGGGATGGGCGTTGGCAGTTGGGCGCTCTCGAAGCCGGGGCAGTTGGCGCGGATGTCCCCCAGTCCGATGTTGATGATATCAATTATGCTCTGCTCATTGGTGTAGAGAAATGCTTCCAGCAATACGTCCCAGGCGGTGGAACATTCGCCCAGAAAGTAGTAGGCCAAACCGCGAATATAGTAACACTCGACCGCCGTGGAGCCGTTGGCGACGCAATTCTCCAGCGACTCAAGCGCGCTCTCGTAGTTGCGGCGAGCGTACTGCAATTGGCCCAGGTACTGCCAGGCAGGGGCGTAGGTCTGGTCAATCTCGGTGGCCGTCTCGCAGAAGCGCGTGCCTTCCAGGAATTCGCCGATTTCGGCATAAGTCTGGCAAATACGCAGATAAGCTTTGGCGCTGTCCGGCTCCAATTCGAGGATGCGGCGATAGATGCCCACCGCCATCTCCTGGTAATTCTCTTTGCGGTATTGAGCGGCCAGTTCGAAGTAGGGCGCCGTCAGCTTGGGACTGATGGCCACGGCTTTCTCCAGGGCGGCGATGGCTTCGCTGCTGCGGCCGGTATAGATCAGCGGAATGGAGTAGGCGCGGAATCCAAATGAGTCCAGGGGATCAAGCTCAGTCGCGCGGATGCCGCGCTGCAAGCCCTCGGCGTAGCGGCCGATATTGGTGTAGGCGATCGCCAGCGACGCGTGCAGGGGCGCGAAATCGGGGCCGTACTCCAGGCCCTTAACCGCGACCGGTATAGCTGAAGCGGCGTCGGCCCACATCAAGGCGCGCGCCTTCAGCGCATATCCGCGCGCGTCAGCCGGCGCCGCCGCAATGGCGCGATCGCCCATCTCCTCAGCTAGTTGGTCATTACCGGATTCTAGCAGGATGATGCCATATTCGTAGAGATAAGCGACATTGTGCGGACGCTGGGTGACCGCAAGTTCAAAGTTGCTCGAGGCTTCATCAAGCTTGCCTTCGCGAAAATGCGCAAAGCCTCGTTGGGCATACTGATTTGCCTGCAGCGTAGGCGTAGGCCGAGGCGTGCCCATGAACTCGTTCACGGTGGCTTCCACTTCGCCTCTAAAGACGTAACCGAAGGCGAAAGTGGCGCCG
This sequence comes from Anaerolineae bacterium, assembly GCA_021296115.1. Lineage (GTDB taxonomy): Bacteria > Chloroflexota > Anaerolineae > Aggregatilineales > Phototrophicaceae > UBA6055. The sequence continues at coordinate 7,054 of JAGWBC010000173.1, read as the reverse complement.
ATGACGCAGGCCAAGAACAGGAGCAAAAGGAGCAGCGAGATGCCTGAAAATCTTCGCCGCCGGTCGCTGAAGAATTGTCTTCGGTAATTCCGTTTAATCTTGCGGTAGGGTGTCATACTGCCGGACCCGCTCGCTCAGTGCGCCTATTTTACCACATTGAGGATGCTGCCTGTTCGCCAGCCCGCGGCGGGCCTTGGGCCGGACAGAACAGAATACAGCGCTGCGCTGTTTTGGCGAAGGTCGCGCACAGTTACCGCGCGCTCGATAGCTGTGTATAATGCGGTCGCCAACGAGACTTCGCGGAGCAGTCATGACTGATCAAGTGAACTGGGCGAAGAAGATAGCGGCCCTCGCGAGAACCGGCCTCCATTATTCGAATAATCACTATGATAGCGATCGCTATGAGCAGCTGCTGAATATCGCGGCGGATATGCTGGCGGATGCCGCAGACGCTGACAAGGAGCGCGTACGGGCTGTCCTCGACCTCGACGACGGCTATATCACGCCGAAGGTTGACGTTCGCGGAGCGGTGTTCAGGGACGGCAAAGTTCTGCTGGTGCGGGAAGCGGTCGACGGCATGTGGACGCTGCCCGGCGGCTGGGCCGATATAGGCGATACGCCTTCAGAAGCTGTCGAGCGCGAAATCCGCGAAGAGAGCGGCTACGAGGCCAGGGCGGTCAAACTGCTGGCGGTGGAAGATCGCAAACGCCGTCACCCGCCATCGGCGCATGAGGTTTACAAAATGGCGTTTCTCTGCGAACTGGTCGGCGGCGCAGCGCAGACCAGCGCGGAGACGACAGAAGTCGGTTGGTTCAGCGAAGAGTGACAGCCGAGCAGATCGCGCGCTGGTTCAAGCATTGGCGCCAGCCTGATCTGCCAACCGAGTTCGACTAGCTGCCGTGTACCGTCGCTAGAAGCAAGGGGGCTGCTCTGAATGAATTCATAGCGCCGGCGATGGGTCTTGGCGTCAGCGCCGCGACCGTTCCCGGTCCGTTAATCGCCTACCTGGTGAATATTGCGGCAGTGCAGGGCTGGCGAAAAGCGTTGCTGGTTGTGATTGCGCCTCTGATCACCGATGCGCGGATCATCGTCCTAATGGCCTTCATCCTGGGCCAGTTGCCCGCGCAAGCGCTCAACCTGATCCAGCTTGCTGGCGGCTGTCTGCTGCTCTTCATCGCCAGAGGCGCGCTGCGGCAATATCAGGCTGGACGCGCTTTGAGTCAGGTCTATGACGGCGGCGCCGCAGTGGCAATCAGTTGGCGCCGGGTGCTGCTGACCGGGATTGGCATGAATTTCCTCAGTCCCGGGCCCTGGCTGTTTTGGGGGACGGTGAATGGCCCGCTGCTGCTTAAGGCAATGGACGCCTCGGCGGGGCATGCGCTGGCCTTCCTGCTTGCCTTCTACGGCAGTTTTCTGGGCGGGCTCTGTTTCTGGGTGCTGCTAATTCACCAGGCGCGGCGCTTGCCAGAGGATGTGCTGAAATACATCATTCTGGCGATGGTATTGCTGCTGTTATGGTTCGGCGTCGGGCTGATCACCGCCGCCATCGAAGCGGAAGCGTTTCACATATGGATTTTCATCGCCCTGATCGTTGGCGGCCTCTTGTTGCGCGCCAGGAAGCTGCGCCAAATCTAGCCAGTTGGTTCGCAACTGCGGGAACGGCGACCATCGCTTCGTCGCCAATTTCATTGACAGCCTGCTAACTCACCTGTACAATACTTTGCAAGGAAGTAAGACGGTTGCTAATGATATGATGTATCATTAGCGAGGCGATGTGATGGCAACCAGAGAGTTCAAAATAGGCAATATGGACTGTGCCGGCTGCGCCCGAGAAGTCGAAAGCGCCGTCAATCAGCTCGAAGGCGTGGAATCCGCGAATGTAGAATACTTTACTAATACATTGGAATTGATCGGCGATGTCGATTTCGCGCGTCTGCAAGAGCGCGTTGAAGCCCTGGGCAAAACGATTAGCGAAGCCGAGGATTTTGGCGCGGACGCGGCTGACAATGACGAGCTGAAGCGTGCAGGCCTGTTGGGGTTCTGGGATTACTTGCTCGGGCGTCCAGAAAGCCGCCTGGCGATTGTGGGCGGGGCATTGCTACTCATCGCGATTGCAGCCGACCTGCTGCGGCTGCTGCCTTCGGAATTCGGCAAGATCTTGTACGTGCTGGCGATGATGGTGGCCATGAAGCCGATCGCGACAAGCGGCATCAACTCGCTGCGCATCAACCGAGAATTCAACATCAATATGCTGATGACGGTGGCTGCGATTGGCGCCTTGATCCTGGGCGAGTTTCTGGAGGCGGCCACGGTCATTTTCTTATTCGCCATTGGCGAGGCGATGGAAGGCTATACGTCGGATCGCGCCCGCGACAGTCTTCGGTCGCTGGTGGCGCTGAAACCTCTGACGGCCCAGCGATTGGACGGCGAAGGCAGTGACATCGTGCCGGTGGAGCAGTTGCGGATTGCCGATCGCATCCGCGTGTTGCCCGGCGAGAGAATCCCGATGGATGGCGCCGTGATCGCGGGAAAAAGTGGGGTTGATCAGGCGCATATCACTGGGGAGAGCTTGCCGCTGGCCAAGGCGCCGGGTGACGAGGTATTCGCCGGGTCGATAAATGGAGAAGCAGCGCTGGAGATTCGCGTTAGCCGGCTGGCATCTGACAATACGCTGAGCCGAATTATTGAATTGCTTCAGAAATCGCAATCGCGGCGGGCGCCCAGTCAACGACTGATCGACCGCTTTGCCCACATTTATACGCCGGCAGTGGCGCTGGCCGCAATCGCTGTCGCCTTGATACCGCCGCTTTTTTTCGGCGGCAGCTTCTGGCATGGGCCGGAGGGAAGCGGATGGCTTTATCGCGCCCTGTCGATGCTGGTGATCGCCTGTCCTTGCGCCTTGGTGATTAGTACGCCGGTGACCGTCATCAGTGCGATCACGTCTTTGGCTCGGCGCGGCGTGCTTGTCAAGGGCGGGGCTCCGCTTGAAACGCTGGCGGGCACACGAGTGATCGCATTCGACAAGACGGGAACCTTGACCCAGGGCCGGCTCAGCGTAATGGCGACTTATACAAATGACTGCGAGGAGGAGCCGGACTGCGAACCCTGCGCCGAACTGATTGCGTTGGCGGCGTCGGTGGAAGCGCAGAGTACCCACCCCTTTGCCAACGCCATTTTACTAGCGGCTTCAAAGCAAGGCGTGACCTACGCAGACGCCTCGGCGGTGGAGACGATATCGGGGCTCGGCGTACGCGGTAATGTAGCTGGACAGCGCGTAACCGTCGGCAGCCACCGATACTTCGATGATGAATTTGAGCATAGCGCTCACTTGTGCGAGCTGGCCGCTGGCATCGAGGATTCGGGCCGGAGCGCGATCATGGTGCATGACGGCGATACCGTTCGCGGCGTCATCGCGCTGGCTGATTCGCCGCGAGAAGAGAGCCCGGCGGTCGTCTCGGCATTGGGCGAAATCGGCATCGAGTCGGTCATGTTAAGCGGCGACAACAGCACGGTGGCGGAATCGATTGCGGGTCACGTGGGCGTGGATCGTTTCTATGGCGACTTGCTGCCGCAAGATAAAGTCATTGCTGTGGAGAAGCTGGCGGCCAAGCACGGGCAGGTCACGATGGTTGGGGATGGCATCAACGACACGCCGGCGCTGGCGCGGGCTTCGGTCGGCATCGCCATGGGCGGCGCTGGCAGCGCGCAGGCGATGGAAACCGCGGACATCGTGTTGATGGCGGATGGGCTGCATCAGCTGCCTGCGACCATCAAACGAGCGCGTTTCGCGCGGCGGTTGATCCGGGAGAATATCGCGCTGTCAATCGGCTTGAAGGCGGTATTTCTGCTGCTGGCGGTGACGGGCAATGTGACGATGCTGGCCGCGGTTTTCGCGGATATGGGCATGTCGCTGGCGGTGACGCTCAACGGGATGCGGGCGTTGCGGGAGTAGGCTAGGCGCCGAAGTCGCGTTCGACGACTTGCTCGAAGAATTTCCAAGCTAAGTCCTCTACTTTGCCATCCCAAACGCCACCCGTAGTTGACGCAACGAATTTCTGCTCTTTGATATTGAATCCAACTTGAAATATATCCAACCTACTGGGCTGGCTAATTTCGTTGAGTGGCACATAAAAGTAGTTTAGGTCTGGGTCCTTCGCGAGAATCAAAATCACCGAGGCGTGCGCCTTTATCATGTAATCGGGATATCCGAAGTAGAAAAGGTATCTGGCACGTTTCGTTTCCCTTATAAACTCGATGCCGAAGAACCAAGTTCGCTTGGCGGTACCTCTTTCACGCAATGCAAGGTACTTTTCCGAACTGAGAATACCGAAGTCTTTGAAGTTCAAATTGACGCTTCTAAGAGTCGTCGTTTCGTTGACATCCTCCACAAACTGCTTGAAGTAACTTTTTAGCAACTCCATTGCATTGAACCAGACTTCGTATTCGTTCTGTGCACGAGCCTTGACTGGTTGTTCAAGACGCGTTGCAATCTGTCTACGTCTTTCCATGTCCCGTTTCTGATCTTCAGCGGCTTTTTCCCAGACCTCTTGACTTTCAAGAACGCCCTCGTAGATCAATTCAATAAATGGCGTCAAATTGCCTCCAGCCTGAGATTCTTCTAGGGCGTCATAGTATCGTAGTCGCTCCTCGTGAGTGACGATACATATTGGATAGCCACTTCTGATTAGGATTAGATTCATGAGTATCCGCGAAGTGCGTCCGTTTCCGTCGATAAATGGGTGAATTCGTGCAAGCCAGGCGTGCACCGCAGTAGCTGTCAATATAGGTAATCCACAGATATCGGCTTCGGACGATGTTACTGACTGCACATATTTCCCCAGTTCAGCCATCTTTGGCCGAATCTCATACACTTTCGGAGGCTCGAAGTCAGAGCCTGAAATCTTCACCTCGCCTTCGCGGTAGTTTCCAGCATGCTCGTCTTGTATGTCTGTCAAAATGAGCTTATGTATTTCTCGAATATCTTTCAATGTAATTGGGATTTCCTTATCTCCGGCTAAGGCCTCCATACGATCTAATGCATGAGATAGATTCTTTGCCTCTGCTTGATCCTTCAGTGACTTTCCTGCAATGGTTAGTCCTTGTTCCACGACCGTTCGAGTTTCACCTATTGACAAAGAGTTTCCCTCGATGGCATTGGAATGGTATATACCCTTGATGCGGAATTGTTGCTTAACGTAAGACAAGACTTGGGGGCTCAGTTTTCCAACCTCTCGACGCATTTTCCGAACTCTGCTGTCAAGATCCTGAAGCCTTTGCTCAATGTTTGAGTAGTACATATAATCGGTACCGGGAAGATCTTTTAATTCATTCATGGGTGATTCACGTTGTTGTTGGGCAAATGGCGGATCTGTAGCAACAGTATATCTCGTTTCTGTATGGGCGAGATTTGATTGATTACATCACCCCCGCGGACGCGCAGCGCGGCTGTACGCGTCGCTGAATCCGTGTTGCAGGCGCAGCTTTTCGTAAAGCCGACCAAAGCGAAGGCGCGTATCGCGATCTAAGGAAACCCGCATGTCCCAGGCGTCCTCGTTATCGCCGCGATAGTAGTTTTTCTTGCGCGCGATGCGGTTGAAGCCGTACTTGCGATAGAGTCCCTGCGCCACTGAATTGCTGACCCGCACTTCGAGCACGATGTATTCGGCGTCTAGTTGCAGCGCCTTGCCGAACATGCCGGCGAGCAAAATCTCCCCGTAGCCCAGGCCGCGATTGGCTGGATGTATCGCAATCGTGCTGATATGCGCCTCGCCTTCGATTTTCCACAAGCCGCCATAACCCAGGATCTCGCCCGTGCTGTAGTTCGCCGGCGAATGTCCGCGCAGCTTGTCGCGCAGGCGTGATCGCAGCGATTGACGCGGCTTGGGGACTAAGGGCGCGTCGTCCGACAGTTGTTCCAGGACGACCATATGACTGACGCGCGACTCATTGATCTCAAAAGTATAGGATTCGTAAGACCAGGGCGGTTCAAAACAGATAACGTCAATCGCCGCTACTTGACGGATGTCAGCGAGCCGCATATAGCGCAGGTTCAGACTCATTGCCGAAGAATTGCTTGGTGAATACTGGGGACGAGTTTAGCGCCCCTTGGCTGGGGGCACAACAAAGCGGCGCGTTGCTGAGAAGAGGACCTGCCGGCTGTTCAAGCTTGGGCGCCGACAGGTAGTGGTGTAAACAGTCCTTACATTTCGAAGATCTGCACGACGTCGAGCGCGGCCACCTCAATATAGGGGCAGCTCTTGGCCATCTCGACGGCGGCGTCCAAATCGTCTGCTTCGACGATCGTTATTCCAGTGAGTCGATCTTCACGTGTTTCCGTGGATACGCCGCTGGCGTCTACGCGTGTGGGTGGACCAAATGGCATGCCGGGATTGACTACCGCATCACCCAAACCGCCGAGCCAAGCGAAGTATTTCTGCTGGTGCGCCTGTGCTTCTTCTTCTGAACCAGAAAACTGTGGTTCGCCTACATAGAGCAATCCGAATTGCGCCAAGATATTTTCTCCCGTGTAAAATTGCTTGTCATTGTGCTGCCGAGCGCTACCGCGTAATCGCAGAAGGCGCTGGCATGGCAACAAGCATAAGTCGGCGCGTGAGATGGTCAATACCGAACTTGGTCCGGGGTCACGCGGGAATCGTATAAATAAAGCGATCCACGCCCTTGTCTCGCGTTTGACAGCGCCAATTGCCATCGGGATCAACGACGCCGGAGGGCGCCGAGCAGCGAATGTCCACTGGCTCGCAGCTGTCCACGGTGACGATCCAGATCTTGCTGGCGCGGGCGCGCATGCGCAGATTGCTGCTGTGAAATTGCCAATTCACATCGGACCACTCTGCTCGACTGCGCCCGCCGTTGACCGCGTGGAAGATGATGCGGGCGCCAAGTTCAGCCAGCCGGTGCGTGAGGTGGGTATCGGGCATGGGCGTACAAGTCGGGTTCGCCCACAGGTCGTTGCAGATCAAGCCGGCGATGGGCTGATCGGCGAACTGAAACGAGCGCAGCGGGCGAATCGCGTAGTGGTTGATTTCGCCAAGGG
>JAGWBC010000172.1:7699-8997 GCA_021296115.1 Anaerolineae bacterium | reverse complement strand
GAGTCGGTGTAGCGGCGGGCGATGGCGACAGACCGACCATCCGGGCTAATCTGCGCCGCGACATCGTCGATGGGGCCATTCGAGTCGGTGAAAGCGGCGAATTCTTTTTCGGCCAGGTCGGCAATTTGCAGGTGGCCGTAGAACTGTCCATCGCGGAAGACGAGATCGGGGAAAATGACCTGCTGGCCGTTGGGCGATAGCGTACCCATCACGCCATAAGACGAGGGGATAAAACGCAGCTGCGCGTCATCATCGCCGCGCGGCACAAGATTGTACAACAAGATACCCGGCTGAGTGGAATCGGCGCTATAGAAGGAAACCATATTACTGTCGCCGGACCAGACCGCGCTGTGGCCGACAATCTGTGTATCGCCGATGAGGGGAATGGTGTCATAGGCCGCGTTAGTCATGTCCACCAGCCAAATGCGCGACAAGCCGTAACTCGTTCCCAAAGCCTCGGAGCGCTGGTAGGCCAGCAATTCATCATTGGGGCTGAAGACCGGTGCCGTGCACAAAGCCCTTATCGCGGCGCAGTCGACCAGGTCGCGAACATTCCCGCTGGGAATATCCAGCAAGCGCAGGGTTACGCCGCGGCCACCGGTATGCTCGGCATAGACCAGCCAGCGGCCGTCATGGCTGATGTCGAAGTCAGACACGCCGCGCTCGCTGAAGGTCAACTGCTGCTGATGGCCGGGCTGGTCAATGTCGGAGAGCCAGACATTTTGAGGGGAACCCAGCGCCGGATAGAGATAGGCGACCTGTATCGGCTGTCGCGCCGGATCGCCGAGATAAGCGGCGATGCCTACGCCGGCCAGGCATAACGCGACCAGAATGAAAACGGCGAAGTCGAGCTTGTCCAGTTTCATACCGTCTCCTTTCTTGTCAATCTGCCATCTGCGGTAGACGCGGGCGTTTTATATTTTGCAATAGCGCGCCAGTCATTTTCGCTGCCGCCGAGCGGCTGCCGGTCAGGGATAGAGATAGGGCTGCCGCGGTTCAGCGACCGCCTCGAGCGTATCGGCGAATAGCACGGGCATAAACTCACCATCGAAATCCGCCGCCTCCAGCTCGCCGCGCGCGCGCAGCCAGGCGCCGGTCTCAAAGTCGGCTGCGTCGGGCCCGCTGACCGGCATGCCTATGGGGAAGGCGTCGGCGACGCAGCAGCTCATGGTGAAGCGCGAGAGCATGAAGGCGTCGTCCGCAAAGCCCGGCTCGCGATAAACGAAGCCAGTGACATCTGCGGGACTTCCATTGAAGGCGGCCGGCGAAGACGCGCGCTCGAATTCGCGCAGCCAGTC
>JAGWBC010000172.1:1410-7663 GCA_021296115.1 Anaerolineae bacterium | reverse complement strand
TCAGGCTGATGCCGCCGTTCACCGCTTCAATGCCGAGCGAGCGCGACGGCACAATCAGCGCCAGCAGCAGGGGCAAGGCGACGATGAGCAGGATATCCCAGCCGATCTGGAAGTGCTGATGCTGGTGGCATTCGTCGTCGTCGGCGCGCAAGCTGCTGTAAATGTTAACCAGCGCCAGCACGATGAAAACCGCCGCGCCGACTACCGCGAGCCAGGCGAAGCGCTGATTAATGTAATATGCCAGATTGCCGCTGATAATCAGCCAACTGAAATAGAGACCCATACCCAACAGAATGGCCGTCTTCGCCCAGACGATGGGATCACTCTTCGGCGCTGTGTGATGCTGATGGTTGCCCAAGGCGGTCATTGGCCTGTTCTCTCCATCATTTTCATCAGTATCCGAGGGCGAGGTTGAGCAATACACCCGCCAGCAAATTCAACATAAAGGGCAGCAGAATGAGATAGAGCACGATGCGTTTGCGGAAAACGCCGGTGAACATCAGCGTGCTCTTGATATCGACCATGGGGCCGAAGCTCAGGAAGCTGACGATGGCGCCGGTGGTAAAGGTATTCACAAAAGCCAGCGCCAGGAAGCTGTCCACGGTCGAGCAGACGCTGAGAATATAGGCGAGAACCTGCATGAAGAGCACCGACAGCACGGAGCCCGTGCCCAGCGTCAGCAGGCTCTCCTGCGGCACAAGCGTTTGCATCAGGGCGGCCAGGGCCGAGGCGAGAATGAGAAAGCGCCCCATCTCGAAGAATTCATCAGCGGCGATCTGCAGGGCTTGCAGCAGTTTGGCGCGCGTTGCCGCCGGCGCCTCATGCTCGTGCGAATGTTCCTGCTCTTGCGATACGGGCTTGAGCACAGCGCTAGGCTTGGCAAATGCGCCGATGACCAGACCGACAGTGACCGCGACCAGGATGGTGATGACGATGCGGCCGATGAAGACCGGGCCGAAACCGAAGGCGATATAGGTGCTGGCGAAGACGATGGGGTTCATGAACGGCGCGCCCAGCAAGAAAGCCACACCCAGCGAAACAGGCAGTCCCTTGTTAAAGAGGCGGCGCGTCACCGGGACGACGCCGCACTCGCAGACTGGGAAGGCCAGGCCGAGGAAGGCGCCCATGATCGTCGCCGCCAGCCGGTTGCTTGGCACGAAACGCCAGATGTCTTCGGCCTTGACGAAGGCTTCGATTAAGCCGGCGGTGATCGAACCCAGCAGCAGGAAGGGCGCCGCTTCAACGAAGATGCCCAGGAAACGCGTGGCGAACACGCCAATAACCAGCGAGTAGTCGATACCGCTGCTGATGGCCTGGTAGCCGGTCGCCGCCAGGAAGAAAACCAGCAGTAAAACGAAGAACAGCCGTTTGAACAAACTTGTACTCGCTTTGTGTTCGCCTTTGGCGTGCATCGGCTTAATTCGTCAATTCCTGAGAACGTTCTTGGGTCAAAAGTTGACACGGTTCAGGTCTATTTTAGCAGATGCGCATACCGGCGCGCACTAGGTATGACGTGGTCGCGGGTAAGGCGTCGGTTTCGCTGAAGCGGGGCTACTGCTGATCGTTGCTCGCCCGGCTCAAGATCGCGCCGATGATGACGCCCAGCAAGGCGCCGAGCGGCATGCCGTAGGCCACGTTCCCCATGCTGATGCCGAAGAATACACCCAGCGCCAGACCGGCGATGACGCCAAGCGCAAACAGGGGACTGGGTGGTGTGGGTTTCATCTCCGCGCGTCCAAAGGGCTTAGCTCAGCGCTCGATTGGCGCCGTTGCTGGCGGGCAGTCGCGGGCTGACGCGATATATCGTCTCGAAGGCTTCGTATCCCGGCCGCATCTTGCGCGCCGCCAGGGCTTCGGCTTCGAATTGCCCTTTGACCAATTCGTAGGTCTCGGCGCTGATGATGATTTCACCGGGCTCGGCGTTTTCTTGCAAGAATTTGCCGACATCGGGCGCTTCGCCCAGCGCGGAAAATTCGATGCGGTTGGCGCCGCCCACCATGCCCAGCACCGAGTGCCCGGTGTGAATGCCGATGCCAAAGTGCAGCTGCTGGTCGACGTGCAATATATCGTGCAGCGCCTGCACATCCGACAGAATGGCGCAAGCCGCCCGCAGCGCGCGCAAAGCGTGATCTGCCTGGTGATTGAGCTGGGTATTCCAAAGCGCCGTGATGGCATCGCCCAGGTATTGATCGACGATGCCGTCGTGCGCGTTGATGGCATCGCTGGCGGCGCCCAGATAGCGGTTGACAATTCGCATCAAGTCTTCCGGCTGCAAGGTCTCGCTAAAGGCGGTGAAGCCGCGGACGTCAGCGAACATAGCCGTAATGGTATGCTCGGCCGGGCTGGTGTCCAACTCGCTGATAGAGCCAATATTCTGCAGCAGCGCCTCGGGAATAAAGGTGCCCAGCAGTCGGCGTTGTTCCTCTTGCTCCTTGCGCTCGGTGAGATCATCAATCACCAGGGCAACGCCATGGCTGGCCTCATTTTCGCCGCGCAGGGGGCTGGCCACCACTTGCCAGTAAGTCTGCCGCCCGTGATGCTCAAAGCGTTCGGCCCAAATGTACTGCGTGCGCTCGCGCCGAACCCGATCAATATACTCGAAGAAACTCTCCGTCACATGCGGCAGCACCTCGTGGAGCGAGACGCCGATAGCCCGGTCGTTTGGCGCGCCGGTGATCTCCTCGGCCGCCTCGTTACATACGATGATGCAATTCTCGTCGTTCACCGTGATGACGCCGGAACCGATCGAGGCGAAGATATTGGACAGGCGAACCTGCATCTCCTCAATCAGCGCCATCTGCGCGCGGATGTCCTCAAACAAGCGCGCATTCTCAATGGCGACGGCCGCCTGCTGGCCGAAGCTGGTCAAGAGGCCGAGCTCGTTGTCTTTGAACAATCCCGCCATGACGCGGTTGTCGCAGTACGCCACGCCGATCACTTCGTCGCGCGCCTTCAGCGGCACGGCCAATATGCTGAGCAAGTTAAAGCCGGCGATGCTTTCGCTGTGGCTGAATTGCTCGTCAGCGCCGGCATCCACCGTCAGCAGCGGCTCGCCGCTTTCGACTACCAGGTTGATCACCGACCAACTGACGATGCGCCCGCCCGCGGCCGTCTCTTCCGCGCTCAGCCCGCGCGCCACTTTGAACTCGAGCTCTCCGCTCTGCGGGTTCTTCAGCACGATATAGCCGCGTTCCGCCTGCGTCAACTGGATCACGGTTTCCATCACCTGGTTTAGGACTTCGTCAGTCTCCTGCGGCGAGTTGATCAGCGCTGTCGTTTCCGCCAGGCGGCGCAGCTGCTGCAGCTGCATGTGCGTATCGACCAGGCCGACCGACAGCTTGTCGATGCAAGAGCGGACGGTCCACAATCGGTCGATGGCCTTGGGCGGCAAGTTGATGCCGCGGCGGCGCAGCAACTCCTGCTGCTGCTCCAGCAGGGTCTTGATTTCATCGGCGCGCTGCTTCAGGCCGCGTACTTCGGCTTGAATCGCGCTGAAGCCACCGGCGCCAGCCTGTTGACTCATCGGTTTCTAAAGACCTCGTATGCCTGCTTGCCTTGGGAGAGCCCCTTGCCGTAGATGAGGTCACGCGGGCGAATATCGTAGGCAAGGTTTCCGCTGTGATTGTGGTTCAAATGGTCAAGCGTTTCCTGCAGGATGGTGATGCTGCCGGGAGCGGCGTTTTCCTGCACGCGCTTGGCGGTATTGATGCTGTGGCCCAGGGCGGTGAATTCGCGCCGCTGAAAACTGCCTACGTTGCCCAGGGTGGCCACGCCAGTGTACATGCCGATGATGTAATAGTGCGGCTCGGGATCGATGCCCATTTCACGGTAGAGATCGATGTAGTGGTCGCGCATAAGCAGGGCGCAATCGATCGCTCGCTGGGCGTGGCAATGTTCGGGATTCAGTTGCGTATTGAACAGCGCCATCACTTCGTTGCCCATGTATTTGTCGATGATGCCGCCGCATTCGTGGATGCAGGCCGTCGCCACCGCTTGATACTGGTTGAGGATTCTCAGTTTTTCGCTGGCGGTGACATCGGGCAGGGTCGTCCAGGGACGCACATCGGCGAATAAACAAGTCACCTCCCGCCGGACGCCGCCCATCTCGATATTGGCGATTTCGTTGATCTGGTCCACCATGCCTTCGGGCAAGATGCGCTTCATCTCGCGGATGGTCGACTCGTGCTCAACCAGATGCGTGACATCGTCCATCACCAGCGTAACGCCTTGGGTGCGGTCGTTGCCGTCCTTCAAAGGCGACAGCGAGAGCGCCAGGGCGATCTGGCCGCGACCGGGCAGGTCCGCGCTCACTTCCAGCGAGTGGTCCATATTCTTTTCTTTGACCAGCGCCAGATGATCGGCCAACTGCAGCGCCGTGTTTTTTATCAAGTGATCCACTTCGTAGCCGACCGCCGCATCCGGCATGACATCCAGTATCTCGCCGGCCGAGCGATTGAAGGTATGCACCAGGTCGTTGGAGTCGACGGCGATGATGCCGCTGCCCACCGAAGAAAAGATGTTGTCCATCAATTCTTTGACGCGCGTGATCTCAGCCAGGATCTGTTCGGCGCGGCTGTACATATGCGCGTTGGCGATGGCGACGGCCGCGGTGTTGGCGAAGGCCAGCATCAGGTTCAATTCGCGCTCGGTGAATATGCCTGATACCAGGCGATTGTCCACATAAACGACGCCGGTGGTTTGATCTTTGTATTTCAACGGTACGCAAAGCACTGACCGCAGCACGAAGTTGATAATGCTTTCGGTGCTGGACAGCCGCTCGTCCTGGAAGGCGTTATCAGCCAGCAAAGGCTCGCCGGTCTCAATGACCTGATTGACCACCGTCATGCTGATCTGCGGGGCGCCGCCGCGGTCCATGCCCCGCCCCAGCAAGCCGCCCTCGCTGCTGATGCGAAATTCGAGCTCGCCACTTTCCGGGTTGCGCAGAATGATATAACCGCGCTCCGCCTGCGTCAGGACGATGACCAGCTCCATCGTCTCCTGCAGGACGGTATCGACATCAAGTGAATTGGTGATGCGGGTCGACATGTCGGAAAGGGCGCGCAACTGCTGCAGCTCGGTCTGCTCCCCCACCACGTTGTCTTCGAGGCGCTTGAATTCCTGCTGCAACTCGCCCAGCTTCTGCAGAATCGTGGGCGGCATCGCCAGCCGGCGCTTGAGCAGCAGTTCCCGCTGAGACTCGACCGTGCTGCTCACCTGGTCGATCAAGTCCTCAAGCTGCCGCAGCTCGGCGATTAAGTTGATGGCGCTGGTCTGTGCTTCCGACACGCTAAAGTAACCTTTGAGATTCCGGCAGCGACGGCTAATGACTGGCACCAGCATTTGGCACAGACGCCGCCCCGCAAATCCGCAAACGCCGCTGCGACATCTCGTTGCTGATACCCTTCCATAATACAATATCTCAATATGAATCTATAAGCTCGATTTTCCAATTGGCTCAAGCCTGCGGACGCGCGACGGATTCAAAGCAAGAGCCGCCTGCGAAAAGCGCCCAGTCTACTGATTATACTGCAATTGCGCAACGATAGCACGATTCGCCGCCTGTACAGTTCTTCCGGCGACGCGGCTTGGCTCAGCCGCCCCCAAGCGCCAAACGCGCCGCGCGTCGACCGATCTCGACGGCGTAATTCGTCCCGCGATCCCAGGGATAGACCTGCGACATGCTCGCCCAGTAGAGTCCGGGAAGCGGTGTCTTCAGCGCGGGAAGGTTGCGGCTGTGGTTCAAGGTCGGCACGGGCTGCGCGTAGGCGGCGCGCCAGACCCAGCGTTTGCGTATCCAGTCCCGCTTAAAGGCCGGATTGATCTTAGTCAGCGCGGGCAGGAAGCGCTCCACCAACTCGTCTTCGCTCAGCTGAAAGTATTCGTGGTCGGGCGGCACGTAGTCGCCGCAATAGACGATATGGTCGCCGCCGTAATGTTCGCGCGAGATATAGTTGGTGTGTTCCACAAGGGCCAGAAAGGGAAAGTCGGACCGGGTCTTGTCGGCCGTTGTAGCCGGCAGATTGAGCCAGTAGGTATCGTCCGGCATCAGCGGCTGCTTGAGCGCGAAGACGACGCAGAGCCCGCCGATGCTCTTCAGCGCCTCCACTTGCCGGCCGTATTCTGTCTCGCGCAAGTCGGGCGCCATCCACAGCAGCAGCCGCGGCGATGTTGTGCTGAGCACGCGGTCGAAGCCCTGCAACTGTCCGCCGATACGCAGCGCCGGCTTTCCCTCACGCAGGCAGATCGCCTCGAC
>JAGWBC010000172.1:0-1396 GCA_021296115.1 Anaerolineae bacterium | reverse complement strand
TGCGCCGCCAGCTCATCCAGGAAGGCTTGAAAGCCGCCGGTGTAGGTACCCAGCTTGAGCGTGCGCTTGACGATGCGCGCCCACATGAATGACATCGGCACCTGATCGTATTGTTCGGCGAATTTGCCGATCAGCAGCGGCTTGAAGAATTTCTCATAAGCCTCGGCGCCCATCCAGCGGCGCATCCAGGCGTCGGCGGTGACGCGCTCGAAGGGCTGCCAGCGCGGCGCGAACTTGATGGCCAAGCCGGCCAAACCCATGCGCAAGGTGGACATCAGCGAGAGGGGCAGGAAGATGGCCGAGGGCGAAATCTCGCTGCGCACCGGCGCCCCATCGATCCAGTAGCTCGTCTTGGGGCGCGGGAAGATGATCTTGTGGCGCAGGCCCATCTCCTCGGCCAAGCCCAGGATATCGTGGTCGGTGGCGAACCAGTGGTGGTAGAACTTCTCCAGCGTCCAGTCCCAGTTTTCGTCTTTGAAGCCGGCCGCCAAGCCGCCGACGCGGTCAGCCGCTTCGTAGAGGGTGACGGCGTGTCCGGCGCGGACGAAGTCCCAGGCCGCTGCCAGCCCAGCCGCGCCAGCGCCGATGATGCCGATTTGCAGTTGTGTCATGCGCTGCCTGTGATATTGGCGTCTATCGCAACTGACGATTGTACAGCGGCTCGGGCGAATCTGCGCGGCGAGCGGGTTCTCAATCCAGCTCCCTCAGACCTGGGTGACGTCCTCGGCATACACATCCTCGCTCAAACGCCAGCTGGCGCGCGCCTCGAAATCCAGCGGGCTGCGGAAACCGGCGCGCAAACGAAAATGAGCGGCCGCGCCGATCATGGCGGCGTTGTCGGTGCAGAGGGGCAGCGGCGGCACATAGAGAGGCAGGTCCAGCGCAGCGCCCAGCTTTTGGCGCAGCAGCGTATTGGCGCTGACCCCGCCCGCCAGCAGCACCGCCCGCACAGCAAAGTCGCGCGCCGCTAGACAAGTCGTCGCCACCAGCGCTTCCGTCAGCGCGTCCTGGAAGCCGGCCGCGACATCAGCGATATTCACATCGTCGCGCAGGGCAGCGTGCCGCTCGTTGCCGCGCCGGCGCTGGTTGCGGCGTCCGCTGGGCTGCACGGTAACGGCCCGCATGACCGCCGTCTTCAGTCCGCTGAAGCTGAAGTCGTATTCGCCGTCAGTCTTGGCGCGGGGAAAGCTAAAGGCCTGGGGATCTCCGCTTTGGGCTGCCTGCTCTATGGCCGGCCCGCCGGGAAATGGCAAGCCGAGCAATCGCCCGACTTTGTCAAAGGCCTCGCCCGCCGCATCGTCAATCGTGCCGCCCAGCCGCTGATAGACGCCGTGCCGCTTCATCAGCGCCAGCTCGCTGTGCCCGCCGGAGACGATCAGCGCCAGCAGCGGGAAAT
>JAGWBC010000171.1:1109-9506 GCA_021296115.1 Anaerolineae bacterium | reverse complement strand
CTGATCTGGTCGCCTTGATCGGACTGGAAGCAGCCGGTATCCCCGCTGTTGACATCCCCTACTTGCACGGCGTCGCCGCCGACATGTCCTGGCTGGCGGCGCGGCTCAGCGAACTCACCGACGACTTGGGCAGCACAGACGGCGCTGGCGCGCGATATTTCGTTATCGCCGAACGCGGCGCCAATATCCGCAGCTGCGCATCGACCGACTGTCGCGTGGTCGCCACCGCCCTCGCCGGCGATACGGTATACGCAGCTGATGATTCCGACTCCTGGTACCGGCTTAACCTGCCCGACAACCAGACCGGCTATATCGCGGGCTTCCTGCTCAGCAAGACGCCGCCGGACGGTTGATCGACGGTTGATCATCCGGGCGCAGACGCAGCGCTCGCGCCTGGGGCAACAGCGGCCTGCATTGCATGACGCCTCGGTGCGCGCCGCCGGCGCAGTTTGCCCGAATGCCGACGAGGTGAAGTTCTCTTTATGCTCGGATATTTGATGCTCGACTTTCACGACTTCCTGGACGCGGCCTTTGATGTGCAGTCCTGGGACTCTCTGTATGATGTCTACGAAGCGTCCTTCGCGCATCGAGACGAGCTCTGGCTAAGGTTGCCGCGCTGCCGTGAAGCGCTGGAGATCAGGCTAGTCATGCGACAACTGGCCGGAGACTGGGTGGCCATGTCAGCGATGAATCCCTCCTATGACAACCGCGACGGAATTGTCTATAGGTCCGAGATCAAAAGAGATCTGGATCTCTTTAACGCGCTGGCGGGCAGCCTCAGCCTGCGGTCGCGGGCAACCGTCACGACCTACTACGTCACCGCGAATCCCTACGCCAACATCCGCTCTTGCGCCGCCACCAGCTGCAGCATTGTCACGACGGCGCAGAATGGCGAAGCGCTCACTGTAGTGGACGACTCCGGCGACTGGTACGAACTCCAGCTGGAGGACGGGCGGACGGGGTACATCGCCGGCTTCCTGATGAGCGAGACGCGGCCCGATAGCTAAGACGCCAGCATCCGGCTCATCTCCGCCAGGGCCGCGCCCAATTCGATATTGCGGTTGGTGCCGCTGCCGCCGCCGATATGCGGGCAGAGAATGACATTGTCCAGGCTGCAGAGCGGACTATCAGCCGGCAGCGGCTCGTAAGTAAAGACATCCAACCCGGCGCCGGCGATGCGGTCTTCAACCAGCGCCGCTATCATGGCCTCCTCATCGACGATGCCGCCGCGAGCGATATTGACGATGTAGGCGCTGTCTTTCATCAGGGCGATCTGCTCGGCCCCGATCATGCGCTCGGTGGCGGGCGTATGCGGCGTGGCGATGCAGACGTAGTCGCTCTGGCGCAGCAGGTCGTCCAGCTCGGCGTAAGTCGCGTCGAAGACGCCTTCCAGCTCGGCCGACAAGCGGCTGCGCTTATAGTACAGATTGCGCATGCCCATGACGCTGGCGCGCCGGGCCAATTCACAGCCGATCTCGCCCATGCCGATGATGCCCAGGGTCTTGCCGACCACTTCGTGCACACGCGTGTTGTGCATCCAGTGGAAGGCGATTTTGCGCTCGGCGGTCAACTCTGGCTTGAGCCCGCGGTAGCGATAGGCGCCCAAGGCGACGGCATCATTGGAGACGACCAAGTCCTTGCTCAGCGCCATGATCAGCGTCATGGCTAATTCGGCCACGCAATTGGGTCCCTTGCGGGGCACGCAGCCGAAGCTCAATCCACGCCGCCGGACGGCTTCGACATCGATGTTGAAATAGCTGCGGCCCAGCTTGAGCACGGCCTGAAGATTGGGCAGGGCGTTCAAAAGCGCTTCGTCGACGGCCGCGGTATCGGCGATCAGGCCGATGACATCACCCGACGCCAGCGCGCTCGCGTCAGCGCCGTCGCCGGGGCAAATCACACTCAGATCGGAGTACTCGGCCGCCAGCGCCGCGGCCGCCGCTTCGTATCCCGCATCGGCCAGCAGAATTGTCTTTGTCATCTTGTTCGGCTCCCTGTTTTTTAGCGAACTATAAACGAAACGATCGTCAGGGCGCAATGCGGAAGACCATCAGAGTGGTAGATGTTAAGGGTATTCGCCTTTGCTGAGCGTTGCACAGATTTTTTAACCACAGAGAAACAGAAGTAGAATGCCTCTTTTCTTACCCCATCCCCCGGCCCCTTGCCCCAGCGAGCTAGGGAAGGGGAGCTTTTCTAGCGAGTTTGTATTCTGCATGATTAACTTGCATTTACTGAGAGCACAGAGTAAGGCGTCCGCGGGGAGATGGGATGTTCAATTGGTTGAGAGACGCTGGCAAGACGCGTTTCTGTCCGATTTTTCCCCGTTTTCTGTTTTCTGTCCGACGCAAATCTTTTTTCGGACGGAAACTTGTTTCCGTGCCCGGGCGCGGTGTGGTCTGTCGGACAGAATGCGAAGCTGGATAGATTCATGCGCTGATCGTAGCCGAAGTTGGTCCGCGAAAGGCGACTGCAGGGACGCGCCTGGGCGAATTGCAAGTTGGTCCGCCGCTGCCAAATATAGCGGGATTTGTATTTCCATCTTCAATATGTTACATTCAGCGCGATTCAAGATTGTCGACAATATTGCCGCATCCGCAGCCTGCCAGCAAAAAGAGCAGGTTGCGTTTTATTCGCAGCAATTCAGTTCATAAAAGGAGACCTCTATGGGATTAGCGACCAACGCCGACCAACTCGTCGAGATGGCTGTCGTCGGTTATGTCAGCCAGCCCACGGTACGCGGGTATATCCCGCACGCTTCGGGCGAGGCGATGATCTTGCCGGGCATGTCGGGCTTCATCTACAACGCCCGCGTGGGCGACGCCGCCTTTGGCTGGGCGGCCGACCACCTGGAACCGGGCGCGTCCATCGCCCACCCCGACCTCGATGCCGACTACGCCATGCACTATCTCACCTGCATGGGCAATCAAGCCTTCTTGATGAGCGGCCTGGCCAAAGGCACGGAAGGTATCGTCACTGGCGAGCACGCGCGGCTGCTGGTGGATTTTCCGCCCGATGTGGCTGACCTGATCGCCGTGGGCGACGCCGTACAGATCCGGACCAAGGGGCAGGGCTTGCAGCTGGTGGATTACCCGCATATCACACTCAAGAA
Organism: Anaerolineae bacterium; assembly: GCA_021296115.1. Classification (GTDB taxonomy): domain Bacteria; phylum Chloroflexota; class Anaerolineae; order Aggregatilineales; family Phototrophicaceae; genus UBA6055. The sequence continues at coordinate 6,397 of JAGWBC010000171.1, read as the reverse complement.
ATGCAGCCCGCAGCTGATCGAGAGCTTGCCGATTGAAGCGGTCGATGAGCGAACGATACGCGTACCCGTGACGATGGAGCTGCCCATCCGCATTATGGGCTCGGGCGCGGAGCTCAACCCCGATTTCGTCGACCAGGACTTGATGTCGGGCGACCGCGAACTGATGGCGGAGCTGGGCATCGACCAAATGCTGCTGGGCGACCTGGTGGTGATCAACCACGCCGACCATCGTTACGGGCGCGGTTATAAACCCGGCGCGGTCACCATCGGCTTGTGCATCCATGGCGACTCGGTCATGACCGGGCACGGACCCGGCATCCTGACGCTGATGACTTGCGCCGAGCCCTGCATCGAATGGGTGATCGACCCAAGGGCCAATATTGCCAATTACATGAAGATTCGGAAGGAATCATGAGCGCGAAAAATAATGCCCACCAAGTAATCAGCGTTTCGGTACAGGGCGTCATCACGCCGCCGCGGATGCCGCCTCTGCCCGCCATGCCTTATGCGCTGGCGGCCGATGGCAGTCCCTTTCTGCTGCCCGCCTATGGCAGCATCGTCTATAACGTCTCGGTCGGCGACTCGGCTTATGGCTGGCTGGCGGATTGCGTCCATCCCAGCGTCAGCGTCAAACTGGAAGACGCCACCGGTAATCGCGGGCTGAATGTGCTGTCCTGCGTGGGCAACACCGCCCTCGTCATGACGGGCAACGCGCAACGCGCGCGCGGCACGGTCACCGGCAAGACGGGCCGCTTCTCCGAGCACGTTATCATCCACTTCGAGCAAGAGGCGCGCGAGCAGATGTGTATCGGCGACAAAATCGTCATCAAAGCCAAGGGCGTGGGCATGAGTTTCGACGATCATCCCGATGTGATGCTCAAGGGCTGCTCGCCTGAATTGGTGGAGGCGCTGGAAGTCACCAGCAATAGCGAGGGCAAGCTCTCCGTGCCGGTGGTGGCCAGCGTGCCGCCGCATCTGCTGGGCGCGGGCGCCGGCCTGGTCAGCGATGGCGGCTCGATCCACATCCAAACGGCCGACCGCGAAGCGCTGAAAGAAGCCGGGCTGGACGGTCTGCGGCTTGGCGATGTGGTGGCGCTGACCGATTATGACAGCAGTTGGAATCACGGTTATTTGCGTAATGCCGTCGGCATCGGCATCATCGCGCAGGGGGACAGCCCGCGCGCCGGTTACGGCCCGGGCATCACGCTGATCATGACCTCGGCCGGCGGGAATATCGCGCCGATGGTGACGCCGGGCGTGAATTTGAAGGATTTGTTGTTGTAGAACGCGCGGAGCAAGGCATCAACGGGCGAGCCAAGGCTCGCCCCTACAGATTCCAAAAGCATGGTGTTTCGTAGGGGCGACTCTGTGATTCGCCCGATTAACGAGGGAATTGGAATAGATTATGTCTTATATCAAACACATGGCCTTTGCGGTGAAGAGCGTGGACGAGACCTTGCGGCGCTATCAGACGCTGCTGGGCGTCGGTTTGGACGCTCGGGTGGTGGTCGCTGAGAAGGCGCGCATCAAAGTGGCGATATTCGATGTCGGCGATATCGAATACCAACTGAACGAGTCGCTGGATGCCGACGGGCGTTTCAGCCAATGGATCGCCGAGCGCGGCACGGAAGGGCTGCACCATATCTGCTACGCCGTCGAGGACATCGACGCCGCGCTGGAGTTGGCTCAGGCGGAAGGCGGCACGCTGAAAGAATGCAGCAGCTGCAAGGTCAGCGGCAGTCACCCGCACCCGGAAGGTTATGTCGCTTTCCTGGAGCAAGAGACCGGCGGCATCGAGCTTGAGTTGATGCAGGTCTACACGCCCGCCGAGCTTGAGCAATACAAGTCGATCCGCGGGATTTGACTTACCCCTCCCCCAACCCCCTCCCCATCGAGATTGAGAGGGGGCTATGCTGACAGTGGCAGGTTATGATTCTGACCCGTGAGCGAAGCACATACTCGCCAATAACATTTGCGCCGGGACGAGTCGGTCAAGTCTCTCCTCCGTGCATTGGACAGGGGTAAAGCCAACTATGCCCATTGAAATGGTCCGCGTAGATGTCGACGCCCTGGAGGGCTTCGTCCGGCGCGCCTTCCTCGCGATGGGTTTGTCGCCGCGCGAAGCCGAGATCTGCGCGGCCGGGCTGATGCAGAGCGAACTGCGCTGCCTGCCCGGGCAGGGACAAGGCGTCGGGCGGCTGACGGGTTACTACGAGCGTATTTCCCAGGGGCTGTACCGGCCCGGCACAGAGATGACCACTGTGAAGGAGTCGCCGGCGCTGGCGTTGATCGACGCTGAGATGGTCATGGGCTCGGTGGTGGGGCAAGAGGCCATGGCGCTGGCGGTTGACAAGGCCAAAGTCTGCGGCATCGGCGCGGTCTTCGTCTTCAACAGCACCCACTTTGGCTCATCCGGCTTTCACGCGCGGCGGGCGCTGGCGGACGATTGCATCGGCATCGCCATGACCAACGCCGGCGCGGAGATGGCGCCCTGGGGCGGCCGCGAGCCACGGGTCGGCACCAATCCCTGGGGGCTGGCGGCGCCAACGGGCGGCGATTTCTCCGTCGTGCTCGACATCGCCTTGACCACAGCCGGCAAGGGCATGATGCGCTGGCATGAGCGCGAGGGCATGAAGATGCCGCGCGATTGGGCGCTGACGCCGGAGGGGCACGAGACGGACGAACCCACCGCGGCGATGGCCGGCGCGCTGCTGGGCATCGGCGAGTATAAGGGTTATGGCTTGTCGCTGTTCACCGATGTGCTGACCGGCGTGATCACGGGCGGCGGCTACGGTTTGGCGCCCTTTGCAGATCGCTCGCTGGCCAAGCTCGATGTCGCGCATACCTTCATCGCCATCGACATCGCTTTTTTTATGCCGGTGGCCGATTTCAAGGCGCGCATGGACGACTTCATCGCCGAAATCAAGAGCAGCGCGCTGCGGCCGGGCTTCGACGAAATCTTCGTGCCGGGCGAGATCGATTATCGGCGCGAGCAAGCTTACCGGCGCGACGGCGCTCAACTGGACGCGCAAGTCTACGCGCGGCTGGGCGAGCTGGCGCAAACGCTGGGTGTTGAGTTTCTTACCTCTCCCCCCAACCCCCTCTCCGATGAATCAGAGAGGAGCGGACATCTATGAATGTCGCGCGAATTGCCAAGTCTACCCCAACCCCCGGCCCCTTCTCGCCATCTCTATGGCGAGCATCCGACGAGTCAGGGAGGGGGAGCGTGTTCGGCGAACACGAGATATTTTCTCCAAATGCGCCAATTATGGCGCACTATCTACCTGTCTCATCGTCGAGTCACCCTTCCCTGTTGATACGGGATACTTCCCCCGTGAGGCGGGGGACCGAGGGGGAACAAGCCGGGGATGGGGTAGAATGAAACCTGTCCTGTCCTCAGATTGCTATGGGCGGGATTTAGGGAGGGGTAAATGGTACGATGAACCCACCAACAAACCTTGCACGGCCCTTGGCGCAGCGCGTGGCCGGGCTGGACGACTTAGGCGCGCCTTCGACTGAAGGGCCGCCGATTCCGGACGTAGTGATCGCCGCGGCGGAAGCAGCATTGGCGCGCGGCGAGACCCACTATACCGACCGGCCCGGCATCCCCGAGCTGCGCAGCTGGGTGGCCGAGCAGCTGCAGGAAAAATGGGGCGTGACGGTAGATCCCAGCGAAGTCACCATTACCTGCGGCTCGACCGAAGCCCGCTACGTCGCCCTGACCCTGCTGGCGGAGGCGGGCAGCGCGGTGCTTTGCCCGGGTGACAGCGCGCGGATTCGGGGCGCGCTACATCTGCTGGGCGCGCGGATTGTCGATTCGATTGAGGATGATGTCAGCCTGCTCTACCTCACGCCGGATGTCTACCGCGAGACTTCGATTGAGCTGCTGCAGCGGGCGGAAGAGAGGGACTGGTGGATCGTCTACGATCTCAGCTTCGCCAAGACTTCGCCGCCTTTTCACCCGGCGCAGAACCCCAAGCTGGCGCGGCGGGTGGTCACCATCGACTCCTGGACGGAGCGGCTGCCGGGCTGGCGGCTGGGCTGGATGGCCGGCTCGGAAATGGCGCTGAAGCTGCGCGCCGGCAAACAGGCGATCACGATTTGCAGCACCGCCGTCTCGCAGTGGGCCGGGCTGGAGCTGGTCAGGACGGATAGCGCATGATCTCAGCGAACCCCAAGATTCCCGAAGCAGTCCGCGCCGTCGCGGCTGACGGGACGCAGTTGCGTTACGCGCTGATGGAGATGGCCAAAGAGATGGGCGATGTCATCGCGCTGGGCCGCGGCGACCCTGACTTGCCGACGCCGCCGCATATCGTGGAGGCAGCAAACCGCGCCATGCGCGATGGGCTGACGGGCGAGACGCCGGTTGCGGGCATGCCGCAACTGCGCAAGGCCATCGCGGCGCACATGCGTGAAGTCAATGGCCTGCCCATTGAAGCGGACAATGTCATGGTCACCACCGGCGGGCAGGAAGGTTTGTTCCTGGCAGTGCAAGCGCTGATCGATCCCGGCGACGAAATCCTGGTTCCCGACCCGCGTTACAGTTCTTACGATGACGCCATCCGGCGGGCCGGCGGACGTATGGTCATGGTGCCGACAGAGCGCGAAGACGCCTTTAACCTGGAGGCGGAAGCGGTCGAAGCGGTTATCACGCCGGCGACCAAAGCGCTGCTCATCGTCACGCCCAGCAACCCGACCGCCGGCATCGTCAGCGAAGAGCGGCAGCGCGCCATCGCCGAGGTCTGCATCCGCCATAACCTGATCGTCATCGTCGACGAGATCTACGGCAAAATCGTCTACTCGCCCTACAAGCACTTCAGCATCGGTTCGCTGCCGGGCATGGCCGAGCGCACCATCACGCTGGACGCCTTCTCGAAAGCCTACGCCATGACGGGCTGGCGCTGCGGTTATGTGGCGGCGCCGGTTGACGTGATCGAGGCGATGGCGCGCATCAAGCAGGTGACGACGGGGCCGGTGGCCACGGTGTCGCAATGGGCCGGTTTGGCGGCCATGACCGGACCGCAAGATTGCGTCAGCGAGTATCTCGCCATTTACACCGAGCGGCGGCGCGTCTTGCTGGACGGCCTGGATCAAGTGGGCTTCGCATATGGCGAGCCGCGCGGCGGCTTATTCGTCTGGGCGGACAGCTCTTCTACCGGCATCCACGCGGCTGAGCTGTCGTATCTGCTCTTGCAAGAGGGGCGGGTGCTGATCTTCCCCGGCACGGCCTTCGGCGAGAAGTGGCGCGAGTACGTGCGCATCACCATGCTGGAGCCGATCGACACCTT
>JAGWBC010000171.1:0-1079 GCA_021296115.1 Anaerolineae bacterium | reverse complement strand
TTCGTGCCGGTCTACCCCACCCCCGGCCCCTCTCGCCATCTCTATGGCGAGCGTCCGAATCATCGGAGAGGGGGAGCAGCACAGGTACGTCGAAGCTTCCCCCCGATGATTCGGGGGGACTGAGGGGGGTAGAATTTGTGGCAGACTGTTTAATTACTTACTCGCATTTACTGAGAACACAGAGAAAAGCAATAACGAGTGCCTGGAGTAATCTCCTAAAGACCTAAATCTCTGCGCTCTCTGTAGTTCAAATTATTTGATGCAATTGCGCTGCCTGCGTGACCGGAGTATGTGATTTTCGCATGCAAATGCGTTATAGTCCTTGCAATCGTTGATTCAACGAGGAAGGAGAAAGTATTTGGAATTTCGGCTTTTATCGTCAGTTTAACGAAGCAGAACAGGAGTAAGAGATGAATAAGCGAATCCCACTGTTGCTTTCATTGCTGCTAATCGTAGTTCTCGGGCTTGTGCCCTTGATCAGCACCGCCCAATCTGTACCGACGCCGGACGAGGACACCCTCGTTATCGCGATTAACGGCGAACCGGGCTCGTTGGATCCGTCGCAAGTCGGCGGCTCGACCGGCGGCAGCAACTTCCGCATCATGATGCACACTTTCGCCACGCTATACGAGCTGGGGCAGGCTAGTGGCGCCATTGATCCCTACCTGGCGCACAGCTTCACTGTCTCCGAAGACGGCACCGAGTGGACCTTCCACATGCACGAAGGTTTGACCTGCGACGATGGCGAGCCGTTGACGGCGGAAGACGCCGCCTACAGCTTCAACCGCATGGCAGACCCGGCCAACGGCTTCACCGGCAACTCGGCCGGCTTCGTTGTTGCCTCGACCGGTTTCATTGAAGCCCGCGCCGACAGCGAGCTGGATGTCACCATCGTCGCCCAGAAGCCGCAGAACCGCGCCATGCGCCTCGGCCTTTACTCCGAAATCCTGATCCACTGCAAGGATTCCTACGAAGCGATGTCGCTAGAAGAAGCGGCTCGTAACGTAGTCGGCAGCGGTCCCTACTCCTTGACCGAGTGGGTGCCGGGCGAATACATCAGCATGCACGCGGTCGAAGGT
>JAGWBC010000007.1 GCA_021296115.1 Anaerolineae bacterium | reverse complement strand
ACCAAAGAAACAATATGGCGCCGAAGGCCGCAAACGAGATCGCCAGACTTCTGTGCACGATCTGCCGCCGTACTTTGCGCTCCACAAACTTCCTAAGCATGATGACTCTCCTCGAATCCTCAACTTAACTTACTGTTGGGCTCCATACCGTGTATGGAAATCTTAACATACTCCTAACGAGATTGTCCAAACTTAGCCTTGTACCGCTTGATATATTTCTCCTCTCACTTGTCTGATCAGTCCATAATAGATCGCTGCTGACATCATGCCGACTGCAATGGCGGCCCACATAAAGGCGACGACTGCGGGGGGCAATAGCGGGGTCACCTGCGCGGAAAAGTTTGCGGCGTCATTGACGGGGCCGCCAGGAGCGGGATTGGCATTGCGCACGACGTGCCAGAGGTCAAACACGGCGTTGAGACCGGTCAATATCGCCAGGGTATTTAACAAGAACACCGTAACTGCCCTTGGAGCGAAAGCGCCAAGCGCAATCAGGCCGACGCCGAAACCAATACCGACAGCGAGAGCAGTAAGGTTTTGCTGCGCGTCTGGCGTGGCGAAGCTGAGCGTAAGCGCGACGATAGCGACGCCAATGGCAACTGATAGGCCGCGCGTCCATTGGGGTTTGCGGCTGGTGACAAAGAATAGCATGGCGCCAAAGAGAGCTGCGCCCAAGTAACCGGCCGGGGCGATCAACGCAATGTTGCCGCCTGCGACGCGGGCCAAGCCCGACCCGTTTGGCGAAACGGTGAATCCTTCCACCCTCCCGCCAGAGAGCAGAGCCGCTAGCGCGTGGCTGGCTTCATGCACGAAGGTGACGAAGAGACGAACAGGGTAGGTGATAATTGATGCATTGACCGCACTGCCTTGCGAGACAATGGTTCCGTCCTCTTGCCTGACAAGCTGCTCCACATCGGGCATGTTCCAGAGGAACAGCGCAAAGACCAGGGCGAGGATGGTGATGAGAATGCTCTGCCGCCGAAGCGCTTTCTCGTAGCTGATCGACGTTTTGCCGCCTATCGCTCGCTGGTTGCGCCAGACAAAGAAGAGCGCAATGAGGGCTATCGGCAGCCCGCTAAAGACGAATACCAGCGGAAGGGGAAAATCCGGCGCTAATTCAAGATCCAGCTCGGACGCCAGCGCTTTGATTTCGTTGGAAACATCGGCGCCGACGCTGCCGCTGTCGATGGCGTCAGATGTGAGTAGAGATCCGGCTGCCATCCAGGCGATAGCGATCAGCAGTATCAGGACCCAAAGGAATCTACGCTTCTTCTGCAACTCAACCGTTCTCCCGCATCCTCTACGAATTATGGCGCATTTCGCCCAAGATTGGCAATTCAAGCTTCATTAATCATTATACGGAATTCCGCCTTCTACCGTTCTAACAATCGTAAAATTTATGTAATATCGCCGGGCGCCGGCCGCAAAAATAGGGGGCATTTAGCCATGCGCCTCCGGTCAGCCAGCGCATCCTCCAGACGCCGGATTTACCATGAGGATACCAGGATATGCCCCCTATAGACCTAAGCGACTACAAGCCTTCGGGCGATTTGTCACGCGCCCAGACCTTGCCGGCGCGCTGGTATACCGAGCCGGAATTCCTTGCCCTGGAAGCCGAAAAGATCTTCTACAAAACCTGGCAGCCCGTAGGTCGCGTGGAGGACGTCTTGCGCGTCGGCGATTTCTTCAGTTGCGAAGTCTTGGATCAGCCGCTCGTCGTCGTGCGCAACAAGGCGGGTGAGCTGCGCTCCTTTTACAATGTATGCCCGCACCGAGCTGCCGTTGTCGCCCACGGGCGCGGCAATCGCAAGAGCCTGCAATGCAAATATCATGGCTGGACCTATGACCTGGATGGCCGGCTGCTGCGCGCGCCCGAGTTTGAAGGCGTCAACGATTGGGACGCGCAAACGGTCTGCCTGCATTCGGTGCAGGTCGAAGCCTGGGGACCTTGGGTATTTGTCAACCTCGATCCGTCCGCGGCGCCGATGGCGAGCATTTACGGCGACATTGCCGGCGAAATTGCGGCCGCGGGATTCAATTTGAGCGAGATGCGCCTGGTCGAACGGCGCGACTACTTAATCGACTGCAATTGGAAAGTGTACGTCGACAACTACCTGGAAGGCTATCATCTGCCGATCGCGCATCCCGGCTTGTTCAGGGAAGTCGACTACGACCAGTATCGCGTGGACACCTATCGCTATTATTCCAAACAGCATGCGCCGATCCGCGATGTAGATCCCGGCGAAGCGCGCGACCGGCGCTACGTCCGCAGTGGCGACGCCGAAGAAGACGCGCTGTATTACTGGATCTTCCCCAACGTCATGCTGAACGTGTATCTGGACAATACCTCGATCAATATCATTATTCCGCTTGGCCACGACAAGACCTTAACCGTCTTCGAGTGGTATTTTGATGCGCCGGGCACGGGTGAAGGCTGGGAGAGCATGCAGCAGATCATCGCCTTCAGCGACGAGATCCAGCAGGAAGATATTGAGCTCTGCGAGTGGGTCCAGCGCGGCTTAAGCTCCAAAGCTTATGAGACCGGGCGCTTCTCAGTCTTGCGCGAAAATGGCGTGCATCATTTTCAGTCGCTGGCGCACGAGTTTCTCACGCAGGATTGACTCGTTCTCCCTCATTATCGCTCGCATCGGCGCGGAAGGCGGCTGCGGGCGATACGCCCAAAGCCAGCAGTCCAATCGTGCCCCAAATGGCGTAGCTCAAGACCGATACGCCGTGAAAGAGGAAGCCGAGCGAAACTGAGGCCAGCGGATCCATACCAACGATATTTCCGCTGAGGACGATGGCGCCTTCAAAGGGGCCCAAGCCGGCGATGCTGACGGGCAATGCCAGCGACAGCGCGGCCAGCGAAACCCCGAGCAGGACACTGCGCAGGTAATCGGTCTCTATGCCCAGCGCAAGCAGGCAGCAGTAGTAACCCCCAAGCGAAACGCCCCAGGCGATCATCGTCCAAAATACAGTACTCAGCAGAGCGCGCAGGTCCGTCAGCGGCTGCAAGCCGGCGAGCAAGTCTACGAGCAGAGCCTTCAGCGGCAAGCGACCCAAGAACGGAATCAAGCCGAGCAGCCCGTCCAGGATTCGATGCGCAAGCTGCGGATAGCGCGCGAAAAAGAGCAAGACCAGAAAGCCAAATAGCGCGAAGAAACCGAATAGCGCGGCGCGTTCGCTTACCTCCGGGGACGCGCCGACGGACGCGGCAATCATCAGCACAACGATCAAAGTATCGAGCAGTCGCTCGACCACGATGCTGCTGGCCGCAGTGCCCAAGGGCACTCGGTTGCGCGTGGCCAGCACACTTCGCGCGACTTCGCCCAGCCGCAGCGGCAGCTGATTGCCCAAGAACATGACATTCACCATGTGCGTCGCCGGCACAACTGGAATGCGCCGATCCAGCAAAACCGACCAGCGGATGCCACGCAGCAGCAGGGAGGCCGCCACCAGGCCGAAAGACAGCAGCAGCCATCCAGGGTCGGCTGCGCCGATACTGCTCAGGACTTCATTTACGGGCACGTCGCGCAAGATCAGCAGCAGCAGCGCGGCGCTGACCGCGAAGCTGGCGAGGAGCAACAAGATTCGCCGGCTATTCATGTGCTTGGCGTAGGTGACAATCTAGCAGTACCGGTCGGAGACACAACTNNTCGTTATTGGCTGGGCGATTCCACCAGAATCAGGGGCTCGCCGCCGATTGCGCTGCTGCGATTGCTCTCGAGATCGGGGAAGCTGAAGTCGCCGGCGGGCTTGAGCTGGAGCGTGTACACGCCGCCGACGGCCGGCAGGGGCGAAACGTCGCCGGAAAGGCGGTAGATCTGCGCTCCCGCGCCGCTGGCCCGGATGGAATGCTGCAGCGGCTGGCCGGTATTATTCCAGACGACGATTATTCTCTCGTGATTTGCGCGCTGAAAAACGATGGTGGTGATGGCTTCCGTCAGGCCGGTCAGGCTGAGCGGGACGAAAGGTTGGTCGCCGAATATATCAGCCAAAAGCCGAAATGCCGTGGCGGCGGGCCGCGGCGTATTGGCGAAAGGGTGGTGGCTGAAGCAAGGAGAATCTGTCGAGTTGCGATACAAGCCGAAGGCATCGCCATAGCAGGCGCCATTTGCGCAGTATTCGCCGTTATGAAAGGGAAAGTCGGTGCCGGCGGGATAGTTGCCGCAGTCATCATAGAGCTGATGATAGAAGACGACTTCGACTCCCTTGGACCAGGCGAAGGCCGCGCTCATAATCAGAAAGTGCGCCTGCTGCTCGGCTGTCGCCAGACGTTGCCGCTGCTCAGCGCCAAATGCCCATACCGGGCCGGGGTAATCATTCCAGACGGACACGCCAGTCTCGTTCACCCATACCGGACGCGCGATTTCATATTGGCTCAGCGTGTCTTGAACCACCTTGGTCAGCCATCCGCTGCGCCAGGGATCCTCATAGCTATGCACCGCCACGATGTCGAAGAACCAGTTGTACTGATCGCGCAGCGGGTCAGCGCGAAACTGGCGCAGCACCTGGGTCAGGAAGCCTTGATCGCTGGCGTAGAGCAGGCCGCCAAAGATGACTTGCGCTTGAGGATCAACCGTCTTGATCACGATGGCCGCGGTCTTGAGCAGCCGCGCATAAGCTTCGCTGCCGCCGGTCCAGAATTGCGGGATATCGGGCTCGTTCCAGATCTCCCAGGCGCTGATGCCTTGGCCGGCGCCGAATCCGTTGTGCTGGGCCAGGACGCCGCCCGGCTTGTAGCGTGTGACCGCGTAGTGGACGAACTGCGCCCAGGCGTTGTCCGGATTGATCAGCGTCTCGGCGGTTCCGCTGTCAGTGCCATTTGCGAATACGGGCGCATGCAGGTTAATGACGCTGCCGCCGTCTTGCCAAAAGCCCGGCCGTCCAAGCAGAATGGCGTTTATATTTAAGCCGTTGCGAATGTCCGCCGCGACTAATCGGTCGTAGGCCGACCAGTCGTATTGGCCGGGTTGCTGCTCCACGCGATCCCAATACAGCGGCCAGCGGTTCCAGCCGGCGCCCAGAAGCAAAGCGTTGCGGTAACGCTCCGCCGCCATAGTGTCGTCCACGTAGCTGATGAAGGTGATGCCCAGCCGGTCAGCGCGAATATAGTCGCCGGCTTCAATGAGCGTGCCGGGTACCGATGTCGGCACTCGGGGCACTTGCGCTTGCGCCGCGCTGCCGGCGAGCAATGCGACCAAGAGCAGCATCACAACGCGAAGCATTAACGCAGTTCCGCTCGACGCCGCAAGCGTGCGCGGCAAGTGTATGCGTGCAATTGGATGCATTGTCGGCAGTCTCAATAGCTGATTAATGGCCTGCTCCGCGTTCTGATTATAATGGCAGGCGGCGAAATCAACAGCGGCGATGGGCTGAGAATTGACGCTCTAGTGACCCATAGCTATACTTTGAAGCAATGGTCGGTTGCCCTTGAGGATGTCAAATGGCAGTAGTTTCTGACGAATTGATGGAGATCCTTCGCTGTCCCGTAGCGGTTCATTTTACGGACAAGGGCGACGATCCCGGGCAGTTGCGCATTGTGAAAGACAGTTGGCTGGTCTGTGACGACAGCGGCTACAAGTACCCCATCCGCGATGGCATCCCGGTCATGCTGGTGGATGTAGGCGAGAAGTGGAAAGACACCGCCGAAGACGACCTGCCGGTCCCGCCGCCGGAAGACTAGAGCCGGGGCAGCAGGTCGCCACCCCCGATTGCCCATAACGCGCCGGTTCTAGACAGCTACCGGCTCAAGCTGCTGCGACTGTATTACTAGTTCCTCGCCGTCTCCACTGACGTTTACGCGCACATGATCCCCATCGACGATGCTGCCGTCGATCAGCGCCAGCGCCAGCGGGTCTTGCAGCTGGCGTTGGATGGCGCGCTTGAGCGGACGCGCTCCATACATCGGATCCCATCCCGATTCTGCCAGCAGCATCTTGGCGGCGGCGCTCAGTTCTAGCGTGATTTGCCGCTCGCTCAGCAGTAGCTCCAGATTTTCCAGCTGAAGATCGACGATGCGGATGATGTGTTCGCGCGTCAGACTGTGGAAGAGGATGACTTCGTCCAGCCGGTTGAGAAACTCAGGGCGAAAATGCCGGTCGAGTTCATTCATGATTGCGCCGCGTTGCGCGTCGACATCGGCATTGGGGCCACCCCGTTTGATTAGATCGCTGCCGACATTGCTCGTCATGATGATCACACAGTTGCTGAAGTTGACCGTGCGTCCCTGGCCGTCGGTCAGCCTGCCGTCGTCAAAGACTTGCAGGAAGACGTTAAAAACATCGGGGTGCGCCTTTTCGATCTCGTCAAAGAGTACGACGCTGTAAGGACGGCGGCGCAGGGCTTCGGTCAGTTGGCCGCCTTCTTCAAAGCCGATGTAACCCGGGGGCGCGCCGATCAAGCGGGCGATGCTGTGTTTTTCGCCGTATTCGCTCATATCGATGCGCACCATGGCATTGTCGTCGTCAAAGAGAAATTGCGCCAGCGAACGCGCCGTCTCGGTCTTGCCGACGCCAGTCGGGCCCAGGAACAGGAAAGTCCCGACTGGACGACTGGGGTCTTGCAAGCCGGCCCGGCTGCGGCGCACGGCGGCTGAGATAGCGGCGATTGCTTCGTCTTGCCCGACCACGCGCTCGTGCAGACGCTGCTCCATGTGCAGCAGCTTCTCGATTTCGCCTTCCAACATGCGCGCCACGGGGATGCCAGTCCAGCGGCTGACGATGGCGGCGATTTCGTCCGCGTCTACTTCTTCCTTCAGCATCAGCGCGCTATCCTGGCGCATTGCGTTTAGTTTGGCTTCGCTCTCATTCAACGCGCCCTGAAGCTCCGGCAGCACGCCATAGCTCAGCCGCGCAGCCGTTTCCAGGTCGCTTTGTCGCTCGGCTTGCTCGAGTTGTATGCGCGCTTCGTCAATTTGCGTCTTGATATCGGACATGCGCTGGATGGCGTCTTTCTCGACCTGCCAGGCAGCCAGCAGGCTGTCGAGCGCTTCCTGGGCGTCAGCCAATTCCCGCTCCAGGTCTTCCAGCCGCCGCTTGGACGCCTCGTCATTTTCTTTGCGCAGCGCCTCGCGCTCAATTTCCAGTTGCATTAGCTGCCGCTCGATCTTGTCCAGCGATTCCGGCTTGCTGTCGATCTCCATTTTCAGGTGCGCTGCCGCCTCGTCGATGAGGTCGATCGCTTTGTCGGGCAGCTGACGATCGGGCAGGTATCGGTTGCTGAGCGTAGCCGCGGCGATCACGGCGCTGTCCTGAATGCGAACGCCATGATGCACTTCGTAGCGCTCCTTCAAACCGCGCAGAATGCTGATGGTGTCTTCGACGCTGGGCTCGTCGACGAATATGGGCTGGAAGCGGCGTTCCAGGGCCGCGTCTTTCTCGATGTTCTGGCGGTATTCGTCCAGCGTAGTCGCGCCGATCATGCGCAATTCGCCGCGCGCTAACATCGGTTTGAGCATGTTGCCGGCGTCCATCGAGCCCTCGGCTTTGCCGGCGCCGACGATATTGTGCAGCTCGTCGATAAAGAGGATTATCTCGCCCTGGCTGTCGGCGATTTCCTTGAGCACCGCTTGCAGGCGCTCCTCGAATTCGCCGCGGAATTTGCTGCCGGCGACCAGCGCAGCCAGATCCAGTGCGATTATCGTCTTGTCCTTTAGCCCTTCCGGCACATCGCCGTTGACCAGCCTCTGCGCCAGCCCTTCGGCGATGGCGGTCTTGCCGACGCCGGCCTCGCCGATCAGCACTGGGTTGTTCTTGGTGCGCCGGCTGATGACGTGAATCAGGCGCCGGATTTCTTCGTCGCGCCCGATGACCGGGTCGAGCCGGCCCTGCCGCGCGTCGGCCGTCAGGTCTCGCCCGAATTTATTCAAGGTCCGGTCACGCGCTGGCTGCCGCGGATGGCTTGCAGCGCTTCCAGGATGTCGTCATAGGCGATGCCGTTGCGGCCCAGCATGGCGCCGGTGATCTTGTCTTGCGATAGCGCCAGAAGCAGATGCTCCGTGCTGGTATAGTCGTCGCGCATCTTTTTGGCTTCCGCTTCGGCCTGAGTGAAGATGTCCAGGCTGGCGCGGCCAATTGGAATGCCGGCTGCTGGCTGCGCGGCGCGGGGCAGCTTGCCCAGATCGGCTTCAAGCTCAATGCGCAGCGCTGAAGGATGAGCGCCGATCTTCTGAATGATCCGCGGCGCCAGGCCCTCGTCTTGCTGCATCAGGCCGAGAAATACATGCACTGGTTCGATGGCGGTGTGATGGCGCTGCGCGGCGATCGCCTGCGCCTTGAGCACGGCCTGCTGCGCTTTATTGGTGTATCGTGCAAAGTCCATATTCCCTCCCCTGTGGTATGACTCAATTATCCTTGAATCGTGTAGGAAGGGTGTAAGCGCTGTGTAAAAAACGTGTAGTCGGCGGCGTCGGTCTGCTTAGCGCTGAGCGGATCGAAGAAGCGTGCCGCTTCCGCTGATGCTGAAACTGGCGATACAAGCTGGAATAAGCCCGGTTTGGCCTTTGCCCAGCACAATCGCATCGTCATCTGAACCGGCGGCGCCGGGCGCTTCAATGCGCAGCTCGCCCTCAATGCAGCTCAGGGCCTGGAAACGGCCCGGCGTTGACAATTCCAGCGCGTCTTCGTCCAGTGTATGACGCCAGGCGCGGAAATACTTGCCATCAACCAGCAAGTCGCCGCCGGGCTGCCTGACCTGCGGCAGCGACTCCAGATTGGCAACCTGGATGCCTTTGTCGATGTGCAATTCGCGCGGTTGCCCGTCCAAGCCCAGGCGTCCCCAATCATAAAGACGATAGGTGGTGTCGCTCGACTGCTGAATCTCGTAAACGAGGATTCCGGGCCCCAGCGCATGTACCGTATTGGCTGGGATATAAAGCAGGTCTCCCGGCGTCGCGTCGGCGTAGACCAGCAGCTCCTCCAGCCGACCGTCTTGAATCGCGACTGTCATCTGCTCTTTGCTTGTCCCGGGCTGCAAACCGATGACGAGCCGGGCGCCCGGGTCAGCGTAGAGCACGACCCAGGCTTCAGTCTTGCCGCGAGGTTGGCCTTCCAGCGCCATGGCTTGCGCATCGTCCGGATGCACCTGAATGGACAGCCACTCGCCGGCGTCGATGAATTTCGCCAAAAGCGGCATGCCATCGGCGGGATCGTTGCCCGCGCCGACTAAGTCCGCGCCGAATTGCTGCGTTAATTCTCCCAGGTTCGCGCCGCGCAGCGCGCCATTCGTGACCAGGCACGTGTCGTGCAGCTCCCAGGATTCGCCGTATGGCTGCTCAGTTGGCAATGGCTTGTCCAGCTCTGTGGCAAGTTTGCGCCCGCCCCATACTTTTACATGCAACGTGGATTGCAACTTCAGCGGATACAGCGTTCTAGCCGTCATGCTTGATTTCCTTTTGGGCTTGCCCACGCAACATCGTATCGTACCATGATTATCTTATGGTCATACACGGTTATGCTATAATGAGCTTGACTCAGCGCAAGTTGATTGTCGGTTGTTTTGTATTGGAATTCGGTGAACGACGCAAAGCCCGCCCAATGATCGAACAGCCAAGTCCACAGGAATATCTGGATGATATGCATGCGATTGGGATACCGCGCTTGTTCCAGCCGCAGCTCACCACGCGCGATCGCGCTGCGGGCATTCGCCGAGTGCGTCAGGAGTTGGGCCGCCTGCGTACCGAGTTGACCTTACAGCGCGACAATCCGGCTGACGAGCAAGATGCGGATTCCGCCGCTGCCCAGAAACGCGGCGCCGCGCCCCTTAACCTCCTGCTGCTGCTGCATGAGCAATTGGTTGATGAAGTCAACGACCTGGAGCGCAGCCTCAGCAACGGCAAACCCTTGCCCTACAGCTTTGACTTTGGGCGCTTTATTTTTGGCGATGCCAGGACCGGCGAGTGGTTTATCGGGGGGCATGCGCAGTACGACGAATGGCAGAACATCCAGCAATTCAAACGCCGGCTGGACGCCCTGCGCGAACAAAGCCAGCCGGCGCGCGAACAACTGACGGATTTCGTCGGCGAGCTCGAGGCGCTGAACCTGACCTATGAGAAGCGCCAGGAGAAGATCGACAATCGTATGAAACGCAGCTTTGTGCTGCGCCGCATCGGCATGCTGGTTGTGCTGATCGCCGCGAGCGGCACAGTGGGCCTGCACTATTTCAATTCATTCCGCAATCTGAGCCTGGTAGCCTTTGGTCTGGCTGTGGCCTGCGCCGTGTTGATACCTATCGTGATCGCAAACTGGAAAGATCCCCGCACGCGTACAGCGCGCAAGCAGCGCAAGCTGGAGCAGCAAATCCGTGAGTTGAAGCAGCAAGGCGCGGTCTATCGGCAAAGCTATCAGCCGACGGAGCTGCAGATCAAGGCGCTGGAAGTCCATTACAGCCGCATGATGGACACATGGGAATCGGCGCGCTTGGTGAAGAACCGGCTGGATACCTTCATTGAAGAAGGGCAGCCGCTGCGCGAACGCGTCGACGCCATACGCGCTGAACTGGACGATTTGCGGCAGCAGCGCGAGAAGCTGCAAGCCAAGCTGGACCGGCGCCAAAAGCGCGGCGCCTTCACCCGGCGTATGATTGTGCACGTGATGCTGGTCTTGGCAAGCGGCGCTTTGGGCTTCTACTTTCAGTACACGGGCGAAACCGACTACGGCTCAGTGGTATATGGACTCGGAGCTTTCTTCATCTTGCTGGCGCCGCTGGCGTATATCGACTGGAAGAATTACGATGGCAAGTTGGAATCGAAATTGCGGCAGGTAGAAACGCGCATGCGCCAACTGCAGACCGAAGGCAAGCAGGTGATGAAGCGCTACCACCCGATCGAATTGCAGATCAAGACCTTGATCGCCCAATACAAACGAACGCGCGCCGGCATCACCAATACCGACGCTGCGCAGGCAGGGGCTTAAGCCTCGGCGGCGTCGAAGCGGTATAGCGCGCCGGCATAGTCGATCAGATACAGTTCGCCCGCCTCGTCCTCGCCGAAGCTGCTGATTTCAAAAGTCGTGTTCATAAATGTGCTGGCGCGCCACTGCAGATCATGATCGCGCCAGGTCGTCCAGATCCAGCCAGTGCAGAAGTCGCCGAAGAGGTAGACCGCCTGCAGATCGGGAACGGCTTGGCCGCGGTAGACATTGCCGCCGGTCACTGAGCAGCCCATATCGCGACCGTATTCGAAGATCGGGGGCACATGATTGGGCGCGCTGCCGCCGGCGAAAATGTGATTGCCCTCCCAGACGTTCCAGCCGTAATTCTCCCCGCCAGCGCTGTCCGCCGGCTGGAAGTTGATCTCCTCCCAGCGATTTTGCCCGACATCGGCCATGTACATATCGCCGGTCGCGCGGTCGAAGCTGAAGCGCCAGACGTTGCGCAAGCCATAAGCCCAAATGGCGTCATGCGCGTTGGCGACGCCGACGAAAGGATTGTCTTCGGGGATGGCGTAGCGCGGATCGCTGTCGACATCAATGCGCACGATCGACCCAAGGAGCAGCGCGCGATTCTGCCCGGCGCCGAGGGGATCATTGGCTGAACCCCCGTCGCCCAGTGCGATATAGAGATAGCCATCGGGTCCAAATTCGATATGCCCGCCGTTGTGGTTGGCGTAGGGCTGGGCCAAGTGGAAAATGATCTCGCCGCTGCCGCCGGCCGCCAGGTCGGGATTGCTTTGCGAAACTTGATAACGCGCTACGACCGTGCTGCCGTTTCTGTCGGTGTAGTTGACGTAGAATATGCCGTTTATTGCGTATTGCGGATGAAATGCCAAGCCCAGCAGTCCCTGCTCGGTAAAGCCGCTGCCGAGCGCTGAGCGGGAAATGATCGCCGACAGGTCAAGGAAGGGCTGCGACAGCATTTCGCCGTCTTTGAATATCCAGACTTTGCCGCTCTGTTCCACCAGAAAGAGTCTATTCGAGCCATCGCCCGCGTGGGTCAGGTAAAGCGGGCGATTGAATCCGCTGGCGATGAGCGTCAGCTTGACATTGGCTGACGAAGGCGCGGCGTCGCGCGAAATTACAATCTCCGCGTCTTGCGCCGAGGCGAGGCCGATAAAGAGTAGGAGTAGGACGAATATTATAAGTCGTATCGCTGTCACAGAATGCTTCCTCCGTGCTTGGTTGCGGTCCCTTAGTCCGCGGCAATCGCTTTGGAATAGCCGCGTACCAGTGCTCCGGCTGAGGCGTTTAGGCGCGCGCCGGCTGCGATTTCGCCAGTCGCGAGAGCATGGTGTAATTGTTGGCGCGTTCCGGCGCGTCAATCCGTTCGTCGCCGTGGATATGCCGCAGACATTGTACCAGGTGCGATTCGATGACGAATTGACTGCGCGTGCGCGACTTTAGCCAGCTTTCGCCCCAGATCTCAGCTGCCACGCTGATGCAATGCAACTCCTGCTCCGGCAAGTCTCGGTTCAGCTGAGTCGGCAGCAGTTCGTCAATCAGCTGCCAGCGCATATCCTGCCACTTGCCCGCCGCGATGATGGCGCCGGCGAAAAGCACGACGTTGCGCCAGCGCGCATAGTCGTGGCAGAGCAGCGCGACGATATTCTGCGGGAACACCCAGCCCTCGGCGCTCTGCGGTCGCAATTCGGCCGGCATGCGGCATTCATCGTAGAATTCCAGCAGGGCGCAGGCGGCCAGGTACTCCTGGATGGTCAAGTGAGGAAAGCGGTATAGATTAGGCGCGTCCGACACCAGGATGCCATTGCGCGTGGCCAGGTACTCCAGCACATCTTCGATGCCCGCGCCCAAGCCGCCGCCCATGGACTGTTGCTCGATCAGTTTGTCCAGCAGACGCGCGCGCTGGATGATAGTCGGATAGCGCTGATAGCTGCGCTGCTCGGAGTGTAATTCGAAGGCGATCAGCTTGAGCGCGGCGCGCATTCTGTCCAGGTTGATGTTGGCCAGCTTCTCGTGCAGCTTGTCGGCGGGCGAGGGGATATTCCAGCGGTCGAGCAGCTCGACTGTGTGCTCATAAAGCTCGGCGCGTTTATCGGGCAGCTGCTTGTAATCTTCGTGAATCATGGTCAGCAGCGCCAGCATCAGCGGCTGCCGGGCCAGAGGCCAAAGCGCGCGCGTCTCGCGTATGGTTTTGTTGAGGTCGCTGGCCATGAGCGATGCTTGCTTGGCCGCCATGGCTCGCCCGCCCAATACGCCGGGGCGATTTTCGGCGACATTGGCGTACCAGCGCTCAATGTAGGTCGCGACCTGTTGCCAGGTAAAGGGCGCCAATTCGGCCGAGGCGAAGCGCTCTGATAGCCGCCAGCGCGAGTCGTGACGGTAAGCGTAGGTGCGGCTGGTCACGATGATTCGGCAATTGGGAAAGCGATCGGCCCAATTTTCGATGATCCGCTGCAAGATGATGCGGTCGCTCTCTTCATAGACTTCGTCGAGGCCATCGAGCACGAGCAGGCTGCCATGGGTGGGAACGTCCGTTTGCGTAAGATAGGCTTCCAAATGCGGCGCCAGATTGCCGGTGGCCCCCTTGACGTAATTCAGCAGATGACTCGCCGAGCTATCGCCCAGCGATTTCGGGAACAATTCCGGCGTATTGGCAAAGTCGCGCAGGCTGACGTAGATCGGCAGAATCGGCCCGTGGATCCAGGAGGGCCCCAGCATCTCCAGCCCTTTGACCTTGCTCTGACGCTCCGCGCGCGGATCGCAAGCGTAGGCCAGCGCTGTGACGATGAAGCGGCAGAGCGAGCTCTTGCCGGTGCCCGCGGCGCCGGTGATCACAATCAGCGGATGGGCCGCGATGACCTCGAAAACGGATTCGCGCACATAACCCATGTCCTTCTCGATGGCCTGGTAACGGCGGGCGTTTAACTCCTCGACGCCCACATTGTGAAATTGCCGCTGGTCGGTCCAGATGTCGACCGGCGTATACAGCTGATGCAGCGCCGCCGAGGTATGATGCTGCGAAGCCGGGTGGATGGTTGTGGTCGGGATGTCCCATTCGGTGCGCACGGCCGCCAGATAGGCTTTCAGCGCTGACTTGTTGCCGTGGTAATGCTCGGCCACGATATTTACGTCCTGGCCGGCGAAGATGACATGGCCGCCCGCGGTGATCGTGCCCGCCTGCACACGCACGGCCGATGGGTAATCGCGGTATCCGCGCATGGTTTCCAGCAGATTGCGCGAAAACTGTATCGCTTGCGCGCCCTGGCTGGCCGAACCGTCCAATCCGCCCGTGGCCACAATCAGCCAATCCAGCCCGATGACTTCGTCGCGGTCCAGCTTCTCGGGCAGCAGCTCATCGCGCGCCAGTTCTTCAGCCGTGCGCGCGTAATTGCGGTCGCGGTAGATTTCGGTCAAGCGCTTGCTGAGCGGCCCGCAATAGCGATACTTCTTCAATAAGCGCCGCAGCAAGGTCAGCTTGGTGGTCGGGTTGGGCATGACGGGCGTGAAGACCATCATCACCAGCTTCTGATAAGGCGACGCCAGCGTGGATTGGTCGGCCTGCCGCTTGAGCCCGCTCCAATTGGCTTGCACAAATTCGCGCCAGGCAGTCGGCGAGGCGATCATGAGTTGCGCAGGCGCCGCCGCTCTCGCGTTTACGATGGCGTTCTGGCTTTGCTTGGGCAGCTGCTGATTCATTGGTTCATCTCAGTTTCGAAGGAGGTCATCTAGTCGCTAGCCGCTCGTAGCCCGGGAAGGCGGCAGGCGATATCGGCCGTCGGCCGAGCCAGGCCGGAAGGCAAGGGCGACCGCAAGCAGGCGCGCAGTCCCTAGATCTTCTTGCCGGGCCGGTGCCGCGCGATGGCTTCGGTGAAATTGATGGCCACCTCACCGGCGCTGGCGAGTATCGCGCCCACAAGCGGCTGGTCAAAGAGGGTCAATGCGGCCGCCGTTAGCGCTGGTGAGAAGCGCAGCAGTGGGATTCGGCCGTTTGCTGGTGGTCAGTTGCGCTTCAACCGTTTGCAGATCATGCATGGCCGCCTCGCGCGATTCCGGCTGCAGCTGCTGTTCTTTATTAATCGTCTGCTCGACATTGCGTATGCACTGCAGCATCATATCGAGTTCCTGCGGCGTCGTTTCCACGCCGCCGACGGTGACGGTCTGGTTGGTATGCTGCGCCACGTCGCCGCCCGTCTGCACTTTGACCTGTCCGTCGCGGCCCGCGAAGACGAGGTGGCCCGTCACTGAAAGACTGTCGATGTCGATGTTGATATCAGGTCGAAAAGGTCTTGACTTGTCCAGGCTGCGTTCGCTTGATTCCATCTCTACTTTCCCTTCGTTTTCCCGGTTCAGACTTGTTAGGCTGTCGCGATTTTACGTCTACGTCAAGCCGACGAGTCGAATGCCAATTGATGAATAACGCACACGCGGATCCAAATAATAGCGGAATGAAGTCTGCGCGCGATCGCAGGGGCTGACGTAACTGCCGCCGGCGACCGCCCGCCGACGATCCCGGCCCTCGTCAGCCGCGGCTGCGGTGTTCATCGTCCACTCCCATATATTGCCAGCCATATCGTATACGCCATAGGGGCTGACCCCCTGATGATAGCGGTTGACCGGCGTCGTCATCTTCAAGCCGGTTTCCAGCGTGTTGCAGTGTTCCTCGTCATACTCATCGCCCCAGGGGAAATAGCGGTCGTCATCGCCTTGGGCGGCGCGCTGCCATTGCGCCACTGTGGGCAGGGCCACTTTCATCTTGAGCAAACTGCCGAGCCAATTGGCGAAGGCCATGGCTTCGTACCAGTTGACGTTCTCGCGCGGGTGCTTTTCGCCGCTGAAGCGCGCTTCGGCCACGCCTTTGCCCAGCTTGAACCAGCGTTGCGCATGCTCCGAATAGGTCCACCAGCGCGAATTCTTGTAGCCGTCTTCCGCTCGCGCGAAGATGGCGAATTGCGCGTTGGTCACCGGATACTTGCTCATGACGAAATTGTCCACCTGCACCGTCATCTCGCCGAAGTCTTCATCCGCGCCTACGATACTGGAGACCGTGACCGTCCCGTGCGGGATGTCACACCATTGTAGCATAGGCAAAACTTCCTTTACCGTGAGCGGCGCGTCAGCGTCTGGCAGGCGCCTCGGCGTTTCCGCCTGGGCTGTGGCCTTGAGAGAAGGTGCGGGGGCGCCGCGTCCGGCTGGCGGATCCGGTACCGCCTGACTGCTCGCGCGCGCGACTGGCCTTTTGCTTGAGGGCGGCGGGGACGTAGCGACGCGCCGCGGGCTCGGTGTAGGCTGAAACTTGTTCGCGTTACGAGGTCGGCTGTTCGCATTGCCCTCAGCCGCGGCGGGTTTGCACAACTTGCGCAATCCGCGCGGATCGTAGTCGCCGAATTCGCGCCGGAATTCTTCCAGCGTCTCGCAAGCCAGTTGGCGTGTGCTCTCAAAGGCGAATAGGGCCACGATATGCTGATACTCGCGTTCGACTTCCCGCGTCTGTTTACGCTCCTTGAGCGCGGATTCCGCCACTTGCAGCAGCTTGTCGATCTTGACGAAACGCGACTGGTAGCCGCTGGCCTTGGCTCGCCGCAGCAAACGCGCGGCACGCCGGTAATCGCCCTTTTCCAGCGCGCCAACGGCATTGCTTATGGTTTCCGCCGGGTTGGCTGACGAATCCGCTCGGCTTTCGGAGATCTCAACTTCCGCCCCCGGCGCTGGTTCAGCCGCTTTCTGGCGCTCCACCATCAAGATGGCGTTCAAGAGCTGTGACACATTTTCGACCGTCAAATTGTCACTCAAATCGACATACTGCCAATCGCGCATATTTTCCGGCAGCACGGTGTCTCTGGTGATCAGCACCGGGATGATGTCGCGCTTCAGCCGCAGCGCCAGTTCCAGCTCGCGCCGGCAATATTGCGAAGTCACCGAATCCGGCGAGAGCAAGTAAAGGAAGACCTCGCACCAATCCAGCCGCCTGAGGATTTCCTTCCACCAGTCTTGGCCGGCGTAGAGGCGCTGGTCGTACCAGACATCGTGGGCGTGCAAGGTTTCGATGATGCGAATGCAGTAGGGTTTATCCGCCCGCGCGTAACTTACGAAGATCTTCATGCGCTGGTCCGATTTTCGGTGGCGCCCAGCGAGTCAAGCAGCGCGCGGCTTTCCTCGCCGTTGATCCGCCGCAATACTTGCAGGGCCATGTCGCGGACGGATTCGCCTTCCCATGAGGGCTGCTCGTCGTCCATCAGCAACTGACGCAGAACCGGCAGATCGCTCTCGTTCAAAGCGGGCGACAGCCGCTCCATAGCGAAAACACGGATATGCATGTAGCTGTCGCTGAGGGCGTATTCCAGCCAGGGGCGCGCCTCGGCCGGGCTGATGCGGTAGATGGCTGTTAGCGCCGCCAATCGCACAAATTCATCGCGCTCGCGCTTTAAGACGTCGCCCAAGGGCTGGATAGCGTCGCGGTATTTCAGCTCGCCCAGAGCTTCCGCCGCGGCTTCGCGCACAGGCTTTTGGCTGCTATTTAAGTGCGGCAGCATGTGTGGCGCGGCATCCAGCGCCGCCAGCTCGACCAGCGCGCGGATGCTCGCCACCTGTACGATCCAGCTCGGGTCGTTAAGGCAAGCTTGCAGCTGGGGGACTGCCGCTCGATCATGCAGCATGGCCAAGGCCTCGGCCGCCGCCCAACGCACACTCCAGTTGCTGTCGTCCAGGGCAGCGCAGAGCAGGCTGCGTATTTCGGAATTGTCGCGACCGCGCATGTGGCGGGCGAATTTGCGCAAGAACTTGGCCGCTTTTTGCGTCCGGCCCCAATCGTCATCGCGCAGCACATCCAGCGTACGCCTGATCTTTTCCGCGTCGCTGAATGTCGCTTGGCTGCCGTTGTACGGCACAGCAGGACCGTCGAGCGATTCTGCGCCTGTCGCCGCCAATTGTTGGACGGCCGCGCGCGCGCGTTGCCCGATGGTCGGGGCGCCTTGCGCCGGCTGTCGCGGGTCGTCGCGCAGTTGCTCAATCGCTTCGGCAGCATGTCGCTGCCCGGCGCCGGCGAGAATCGCAATGGACGCGGCGACCACAGTCGGATTGCCGCTGTCCAGCAGCTCGATCAGCGGGTCGTAATCCGCCAGGGAGGTCCCCTGCAGCAAATTGGTCACCGATTCAACGATCTCGATATCTGCATCTGACAAGGCTGCGACAAGCGCCTTCTGAGCTGTTTCGTCGTCGAATCTCGCCAGCACTTCGTAGGCCGCCAATTGTACGCGATTGTCTTCGTCTGCCGTGGCCTGCAAGAGATGCGGGAGCGCATCAGCCGCCGCGACTCCCGACAAACCGCTGACGCCACGATGTCTCCGCTGCCAGTCTCCATGTCTCAATTGCTGGAGCAAGTCTGGTGGAATGGCGCCGCCAGCCTGCGCCGACAGCGCCGAGATCTCGTCGAAGACTGTCGGCCCATAGAGCAGCGCATCGAGGCTGCTGCCGGCGATCACGGTCGGTTCCGGCGGATCTTGCAGCACTTGCTCGATGTCTTGCGCCAACTGCTGGAAGCCTTCGCGGTTTGGCAGGTGTGTGATGGCGCCGGCGATGCGCCCGCGTAAAGCGTCGGCATCTCTGGCGGACAGTAAGGCGGTCTCAACCGACTCCGACAAGTCGACCTGTTCGCCGATGATTTGCGCCAGGCCAATGGCGATATCCCGCTCGTCAGTATTGGCGACCAAGTCATAGAAATCGGCGCTCAAGGTCAAGCGGCGCGAGTCGGCAAAGGCCAGCAGCCGACTGGTCACGCCCCGTTTTCGCCGCGCTAGAGCCGCGATCACCGTATCGCGATGCCAGGCATTGCCTTGCGACCAGCGCAGCACCCGCACCAAGATTTCGGAGTAGGCGAAGTTCATCAACGCCGACAAGACTTCGCCTAGATCGTCCCGTTCGGCCCGCTCCAGATAATCCAGCAGCAGAATGGCCACGGGCAGATACTTCAATTCGCCCAAGGCCCAGAGCGCATTGCGGCGCAGCTGTTTGTCGTCGTTCTGCGTCAGCCGCAAGAGGTATGCGAGTGTGTGCGGCAGGCTGTATTCGGCCAGCTCTTCCGCCAACGTGGTCGATTCGTCGCGCTCAAAGCCCGACAAAATCTCTACGAAAGCAACCGGCAAGTCCAGCGGCAGAGCGCAGATTTCGCGCCAGAGCCACAGCTGAACGGGATTGCTCTGCTGACCCACCTGGGCGATCAGTAATTCGGCCGTTTGCAGCGGATCGGGCAAGCCCGCCACGGTCTCGCGAAACGCGCCTTGAGCGGCGGGGTTTTGCGCGCACAATTGAACCAGCTTCTTGACCAGCATCTCTTGGCAACTGGCGTAGTCGTCCGGGTGGAGCCGCGTACACATCGCCGCCAGAAATGGGTCTGTGTCGGCAATCTGGTGGACCACGCGTATGCGCTGCTCGTCACTCAGCGAGTCCACCACGACCAGCGCCAGTTGATCCCACTTGCGCGGCGCTCGGCCTTGTTCCGGGTCGAATTCCGGCCGAGTCAAATACTTGATTAAGCCGTCTTTCTTGAGGTTTTCAGCGGCGAGGTAGTATTGAATAGCTTCAGATTCAAAGCGAATCCGCCCCCCGGACTCGATCATCAGACCGAGCTCCAGCGCGTACTCAATAACCTGGCTGTCCGAGGTCTGCTGTTCCGCATCGGCCCGCGCAATTGTGCGGTGGTTGCCCTGCAACATCATCGACCAAGCCAGCGCCCGCAGCGAAGACAAGGTCATCTCTGCGGTCAGCGCAATCGCCCGCGGCGGAATCTGCTGGCTGCGCAGCCGAACTGCCGCGCCGATTGGATTGCTATGCCAGGCGTTGAAAGCGAGCGCCCGGTCGGCTGAAGCCAACTCCACGCCGAGCGACAGATAAGCCAGTTGGCTGTCTTGAATCAGCGCCTCTTTTTGCCGCAAAATCTGCCGGAATCCGCTCTGCTGATCGAGGGTCAGAAAAGCGGCCGCGAATTTCTGCGCCAGCTGCGGATTCAAGGGCGTGAAGCGCGCCGAGGGCAGAGCTGGGTCGCTGCTGCTGGGCCCATCGGCGAGCAGAGCGAAGCGCTGGTCCGGGCTGGCGTCAATCCAGTCGCAGAAGTCGGCAGCCATGCCGGGGCAGGTCTTTTGGAAGTCATTCCAGTTATCCAGAACGAAAAAAGCTTGATGTCCTTCAAGCCAGTGCTGCCAGTATGACAGCAAGGGCCACTGCGATTCAATGAAGGCGTCGACTGAAGGGCAGTTGTCCTGCCAGAGCGAGAGATCAAGCCAGATGGGCAGGGCCGCCCCGTCGTCGCGCAGGGCAGCGTGAGCTTGTTCCAGCGCGAGCAGCCGGGCGAAAGTGGTCTTGCCGCAACCGCGCTCGCCCAGCAGCATGAACTGCGCTTCATTCTGCGACCAGGTCAGCAGATTCTCCAGCGGCAGCTCATTGCCCGATTTCGCGCTGACAAATTCCCAACCTTGCAGCAAGTCCGTGTGGACCATGCGCGGGCGAATATCGTCCGCATTGGCCGCGTCGCCATTGCGCAGCGCCGCCCACGATGTAGGCATCTTGGCGAAGGCGAGCTCCGTCTGGTGAATGAAGCCCCGCAAGTAGTCCAGCCGTTCGCCCGCCGGCGGCGCCGATTCCGACTGCGGGAATTGGCTGAGCAAGTTCTCCACGCTGCGGTCATCAGGTTCGTCAAACCAGCGCCGAAAGTCGACCCAGTCGTTGAAGGTGAATCCGCTGATGCGATCGGTGGAGAAATCGCGCGCGATGACGGCGGTGACGGCGATGCCTCGATCGTGAAAATGTTCGAATTCCGCGCGACAAGCCGCCGACTGCAGATAGTCGTCTGAAACAACGGCGATTACGCTGGTCGCCCGATCGCGCGCGGCGCGCGTCTCCTCCGGCCAGTTCGCGGTGGGAAGAATCTCGAAGCGGTCCAGCCAAATGTTGCGGTAA
The DNA here is from genome assembly GCA_021296115.1 of Anaerolineae bacterium. Taxonomy (GTDB): domain Bacteria; phylum Chloroflexota; class Anaerolineae; order Aggregatilineales; family Phototrophicaceae; genus UBA6055. The sequence goes on along the minus strand of JAGWBC010000007.1, from coordinate 20,378 downwards.
CAGCGAATCAGCAAGGTTGAAAGCCGAAAAGCGTAATCGATATCGATGTTGTGGTATGAAAGGTAAATCAAGCTCGCGTTAATGACGGAACCCTTTGGCGCGCGTATACTTCACTTTCTACCTATCGATTATACTCTTGGGCGGCATGTGTGTTATGCGATATGGGCGCAAATCTGGCGCCGGGCCACGGCCCTGGAGCGCGTGCCGATTTGCGGCTGGCGGCGACGTGATTGAGATGCGCGTTTATGGATAGTTCGGGCATGTGGCGCGGCGCGCTTTATGGCATCACCGCCGCGAGTATCTGGGGCAGCATGTACGTGGTTTCGGACCTTGTCTTGCTGATCGTGCCGCCCTTTACACTCTTGACCTTGCGCATCGCGCTCGGGCTGGCGGTTTTGCTGCCGCTGAGCCTGAGGCGAGGGCAATCGCTGCCGGGCCGGCGCAGCTTGCGGAGCCTGCTGGCGGTCGGCGTCGTCGGTCTGGGCATCAGTCTGGGCGCCCAATTCCTGGGTACGGACCTGTCCACGGCGGTCAACGGCGCTCTGGTCACCAGCGCTTCGCCGGCTTTTGTCGTACTCTTCGCCGTCTTGCTGCTGCGCGAGCGTATGACCTTGCAGCGCCTGGCCGCCATTGTTTTGGCTTCGGCCGGCCTGCTGATTATTCTGAATCCCGCTTCGGCTGATTTCGCCTCCGATACTTTCACCGGCGATGCCTTCCTGGCGGTCGCTGCCGTCACCTGGGGGCTATACTCGGTGCTGGTGCGGCGGGTCACACTGCGCCAGGCAACGCCTGCTTTGATGGTTACTATTGTCGCGCTGCTCGGCGGGCTGCTGGTGTCGATTCCCGCCAGCATTCTTGAGCTCAGTCAGCGGCCGATCGGCGCCATGAGCGTGGAGATCGTCTTGGGCATACTCTATCTGGGCATCGTATCAACCGCATTGGCGCTGCTGCTCTGGAACCGCGCCTTCAGTCTGGTTCCCGCCACGATAGCCTCGCTGTTTTTCTTCGCTCAGCCGCTGGCCGGCGCGCTACTGGCGGCGGTGTTTCTGGGCCAGCGCATGACCGAAACATTGTGGCTCGGCGGCATCTTGATCGCGCTCGGCGTGCTGCTGTCGCTTTATCGCGCGCAAAGCGAGGCGGCTAATTCGTAAGCAGCGACCTGGCTTCGCGCGCCATCTTCAGCAGTCGAAAGCGGCGTATGTCGGCGAAGAAGCGGGCGATCTGCTCAAGGTCGCTCACGCGGTGCACTTGCGGTAAGTCGACCGCAGCTGCGTCATGCGTCAGTTGGTCGATGTCTTGTTTGACGCCGGCCAAGCCACGCAGAGTCATGCCGCAGGTGTAGCCGATGCGCGCCAGCCGCTGGTCGCCAGCCCAGCCCGTCTGTCGCAGCCCCTTGATATAGCTCGCGAATACCACGTCGTCGAGTTGTGCGGCGTATTCCTGCGTATAACCTTCGTAGTACAAACTGACCGCCACCAGCGACACCAGATCTTCGCCGATGGCGCCGACCCCGGCCAGCGCCCAGTCCAGCAGGACAGCATCGTCGCCGCGGAACAGCACATTGCGGCGGAAAGCGTCATAGTGACAGAATGTCTGCGGCAGGCCGCGCAGTGCCTCCATGAAGATACGGCGGTCGCGCCAGATGGAATCAATCTCGGCCTTGGCTTCCAGCGGCAGCGTCAGACGGGCCAGCGGATGCTCCAGCAGCCGATTCAGTTGATTGAAGCAATCTGCCAGGGCCGGTACGATGGCGGCATGCCAGCCCCGAGAGAGCCACGGCCCCGTAGGCAGCGGAGCATTCGCCAGCCAGGCGCCGTTGAATCGGCCCACGCGCTCGGCGACATCCGCGAAGTCTTCCAGCGCCCACTCGCCCTTGTCATCCTCAATGTCTTCCATCCAGATCCAGCAGGCATCATCATGCGCTTCCAGGGCGTACATTCGCGGCGCAACGAAGGAATCGCGCGGCATGTCGGCCAGTATGTCCGAGCGGTAGAGCTCGAATTCGCGCTTCCAGTAGTAGGGCGAAGCTTCGCTCTCATCTGGCCGGGCATAGAGGACTTTCAGAATCAGGCTGCATCGCCGGTCGGCGCAAGATCTTACTCGCAGGCGGTAAAGGGCTGTGCCGCCGACCGCGCTGCCGAAGCCGCCCTGAACCGGCTCGCATTGCCAGACTTGAACCTCAAAGTTCTCATCGCCGGTCGCCCCCCGCGCGAGGCCGGACACATACGATTTGGGCAAGTCCAATGGGTTATGCGATCCGCCGCTCGGAATCGATGGCATGGCGTCAGTCGATGCCGAGGTAGGTTCGCTGTACGGTTTCGTTTTGGCGCAGGTTGGCGGCCGTATCAGCGATGGCGACTTCTCCGCTTTGCAGCACATAACCGCGGTCAGCAATCTGCAGCGCCATATGCGCGTTCTGCTCAACAAGCAAGATGGTGACGCCTTCACTGGCGATGCGCTCTACGGTATCAAAAACGCCATCGACCAGCACCGGCGCCAGACCCATCGACGGCTCGTCCAGCAGCAGCAGGCGTGGTTTGGCCATCAGGGCGCGCGCAATCGCCAGCATCTGCTGCTCGCCGCCGCTGAGCGTGCCGGCCACTTGTTTCTTGCGCTCCCCCAGCCGCGGGAATAGCTCGTATGAGCTTTCAAGGTCATCTTTGATGCCGCCATCCCGCCGTGTATAGGCGCCCATATCGAGATTCTCTTCGACGGTGAGCTTGGCGAATACGCCGCGCCCTTCCGGCACCATGGATATTCCCTTGGATACCAGCGTGTCCGCGCGAGACAACGAGATGTCTTCGCCATCGTAGAAGACACTGCCTTCACGCGGGTCCATCAAACCGGAAATCGTGCGCAGCGTGGTCGTCTTCCCGGCGCCGTTCGCGCCGATCAAGGCGATGATCTCGCCGGAATCGACCTCGAAAGATACACCCTTAAGCGCGTGGATATTGCCGTAGTAGGTATGAATGTCGTTGACTTCCAGAAGCGCCATAGCAGCTGCCCGTATTGGTTATTCGATAATCTACGCGCTGGTTGCCTCGGCCGCGCCCCGCCCCAGATAAGCCTCGATGACATCGGGATTGGTCTGTATGTCGGCCGGCAGACCCTCGGCGATTTTGCGTCCGTAATCCAACACGGTTATGTGCTCGGAGATGTCCATGACCACGCGCATATCGTGTTCGATCAGCACCACCGTGATGCCAACCTCGTCGCGCAGGCGGCGGATGAAATCGGTGGTTTCGATCGTTTCGCGCGGATTCATGCCCGCGGTCGGCTCGTCGAGCAAGATCAACTTGGGTTTGCTGGCCAAGGCGCGTCCGATCTCCAGGCGCCGCTGATCGCCATAGGACAAGTTCTTGGAAAGCATGTCGCCTTTGCCTTCCAGGCCGACGAAGCGCAGCAATTCCCGCGCCCGATCCTCCGTGAGTTCATCTTCACGCCGGGTGGATGGCAAGCCCAAAATCGCGCCGATCCAGCTGGAGCGCAGATGCGGCTCTTGCCCGACCATGATGTTCTCTATGGCCGACATATTATTGAAGAGTCGGATATTCTGAAAAGTGCGGGAGATGCCCGAGCGCGTGATTTGGTCCGGCGTCTTGCCGTCGATGCGCGCGCCGTCGAAGAGGAGCTCGCCTTCATCGATCTGGTAGAAGCCGGTGATGCAGTTGAAGAAGGTGGTCTTGCCGGCGCCGTTGGGACCAATGATGCTGGCGATCGCGCCTTCCGGTATGTAGAAATCGAGGTTGTCAACAGCGACCAAACCGCTGAAGCGCTTGGTCATGCCGTTGGCTTCGAGGATTCGGGCCTGGCCCTTGCGCTTGCCATTCGCCATAAGTCAGTGCGTTCCTTCGCTTTAGTCCGCAGCCGCCATTTTTGCTTTGACGCCGGTTCTGATCTCGTGTGAGACAAGCTTGGACGGGACAAAGCCCTGCGGTCGTTTGATCATCATGATGACCAAGAGCGCGCCATACATCAAGAAACGGAAGTCCGAGAACTCGCGCAGCAGTTCGGGCAAGCCTATCAGCACGACAGCGCCCACGACGATGCCGGGATTGCTGGCGATACCGCCGACGATGATCAAGCTCAATACATTTATCGAGATAAAGACGGTAAAGCTGTTGGGGAAGACGGTGCCCACCTTGGCGGCAAAGATCGCGCCGGCCACTCCGCCGGTTGCCGCGCTCAGGGTGAATGCCAGGAGTTTGGCGCGCGACGTGTCGATGCCCATAGCGGTGGCCACGTCTTCGTCCTCGCGGATGGCCATCCATTGCCGGCCGGTGCGCGAGTTGTTCAGCCGGATCGATACGAAAAGCGTGACCAGACTTGCGACCAGCACGATGTAATAAAGCTCTTCGGGGTTCTTAAGCTCGATACCGAGAAAGATTGGTTTTGGGATAGCCTGCACACCCTGCGCGCCACCGATCAGCGGCTTGAGCCAGTCCGAAATGGCCAGCTTGCCGATAATCTCGCCGAAACCGAGTGTGGCGATCGCCAGATAGTCGCCGCGCATTCGCAGCACGGGCACAGCAAAAACAAAGCCGGCGCACATGGCTGCCAGCAAGGCGACCGGGATCACCATCCAGAAGGTGAATACGCCGTCCAGTCTGCCCAGGGGACCGATCGAGGTCAGGACCGCCAAAATATAGGCGCCGACGGCATAGTTGGTGACATAGCCCAGGTCCAGCAAGCCCGCCAGGCCAATAGCGATATTCAAGCCCAGCCCCATCAGGACAAAGATGCCGATGGTAACGGCCACATCGCTGAGCGTGCGCCCGATCAACCAGGGCAGCATCAGCATTATGCCGGCGAAGACCAGCATGCCCACGCCGTTCACCGCGCGCCGTCGAGACGGCTCCAGGTTAGAGAATCCGAGGCGCGCTTGTTGCCCGAACTTCGCCCAGAGGAAGCCGGAGATAGTGCTGACGATGAAGAGCAGCAGCGCGGGATTCTGGCGCAAGGTATCGCGCCTGAATATCAGTTTCAAGGTATCGCGGTCGACATTTTCCTGGAGAATGAGGCGGACGGTTTCGCCAAAGGCGCCAACTATCAGCGTGACGCCCAGCCCATAGAGCAAGGCTTTGCGCGGAATTGGCGGAGCCAGAACCATGATCGAGCCGGCCGCGCCGGCGCCAGCCGAAACCAGCAGCAGGGTGAAGATGCCCGTCATAAGCTCATTGCGGTGGTCGAAGGTGACAACGTCCACCCAATCGCGACTAATGTTCGGCAAGACGGTTCGCAGATCGCCCTTAATCTCGAATATCAGCGCGAAGGAAAATGTCACTATGCCGACCAAGACGACGATCGCCAGCCAACTGCCGATGATCAGCCGCTGGTCGCTGCCGATTCTGTGCAGCCTCACGGCGTATATTGTCGCTACTACAAAAGGAACAAGCTTTAGCGTCAAGTCCAGCAGGAAGCGGTACTCCGCTGAGTTGAAAAGCAGCAAAATCACCGTGGGCAATGCCGTCAGCAGACCGACTGCGACGCCGCCGATGATCATCACTTGAGCCTCGGCCTCGCTTTCACGCAAGCGATCGGATGCGATGTATCCCGTCGCAAAGGGCGCCAAGACAAGCAAGAGCTGGCCCAGGCTGAAAACATCGTCAACGACTTCCCGTTCTTGGAAGGCGGCGATCATGCCGACGGCGCCGATGAAAAGAATGAAAGCGCCCGACAACAAGCCCAGCGTCAGGACGGTTCGCGCTCTTTGAGATCTCAGCATATTCATGACTTCCTCCTACGCCTTGGTCTCAGACAGGCGTTCGCCGAGGATGCCTTGCGGGCGGAATATCAGCACCAGCACCAACATGGTGAAGGCGATGACGTCTTTCAGTTGGTTGGCGCCGGGAATGCCCAAGCCGGCCAGCACGAGATTGGGTCCAATCGCTTCAATGACGCCCAGAAACAAGCCGCCGAGCATGGCGCCGGGTATATTGCCGATGCCGCCTAAAACCGCAGCGGTGAAGGCTTTGATGCCGGGGATGAAGCCCATATAAAAGTTGACGCCCTGCGGACGAAACAAGCCGTTGATCACGCCGGCTGAACCCGCCAGGAAGCCGCCGACGCCAAAGGTGAACATGATCACCCAGTCGATGTCGATGCCCATCAGGCGCGCGACTTCTTTATTTTCGGAGACGGCGCGCATTGCCTTGCCGATGCGCGTTCGCTCAACCAGCCAATAGAGACATAGCATCAGGAAAAGCGCGGCGCAGAATACGAATACCTGCACTACCGGGATGCTGATGCCGCCGATCTCGATTGCGCCTTGCAGCGCATGGACGCCCGGGTAGGCTTTGAAGCCGGAGCCATACAAGCCGCGGAAGGTGTATTGCAAGAAGAAGGCGGCGCCGATGGCGGTGATCAGCGGAACCAGGCGCGGGCTGCCCCGCAGCGGACGATAAGCAATGCGCTCCAATAATATCGCCACGCTCATCGACACCAGGCCGGCGAAAGCGATCATCAGCAGAATCGCCAGAAGCGGCTGCGCATTGAGGAAGCCGGTGCGGTTAAGGGCTTCGGCGAGGAAAACGGTGGAGAAGGCCCCGGCCATAAAGACTTCGCCATGGGCGAAATTGATCATGAGCAAGATGCCGTAAACGAGGGTATAGCCAAGCGCGATCAAGGCGTAGATGCTGCCTTGAGACAGCCCGGCGGCAAACAGATTCACCCACTGCGCAAAGCTGATCCGTCCCGACGATAGCGTGTTCCAGGCGCCGATGACGACCCCAAGAACGATGATAACGCGCAGGACGTCAATCGTGAAATCGACCCAGGAAAAGTCGTCAGTTTTCCATTTGAACATTGGCTGCACCGTTGTCCTTAGTCATCGTTTATTGGCTGCGCCGATCGCTCGCCAGGCCGGAAGAATACTCCGCTATTCAAAGGTATCGACGGCGAAATTCCAGGCCACGGGCGGCGGCCAATTGTCGTCGAACACCTCGGCTTCGGTTATTTCGAATACCGCCAAGGCCGTACCCGGGGAGCAATCGCCGGCGAAGGGCGAATCTTCACGGCAGGTCAAGCGACCCGTCAAACCCGGATAATCCTCGGTGTCGGCAACCGCGTCGCGCAGTGCTTGCCTGCCAAATAGGATACTGCCGTCATCCTGGAAAAGCGCCACTGATTCCAAGGCGTCGAGCAGAACGTTGGTCGCGTCATAGGCATGGGCGTGATAGCCGCTGGGCGGGTCGCTGCCGTACTCCTCATTCCATTGGGCCAGGACCTTATCATAAGCCTCGCCGCTGACGAGCGGTCCGGAAACATAAATGCCCACGGCGGCTTGTCCAGTGTTCTCGGGGAAGCCGGATGAAAAGCTGGCTGCGCCGCCGATTATGATGGTGTCCTCCAGGCCGATGATATGCTGCATTTGCGCCGCGAAAAAGTTGGACTCGGGCTCGAACAGCGGCACATAGATGACGTCAGGCTGATGCACGGCGATCTCGGTCAATATGGATGCCATGTCAGTATCGCCCTTGTTGACGGCGCCTTCAAAGACTACCGCGCCCTCAAGATCGGCAAAGGTAGCCGCGACCGCACTCGCCAACCCTTCCGTATAAGGGTCTCCGTCGTGGACTGTCGCCAGAGATTCCGCCCCCAGCGCATGCATCGCGAATTCCGCCAGGCGCATGCCTTCAATCAAGCCATTTTGGCTGGTGCGGAAGTAGCCCGGCAAATGCGACCCGCCGCTGGCGATGTCGTCATTAGTTAAGCTTGGCGATGTGTTGGACGGCGCAATCATTACCATGCCGGCTTCACTGATAATTGGCATGGCGCCCTGGGCAGCGCTGGAACAATTCGTCCCGATAGCGCCTGCCACGGTTGGGTCGGCCGCCAGTCGCTGTGCCGCCACCTGACCGCCTTCCGCGGTGCACAGGCTGTCTTCAAGGACTAATTCGATCTCGCGATCCAGCAAGGTATAGTCGCGCGCAAGCAAGGCGAGCTCAATCCCGCCGAGGGTATCTTCGCCCAAGTAATTGATAGCGCCGGAAACCACCAGCATAGCGCCAACAACGATGGGTTCGTCCGGCTCTACTTCAATACAGCCCAGCGTATCATCGCAAACGGCCTGCGCGGCGGACTGCGACACGAGTATTAGAAAAAGGGCAAGCGCGCTGCATACGCGAAGGTATTTACCGAGCATGCTTAAGATTTCCCAATTCCTGGACAAGTAAACTCGATTGACGCGTCTGCTGGCATTCATCATCACATGCTGCTGATATCGCAATCGCGCGTTTAGCATAGCAATTGTAACAGAAAAAGGGCGAGCCAGAGAACTCTTCGCTCTGGCCCGCCCTGGAATTACATTTTGCCGGACAAATGGCGGACCTTATCCGTCATTCATCATCATCATCGACATGGACAGATCCCAGACAATTGGCGGCGGCCAATCACCGTCATTGACTTGCGGCTCGGTTATCTCGAATACCGCAAGCGCCGTGCCGGTCGCGCAGTCACCCGCATAGGGCGACTCGTCCTGGCAGGTTAGCGAGCCGGTCAGGCCGTCGTAATTCTCAACCGCCGAAATGGCGTCGCGCAGCGCCTGACGCCCGATCAGGACTGTGCCGTCATCAAGTTCTTCCGCCACAGCTTCGACCGCGTCCATCAAAATGTTGACGGCGTCATAGGCATGCGCATGGAAGCCGCTGGGTGGCGCTTCGGTGCCGCCCGGCTGCTCTTCCGCCCACAGGTCCAGGAACGCGCTATAGGCCTCGCCAGAGACATGGGGGCCAGTCATGGCCACGCCAACCGCGGCCGCGCCCGTATTCTGGGCGAAGGTAGCCGAGAAGCTGCCGTCAGCCGTCATCATCACAGCGTCTTCCAGGCCGGGCGTGTTGGCCGCTTGGGAGACCAGAAATTCGGATTCCGGCACGAAGACTGGCAAGTACACAACATCAGGCGCGCTGGCGGCGATTTCCGTCAGAATCGCGCTCATGTCGGTATCGCCCTTGCTGACCGCGCCCTGGAATACCACCTCGCCGTTCAAGCCGGCAAAGGTGTTGGCCATGACGACTGCCAGCCCCTCGGTGTAGGGATCGCCATCATGGATGGTGGCGACGGCGCCGGCTTTCAGAACTTCCACGGCGTATTGCGCGCCCATGGCGCCCTGGAACAAGTCGTTGTGCGCGGTGCGGAAATAGCCGGGCAAATAGGTGCCGCCGGCTTCCGTGTCATCATTGGTCAAGCTCGGCGATGTATTCGAGGATGAAATCATCACCATGCCCGCTTCGCTGATGATCGGCATAGCGCCTTGGGCAGCGCCCGAGCAGGTGGTTCCGATGACGCCAACGATCGTCTCGTCAGCGGCAACACGCTGAGCAGCCGCTTGACCGCCCTCGGCCGAACACAGACTGTCTTCAACAACTAAGGTAATCTCGCGACCCAGCAGCATGCCGTCGCGACCGCTGATAGCCAACTCGATACCGCCCAGCGAATCCTCACCGTAAAATGAGGTTGCGCCGGATACAGAAAGCATAGCGCCAATCACAACCGGATCATCGGAGGCGATCTCGACGCAGCCCAACTCATCCATACAGCCGTCTTGCGCGAACGCAGGGATGCTGAAGGCGACGAGCAGGCCAATCAACAGGAACACAGGGAGTAGTCGTTTCATAGCTTCATGTCTCCTTAACTTTGAATGATGTCGTATAGGTGATACGACCACTTCAATTATACTGAAAACGTCGCCTTCTGTGTGATAGCTGACATTCATTTGGCGATTTTGTAACGTTCTGATTGACGAATGCGACTGTTTTCGCATTTGTCCTCGGTCAAGCGACGGCGCAGATTTCTCAATACGCTGGCAAGCTTCCGCAGCTGAAGGCGCCCGGGAGCTGTGTAACTTGAGCAGTGAGCATCTAGCGCCGCCCGGTTGGATTTAGCCGAGCGCTCGCATTCGGTGGAACAGTCATGAGGACGGTCGTAGGCAAATCGACGCGATGCTGTACAATCGTGCCACTGTGTCAGAAATCAAGGCAATATGAAGCTACTTGTCGTGGTATCTTCGCTTGATCTGAATCAGCCTTTCAGCGCCACGCCCGCTTGGTGGCAGCTCATGAAGGGGCTTTATGAGTTGGGCGTGGATCTTGTCGCCGCTCCCTATCAAGGCGCAGCGGTGGAGAGCCTATGGTGGCGCTCCTATCCCAATCCAGCGCATTGGCAGGGCAGCGCGTATAAAGCTCTGCGCGAGCTGTCTCGCTCGCTTCGGCCGCGCCGCGCAAGGGTCAGCGAGGGCGCGTCCGCGGGCGATGGGCTTTCGGACAGAGCTATCCGTAAGACGGCGCAGACCTTTATCGCTCCGGTATGGCGCCGGCATCTTGAGCGGATTCTGACGCGAGAGCCGGACTTTGACGCTCTGCTGTTATTGACAATTCCGCTCAATCACTTGACGGGCCTGCCCGGCTACCTGTCGGACAAGTTCGATTTGCCGGTCCTCTATTTCGATGGCGATGTGCCGGCCAGCCTGCCTAATATGCGTGGCTTTGCCTCTGGCTTTCGCATTTATCAAGGCGCTGATCTATCCGAGTACACGGCTTTCATCAGCAACAGCAAAGGCGGTGAAGAACTGCTGCGCCAGCTCGGCGCCAGGTATGCCCATACCGTCTGGTATGGCGCGGATCCAGATGTATTCAGTCCAACAGCGGCGCCGACACAAGACCTGGACGTATTCTTTTATGGACACGGACGCGAATACCGCTCCGAATGGATCGAGGGCATGATAACGGCGCCCTCCCGCCAATTGCCTGAGGCGCAATTCGCCGTGCGCGGGCTTAACCTGGGCGACCTGGGCCAAGCGCGGCAGCTTCCCTATCTCAGCTTCAGCAAGCTGCGCGAATACGTCTGCCGCAGCAAGCTCAATCTCTGCATTACGCGCGGCGCGCACGCCAGCGTATATGCCTCGTCGTCATCGCGGCCTTTCGAGCTGGCTGCAATGGGCGCCTGCATCGTGGCCAATCCCTACGAGGGCATCGCGGAATGGTTTGAGCCGGACAAAGAAGCAGTCGTGGTTCACTCGCCAGAAGAGGCGGTCGAGCGCTACCGATACTTGCTCGCCAACGAAGGCGAGCGCTTGGCAATTGGCCGGGCGGCCCGCGAGCGCGTATTGAAACAGCATACTTTCCGCCACCGCGCCCGCGAATTGATGAGCATCATCGAATCCTATATTTAGCCCCTTGCATCTTCTCGGAAAAGGCGTCAAGATAGAATATATGTTCGCAAGGAGGCTGTCTGATGGCGATTGACTTCGGAAAAGCGCGTGAATTTGTCTACCGAAAGGGCACGCTGTTTGAGCGGGCGCTGTTTGCCTGGCTATTTGAAGCGGGCAGCCTGGAGCGCCTGCATCAGCTCATCCTTTGTTACAAGAATGCCGACGATGGATTTGGTCACGGTTTGGAGCACGATCTCAAGGCGCCGCAATCCAATCCGCTGGCGCTGGAGTATCTTCTGGGCGTGATGAAGCACACGGAGATGCCGGCCGGCTGCGTTCTCGACGGCGCAGCGAACTGGGTGGAAAGCCAGATGAACGCCGATGGCAGCCTGCGCAATCCGCCTACGACGCGGGATTATCCGCTGGAATGGTGGTGGCGGGAGCAGGGCGGCCAGACCATGCCCGATTCCATCGTCGCCAATCTCATGCGCTTTGATCGCGCCACGCCATCGCTGGTGGAAAAAACCAAACGCTGGGCGCTCGCCAACCATAGGCCCGAATCGATACTGGCGAATGAATGGCTCTTCATGGCTTACCACGCCTTCGACTTTTTCTTCGCCGTCGATGACTTGCCGGGTTTGGACGATTTGCGTCAGGCGACAATTGACAACATCGTAGCTTGCGCGCTGGCTGCGCCGGAAAACCAGGTTGACTCCCTCTTCGCCTTTGCGCCGCAGCCGGATTCGCTGATCGCGCTAACGCTGCCCGAAGGCTTCATCGATCGTTGTCTGGATTTGCTGGTGGCTGGGCAGCAAGAGCAAGGGCACTGGCGCGACCAGCATGACCTGCCGCAGTGGTTCCCCATGACCACCATCAATGTCCTGCTGGCGCTGCGCCGCTACGGCAGACTGTAGTCCGGTGAAGTGAACTTGCTTGCTGTGCTATACTCGCAGCCGAGAAGCTACTGGCATCATCGTAGACTCCCGCGCGACAATGCCAGCGCCCACGCAATATACCTTGCGTCCGGCTGCGTACATAGCCCCCTTCCCTAGCTTGCTGGGATGTCCGCCATAGAGATGGCGGGATAGGGGACGGGGGATGGGGTTTACCGCTGGCATCATTACAGGAGACTGCGCATTGGCAATCGACTATGTGGTGGAACTCGACTGCCCGCCCAAACGCGAGCTGAGCGCCGCCGGAATCCTGGAACGGCTGAAGGAGCGGCAGCGCGCGCGGGAAGTCATTGAGTGGTTTCGCGCCGCCGGCGATGAACGGCCTCCGGCGCAAATGGGATTTGAATTCAGCCAAAGCACACCAAGCGACAGTGGCGACAAGCAACTCATCGTAGTGCAGGACTTGCTGGATCACGCTGCCGTGCTGGACGATTATGCCGACTACTGTCAGGGATGCCCGGCCAATCGCGCGGGCCGACCCTATGGCTGCGCCGGATTCATCCAATACCCGATCACGGCGCTGGCCGAAACCTGGCTGCTGGAACGGCTGCCGGCGCCGGACGAACCCCTCGTCTGGCTGCTACTGCGGCAGGGCATTCAGAAGCTGGGCTACGATGGCGGCTCGGTCAAGGCCCTGCGCGCTGCGGCTGCCGATCAAGCGGTCCGTTATTTCGAGTTGCCGGACGCGCCCCAACGCCGGTTGGGAGAGCTGCGAATCTCTTCCGATCAACTGCTGGAGATGATTTTCGGCGTCGGCGAGCGCATTATCCCCAATCATGCTGGCATTCTGCTGCTCTTTGTCCATGCGATAGAGCGGGATCTGGAAGCCGAGGAAATACAGGACATCTCATCGTCCGAAGCAGCAAAGCGCGAGCGCTACGATTTTTTGATGTCAGAGCCGGCGGAGAGCGACCCGTGCATCCGCGAGTTTGTCGCATTCTTCCATGCCCTTTACACCGCCTGGAAGCTCGACGCGCCGCTTTTCGCCGATGCCTGAAAGGACCTTGAATTGAGCGAGAACCGACCCCACAACTCAGCGGGCAATCCCGTAGCCTGGATCGAAACGGTTGCTGAAGATAAGGCGACTGGGGAATTAGAGCGGGCCTATCGCCGGGCCGCCGACCCAAAGTCAGGTCATGTTGATCACATCATGAAGATCCACAGTCTCAACCCGGCCTCATTGCTGGACCATCAGCACCTGTACAAGACGCTGATGTACGGCGAATCGCCGCTCTCGCGCGCCCAGCGTGAAATGATCGGCGTGGTGGGCTCGGCGATCAACCGCTGCGAGTACTGACTGCGGCATCATGCGCCCAACCTCCGTCAGTTGACTGCAGACCAGGAGTTAACCGCCCACATGGAAGAGGACTACAGCAAAGCTGACCTTAGGCCGGCGGACAGGCAGATGCTGGATTATGCCGCCAAATTAACGCGCGCGCCCGGGGACATGGCCGAAGCGGATATCGCCCAGCTTCGTGATATCGGTTTCAGCGACCGCGCTATCCTGGATATCGCGCAGGTGGTCGCCTATTATGCCTATGTCAACCGCATCGCGGATGGCCTGGGCGTCTCGCTGGAGCGATATTGGACTGAGGGCAGAGAAGATTACGAGTAGTCTCAAGCGCCGCGCGTCGCCAGCGCCAGCAGCACAAGCACCGTCAGGATGACAGCGATGGCCGCCACGGCATAAAACTTGCCGAAGGTTTTCCGCGCGTCCGAACCCTCTTTGAAGATGTCAGAGAGCCTCAATGCATTCGCCTCGCAGTTGCTGTCTGCAATCGTAGCCATAGGATAAATCGAATCCGTCAACATGCCAACTCAAGGCAAGCTCGGCGCAATTGACAATTGCAGCGACAAGCCAAGCCATACAGAAATAAAACTACAGAGGACGCAGAGAGCGCAGAGCAAAGCGATTGCTGATAGACTTCTTTATTTTATGCGGCAGAATTTCCAGGGAGGGAAGGAACTTTGTCGGGTGGCGCGCGCAATTCAAGCGGCTGACTTTCCCTACAGTCGTCATTAAACTCAATCTCTGTGTCTTCTGCGTTCTCTTTAGTTAAAATGTTCATGCGATTGTCTTTGATGCGAATCGGGAGCGCAGACGTTACAATGGTCATATGGCAGCAACGACGCGGCAAGCGAATGCAATTATTCCCGAGGGTTACTCCGGCTTCATCGCCGTGGTCAAGCGCGACTGCGCCACCTGCCGGCTGATCGAGAATGTGTTGGCCGACATGGCCGGCGAGCTTGACTTGCAGGTGTATTCTCAAGACGATCCCGGGTTTCCGCCAGGCGTCGATGAGGTAAATGACGACGGCGAGCTAGAGTTTTCCTACCGTCACGATATCGAAATCGTGCCGACCTTGATGCGCATGAATGCCGGCCAGGAAATAGAGCGGCTGGCGGGATGGCAGCGGGACGATTGGCGCCGGCTGACCGCCTTGTCTGCGCTTGGCGAAGACTTGCCGGTCTTCAGCCCGGGCTGCGGCTCCAAGTCGGTCGATCCCGGCATGCCTGAGAAACTGGCCTTTAAGTTCGGCGACAGCCCCTTGCAGGCGCGACGCATTGAGGTGGCTTCACAGCAAGACGAGCATGAACTCGTCTTCGAGCGCGGCTGGTCGGACGGGCTGCCTGTTGTGCCGCCGACCGAAGCTCGCGTGCTGCGCATGCTGGCCGGGACGACGCGCTCGCCCTCAGAGCTTGTGGGTGTGATCCCGCCCGACAATGCGCCCTGCACGGTTGAAAAAGTCGCGATTAACGCGGTTATGGCGGGCTGCAAACCGGAATACCTGCCGGTGGTGTTGGCGGCGGTGGAGGCGGCCTGCCGCGACGAATTCTGCATGCACGGCGTCCTGGCGACGACTTATTTCTCAGCGCCTATCCTCATCGTTAACGGGCCCATCCGCGATCGCATCGGCATGAATTGGAGTCACAACGTGCTTGGGCAGGGCAATCGCGCCAACGCGACCATCGGCCGGGCGCTGCAGCTGGTGATTCGTAATGTCGGCGGCGGGCGGCCGGGCGGCGTCGACCGCGCCACGCTGGGACAGCCGGGCAAAATCGGCTTCTGCTTTGCCGAGCGCGAGCAGGACTCATACTGGGAATCGCTGGCGGTGGAGCGGGGCTTCGCGGCCCACGAGTCTACCGTGACGCTATTCGCTGGCGGCGGCGTTCATCCCATAGGCGATCAGGCCTCCCGCAGCCCCGAATCTCTGACGCGCAGCCTGGCGCTGTCGCTGCGCACCGTCCATCACGCCAAAGCTTACAACGGCGCGGACGCTCTGCTGATCATCTCGCCCGAGCATATGCGGGTCTTCCGTGATGCTGGCTGGAGCAAAGCGCGCTTCCGCAGCGAGTTGGAAAAGCACACGACGGTCGCCGGGCACACAGTGATACGCGGCGCCGATGATATTGCAGTGGGCATGCCCGAAGGCCTAGCGGACAAACGGCTGCGCAAATTCCGGCCCGGCGGCTTGTTGATCGTGCACGCCGGCGGCGGCGCTGGCATGTGGTCGGCTGTGATAACCGGCTGGGCCGCCAACGGGCCGAAGGGCAGCGTACCGGTGACGGTAGCAATCCAAACTTGAAAAAGCATAGCAGGAGGTAAACATGATCAAATTACTCGACCCGACCAGCGAAGGCCAAGCCGCAGCGCGAGACGCCCTGCCGCGCCCCAAGTCTCTGGTCGACAAGCGCGTGGCTTTGCTCGATATCTCCAAGCCGCGCGGCGATGTCTTTCTGGATCGTGTGCAGCAGCATTTGCAGAGCCTGGGCGTCGACACGCGGCGTTATGAGAAGCCGACATTTGCGCGCGTCGCCCCGGTTGACCTGAAGCAAGAGATCGTCAGCGAATGCGATCTGGTAATTGAAGCGCTGGCCGATTGAGGCTCGTGCACGTCGTGCAGTGTGCATGACATCACGGACCTCGAATCCCGCGGGATTCCCGGCATGTTCGTCGCTTCGAGCGAGTTCGTCGAGGCGGCAGCGGCGCAGGGGCAGGCGCTTGGTTTTGAACCGGCCGCCTGTTACGTGCAGCATCCGATTCAAGATCGCAGCGACGCCGAGATTCAGGCGCTGGCGGATGCCGCTTTTGAGGAGATTCTGGCGCAGCTGGTTGAGCCCTAGCAGAGCGCCGCTCAGGCGTAGCGGCTGATCACCACGGCTGTATTGTGGCCGCCGAAGCCAAATGAATTGCTGAGCACGTGCTGCATCGGTTGAGCGACGCCGACCTTGGGCGTATAGTCCAGGTCGCAATCCGGATCGGGCGTCTCCAGGTTGATCGTGGGCGGGATGAAGTTGTCTTGCAGGGCTTTGACCGAGAAGATCGCTTCCGCCGCCGCCGTCGCGCCTAAAATATGACCGGTCATCGACTTGGTCGAACTGATGGGAATGGTATAAGCGTCTTCGCCCAGCGCCTGCTTGATCGCCAGCGTCTCGCTTTTGTCGTTGAGCTGGGTGCCGGTGCCGTGCGCGTTGATGTAGCTGATGTCTTTGGCGCTGATGTCAGCTTCCCGCATGGCGCGCCGCATCGCCTCGGCCGCGTCAACGCCGTCCGGGTTGGGCGCGGTCACGTGGAAGGCGTCGGATGTGTGACCGTAGCCGGTCAGCTCGGCGTAAATCGGCACGCCGCGCGCCAGAGCATGATCCAGGTCTTCCAGGATGAGCAGGGCAGCGCCCTCCGCCGCGACGAAACCATCGCGAGTGACATCAAAGGGACGGGCGGCTTTTTCCGGCACATCTTCCGTATTCGTCAGCACTTTCATATTGTTAAAGCCGCTGATGACCATGGGCATAATGCAGGCTTCGCTGCCGCCGGCCACCATCACGTTGGCCCGGCCCATGCGAATGAGGTCAGCCGCATCGCCCAGCGAATTGTTGCTGGTGGCGCAGGCAGCCGTGATATTGTAATTGGGTCCTTTTAATCCGAAGTGCATAGACACGCGCGAGCTGATGCCGTCGTGGAGCAGGGCGGGCACGATTACCGGGCTGACGCCGCGGTGTCCTTTTGCCTCAAAGCCTTGCAGCGCTTGCACTACGGTGACGATCCCGCCGATTCCCGAGCCGACGACCACGCCGACATCGTATTTGTTGTCATCGTTGATGACGATTTCGGCGTCGTTGAGGGCTTCTTCGGCGGCGACCAGCGCCAGCATCTGCGCGCGATCCATGCGCCGCATTTCGCGCCGGCCGAATTTGCCGACCAGATCCAGGCCTTTGACCTCGCCGGCGACGCGATTCTCCACCAGGTCGGCGTCAAAGAGGCTGATCCAGTCGATGCCGGAATTGCCCGCGCGGATATTCGCCCAGGAATCATCCACGTTGTTGCCCACCGGGCAGACTAATCCCATGCCTGTAATAACTACGCGTTTAGTTGCCACTTGCAGTCTTTCTTGCTCGTCTCGTCCGCCAAGCGCGCGGCCCGTATAAGTGGAGACTATTATACACTTGGCGTCGCGAGATTTGAACTATCTGTCCTTTGCGTCCCTGTGGCCGTCCAACTCTTCGAGCAGCGCCTGCTTGATATCCGTCGGCAGATCGTACCAAGCCAGGCCCAGCAGCGCGCCTTGCAGGGCCCAAAGCATGGCAATATTGACCGGTCGCTGCGCCCGCAGGCGCCGATACGCTTCCACTGCGCCCAATTCCTCTAGCTGCGCCGGTGATGTGATGCCAATGCCAGCCAGCTTGGCTACGGTTTTCGCGCCGATATTCCTGAGTTTGCCAAGTTCGCCGCTCACTTTGCTGGACTCGCTTACGCAGTTGAACCGTCGCGATCCGGTCCGGCGACGGCGACCACCATGTCTTCCGCAACCAGATAGCGCTGAGCGGCAGCTAACAAGTCGTCTTTTCCGATCCGATTGACAGTCTCTTCGTAATCAGCCAGGTAATCCAGCCCGAGCCCGAAGCTCTCCATGCCGTGGACATCGGAGGCGATGCCTTCGTTGCTTTCCAGGCGCAAGGGCATGCGGCCGGTGAAGTAGCTCTGATTGTCGGCGAGATCGTCGTCGGATACCAGCTCGCTGGTTAGGCGCGCGATTTCTTCCAGCACCGAGCTTATCGCCAGGTCGACATTCTCCGGGTTGACGCCGGCGCTGACCGTCCAGGGTTCGGGCCCGTGCCCGCCGCCGAGGCGACTGTAAGCGTAATAAGCCAAGCCCTTTTCCTCGCGCACACTCTTGCCAATTCGGCCCATCATGCCGAATTCGCCCAGAATGCTGTTGGCGAGTTGGGCCGGCACATAATCATCCGCCAGCCGCGCCGGACCGAAGACGCCCATGCAGATATCGGATTGAGTCTTTCCGGGAACCTCGACTTCCTGTCGAGACGCGCCGTCGTGTCCGGAAGGTTTCTCTACTTGCCGTATCGCGGGCTGGCTGTCGTTGCGCCAATCGCCGAAAGCAGCACTCGCCAATGCGACGGCATCATCAGCCTTCACCGCGCCGACAATCACCAGGATCATGTCGCGCGGACCGAACTGCTCGCTGTGAAAGCGCCTCAAGTCCTCCGCGCTGATGTTCGCGATGCTGTCCTCGCTGCCGGATGTTCCGTAGTGATAAGGGTGCGACGCCGGGTAAAGCGCCTCGCGCATGGCTTTGGAAGCGCGAAAACGCGTATCAAAGTTGCTGTACTGCAGCCAGGTCAGCCGCTCGCCGCGCAGCCGCACGACATGCTCATCGGGAAAGGTCGGGTTGCGCAGCGCGTCGTTAGCCACGTCAATCAGCGTGGGCAGGTCTTCCGCCAGCGACTTGCCGGAGAACCCCAGCTTGTGCAGGTGACAGCGGAAGCCCAGATCGGCGCCGATATCTTCCAGCGCGCCGTGAATCCCGTCGAAGTCGCGGTTGGCAGTGCCGGTCATCAGCGCGCCGCCAGTCAAGGACGCCAGACCATTTTGCGCGGGCGACTCATAGATGCCGCCGGCGTGAATCGATCCGATGATATTGACCGACTGCACCGCCGGATTCTCGTACACCAAGATGGTGATGCCGTTGTCCAGCAGGCTGCGTGTGATGTTCCTGGAGTTAGGGATGCTCGCTTGCCGTTCTGTCATGCTGGCGCCTGCTCCTCTTCCGGATCAGTCGGATTCAGCACGCCGACGACGCGCTTCTGCGGCCTCAGGCAGCGTTGGGCGACATCCTGCACATCGGCGGCTGTGACCGCCATCAGCCGCGCGGAATACTTGTCGAACCAGTTGACATCGCCCAGGATGAAAGACTGCGCCAACCAGTAGGCCTGCTCGGTAACGCTCTCGGTGCGGTAGGCGAAGGCGGCCCGGGTCTGCTTTCTGGCTTTGCGCAGCTCGGCCTCGCTGATGCCATCGGCTTGCAGACGCTCGATCTCCCGCGCCAGAATCGCTTCCGCTTCGTCCGCCGTCGTGCCTTCGCGCAGAGTCACCAGAATGCTGTAGAGGTAGGGATCGATGGTTGGCGTCAGCCAGGCGCCGACGCCGGCGGCAATCTCGGTCTTGACCAGCGCTTGATAAAGCCGGCTGGTCTTATTATCGGACGCGCCACTTGAGCCACTCAGTACCGCGTTGAGCACCTGCAGCTTCATCCAGTCGTCGTGCGCCGCCCCGGGGATATGATGGCAAAGCTCGAGGAAGGCTGTCTGGCCCGGCCGCTCCACAATGACGCGGCGTTCGCCTTGCTGCGCCGGCTCCTGCCTGACAAACAGATCGGGCTCGCCAGCGCTGGGAATCGAGCCGTACAAGCTGTCGATCTCCCGCAGCATGTCGTCCGTATCAAAGGCGCCGACGGCGATGACGGCGGCATTGGCCGGGCTATAATGGCGGCGATAATGCGCGTAGAGCTCGTCGCGGGTCATCGCGCGCAAATCGGTCTCATCGCCGATGATTTCGTGATGATAACCGTGTACGCGAAAAGCGCTGCCGCGGACGCCTTCCTGCAGCCAGAAGGTCGGCTGATTCTCCGCGCCCTGCCGCTCGGAAATGATGACCGTGCGCTCGGATTCGGTCTCGTCGGCGTCAAACTGGGCGTTGACCATGCGATCGGCTTCCGCGCGCATGGCGATGTCGATTTTGTCGGCCGGCAGGGTCTCGAAGTATTTGGTCGCGTCCATAGAGGTGAAGGCGTTCCACTGCCCGCCGGCGCGGTCGATTTCGCGGTCGAGCATGCCGGCCGGGAATTGCTCGGTGCCCTTGAACATCATGTGCTCGACCCAATGGGAGATGCCGGTCTGGCCGGTGGGTTCGTTGCGGCTGCCCACGCGATAAGCCAGCCACCAGCTGATGACCGGCGCGCTGTGCGCCTCGCGCAGGAGGACGG
>JAGWBC010000170.1:12843-13398 GCA_021296115.1 Anaerolineae bacterium | reverse complement strand
ATCACGCGTAAGCCAGTGCCGACGATGCACGGTCTGCCGCCTCGAACATCCGGATCACGATATATCAAGTTGATGCTCTCTATCGTTTTCATCGCAGGCTCCTAGCTAACTGCGGTAATTTGCATTGTAACTTAAACTGGCGCAATAATGTCATGACGAGATTTCCTCTGCGATTTGGAGGGCTTCTTGGGGCATCAGGAGCAGCGTGATCCGCGCGTCCGGCGCTATGGGAACTAGTTGGCGCCGATTCTTGACCGCCAACGATTAGCTATCTCATTCTGGATTCAACGCCACACATAACGCGTGCGCTATGACGGCATTAGCCCCTGTCATGTGCATTTAATTTGACGACGTGTTGGTCAAGTACCAGACGAGGTTGGCCACATCATTTCGACTGTATCGCGCCTGAAAGTGTCTTAGCTCCTTAACAACGATGCCTATTTTGCGGTAACGAGTAGGGACAAATACGATACCTGAGTGCTCCACACCCTGCTGCGCCATTTTGACAAAGTCGTCGTCGTAAGTAACAAGCACTCGGTTCTGCTCCGTCGCGCG
>JAGWBC010000170.1:10956-12545 GCA_021296115.1 Anaerolineae bacterium | reverse complement strand
CGTCCTTCTTGCAGTAGTAATATGCCAGCGCCGTGTGAACCTCGGCCATTGAAAGATCATAGTCCTGCGCCAACTCATCGGGACTGCGCTCAGCGAAGATCTTCGAAATGACGATATCCAGGACTCGCAGATCTGTGCCGACGATGCACGGTCTGCCGCCTCGAACATCCGGATCACGATATATCAAGTTGATGCTCTCTATCGTACTCATTGCCCTACCCTGACTCCGCGACGACCCAACTATTGTACCAAATGCAATGAAGAAATTGTCATTGCGTTACGGTCAGCCGCTCCACAACCACCACTGTGCCCGCCATTTTGTCATGCCAGGCTTGATTCTCTCTGTCGGTGAACGCCCAGATGTAGCCCAGCAAGAAAATCTGGCTGACCATGTAGCCCAGCACGTTGCGCAGCAGCGCGTCCAGCACGCTGACGCGCCTGCCGTTCTTCTTGATGACGCGCAGGCCGAAAACCATCTTGCCCAAGGTCTGGCCGTTGAAGAGCCGCATCAACACGACATTGTAAACGGCGCTGACCGCCAGGTTGACCGGCAGCGCGTCTGACTGGAATTGAGCGATCGCCGCGTTGATCGCGTCCAGATCCGCGCTGGCCATGGCTTGGTTCAAGGCGGCGAAGGGACCGGTGGCGAATAGCAAAGCGAAGGAAAAGATGCCCACGATGAAGCCGTCGATGACAATGGCGATGAAACGCTTGGATATCGGCGCCAGCTTGAAGGACCTCGGCCCGGCAGGCTCATGCGTCGGCTCATGCGTCGGCGGGCTGTCGAGCGCGGGCGCGGGCTCGGGCGCGACCTTGTCCGGCCGCTTGATATTGGACAACTCGTCCAGCGACCCCTGGTGGGTCGGGTCCAGCTCCAGCGCCTTCTCCAGGTACTCGACGCGCTGCCCCTGGCTCAGCGCCGCCTGCGCCGCCAAATAGTAGGCTGCCTCGCTGGTATTCTCCTCCAACTCATGCTCCACCAGCTCCCGCGCATCTTCCATGCGGAAGCCGTCCAGCGCCCGCTGTATTTCCGCCAATCTGTCGCCCATGCGCCTCCCCCGTCGCGCCACGCAAGCAACCGCTATCATACCTGATTATACGCTCAATTTATCGACAAAGCGCTGTGCTCGCGCAACGAGAAGGCTTGTTATTTTGTGTGAGCGCGGTTGACGCTTTTCGCTGCCGCCGAGCGGCTGTGTTATGATACGGCTTGCTTGAAGTCCGCTCGCCAGGGGAGTCTAACTCGCGCAGCATGACTGACATTAGACAGCAGATCGGCGCCAGCAAAGCCGGGCGACGCTTCATCGCGCAAATGCGCTACTACAATGCGGGCGACTTCGGCAAGTTGCGCGGCTTTATGCGCAGCGGCTACTATGACCTGGTGCTGATGCAGAACCCAGTCGAACGACGCCTGCTGGATCTGAAAGCGACGCGCCGATTGCATGGCCGCCTAAAGATCGACCAGGTGGAGACGGCCGAAGACTACGCCATCCAGCTGATTCTGAAGGGTGAGAAGGGCGGGGCGCGCCTGCGCCTGCAGCTGAAGGTCAACGAAAGCTATCCGCATCAGGTGACGCATTACGCGCTTC
>JAGWBC010000170.1:0-10941 GCA_021296115.1 Anaerolineae bacterium | reverse complement strand
TCGACTGCGATTCTGCCCCGGCTCGACATCAACACCGAATTGGCCACCCGCATTCTGACCGGCTTCATCCGCGACAGCATGACCAAAGCTGGCATGTCGCGCGCCGTCATCGGCCTGTCCGGCGGCATCGATTCGGCGGTATCGGCTTATCTCTCGGCGCGGGCGCTCGGCGCTGAAAATGTGCTGGCTCTGCGTATGCCTTATCGCAGCTCGTCTGCCGAGAGCCTCAGCGATGCCGAAGCCGTGATCGAAGACCTGGGCATCCCGCACATGACCGTGCCTATCAGCGACATGGCCGATCCGCTGATTAATCGATTCCCGCAGATGAGCAGACTGCGTCAGGGCAATATCATGGCGCGAATGCGAATGATCACGCTCTATGACCAGTCGATGGCATGGGGCGGCTTGGTGATGGGCACCAGCAACAAGACCGAATTCCTGCTGGGCTACAGCACGATTTACGGCGACAGCGGCGTCGCCCTGCATCCGATTGCCGACCTGTACAAATATCAAATCCGGCAGATGGCGCGCTATCTGGGTTTGCCGCGCTCGGTCATCGATAAACCGCCCTCGGCTGACCTGTGGGTCGGGCAGACCGACGAGGACGAACTCGGCTTCAGCTATGACCAGGCCGATCAGGTGTTATTCTTGCTGGTGGATGAACGCTATACGGTGGCTGAAGTGGCGCAGGAAGGCTTCGACCGCGGCTTCGTGGCGCAAATCTGGGAGCGGGTCAAAGCCAACCACTACAAGCGAACCATGCCCAATATCGCCAAGCTCAGCAAGCGCAGCATCGGGCACGATTTCTTGTATCTGCGCGATTACACCGGGCGCGCCGGACGCGTCTGAGCGATCAGCCGTTGATCTTGCTGGGCTGAATCTTGTAGATGACGCGCTGCTCTTTCCCCTTGCCCTCGGGATTGAACGAGTAGTAATCCTCGTTGCCCGAATAGACTCCCGACAGCTTGTTGATATGCGCCACCGCCGCCTCGGATTCATCAAATTCGACCACTTCCCCGCGGATTTCCGCCCAGTTGAAATCGTCATTGGGGTCCAGGACCAGCACCGTGACTTTAGGGTTGGCGCGGATATTGCGGTCCTTGCGCCGCCCCACCGCCGAGTTGATCCATACCTGGTCGCCTTCCGCGCTGGCCCATACCGGCGTCACTTGCGGCTGGCCGTCGGGGTTGCTGGTGGCGAAGGACACCACAATCGGGCGGTCAAGCAGGTCTCGTACACGTTCAGGAATCGCTGCGGACATAAACGCTTGCTCCTTTGTTGATTTAATTCGCTAGCTACAGATGATTAGCGATTTTAGCCGAAACTGTCAATGCGCGTCAGTCTCTTCATCCGAAGCCAAAAGCTCGCCTACGCTGGGAAGGGGCTGATCGGGATCGGGATCAGCGCGTTTCGCTGTCTGCTCCGGCTCCATATCCGCGGCGCCGCCATTCTGCTGATGGTGCAGCATCCCCGCCAGCAGATTTGTCATGTCATCGCGCAGCCGCGCTTTGAATTCCTTATAATTTTCGCCCGGCAGCTGACCGTTGAGCGTAAAGGTTAAGTGCTCGGGAACGCGCGCGCCAGTC
The DNA here is from genome assembly GCA_021296115.1 of Anaerolineae bacterium. Taxonomy (GTDB): domain Bacteria; phylum Chloroflexota; class Anaerolineae; order Aggregatilineales; family Phototrophicaceae; genus UBA6055. The sequence continues at coordinate 9,355 of JAGWBC010000170.1, read as the reverse complement.
TGGCCGAGTTCCGGCTCCCAATGATCAATGAGATGCCAGGCGCTATTGCGGTACTGATACAACTCAAACAGTATTCGCACTTTGACCTGCAAGCCGTCCAGGCGCATATCCAGCGCCAGCGGCAGCGCGCGGTTCTGCTTCTCGATGGCGGCCAGGGCCGACTTGCACAGCCTTTTCGACACGGGCGTCAGCGCCTTGCGCAATTCGACCCTGTCCAACTCCGGCGCCCGCCGCATGATGCGATTCAACTGCTTGTTAATTTTGCGCGACATCACCACTTCGCTGCGGCTGATGCGGCCGTAAATGTCGTATTGCGCCGTGCGAACCGCCCTGACCATCCAGCCGCCCAGGATGTCGCCGTCTCGGCCCAGCAGCCGCTTGATCACCGTGACTTGATCGGGCGCGCCGGCTGCGGAAATCGCGCTGCTCTGCGCGTGGAATTGCCAGGCCTGCCGCCGTCCCAGCGCCGAATTGGGATCGTGCCAGTTATTCACCGCGTAGGGCGGTTGCCAGGGTTCAAACTTGGGCGGCCGCCGGAAAATCAGCCGCAGTATCAAGCTCAGCAGCCACAGGCAGAAAAGCGCCGCCAGCGTCATCCCGGCGAAGATCAGCAGATCGCGTTGGCTGTAGCTGCGCCCATTGACCTCAATGCCGCCGGCCTGAAAATTGAAGCCGAGGTTCACCAGCGGAATATACAGGTCGTAATTCTGAGCGGGCGCCGACGAACCGGGAGAGCCGGCAGAGTCACCGCCAGACAAACCGGCATCAGCCCGGTTTATGAGAAAGAGCTGGGTATTGTTGCGGGCGATCGGGCTGCCTTCCAGCTCAAACTCGTCAATGCCCGCCTGGATCTGGATCGATACATTATCCGCCGTCAATCCCGCCAGAGGCATGGGCAGCGAGAAGTTCCGCGACACGTCGGCCGCCAATGCCGGCAATTCCGCGCTGGTCACTACCTGGCCCGTCTGATACTCGGAGATGACAATCTCGGATGCTGCCAAGGCATCGCCGCCCTGATTGGAAACGGTGAAGCTGATGACGGCGGCGTCCGCTGTGTAGCTCACGCCGTCAACCGAGATGGCGTAATCGCGCGGTTGCCCCTGGGCGGCGGCCGCAAAAGCGCTGAGCAATACGAGAATCAGTAGATGAAAACGAGCCATTGGCTGTCGCCCAAATTCCGAGTTAAAAGTCGCGTAACGACCTAGCCGCCGCGCGCCATCGTTGAGTTTACTATAATGCCGAAAAGTCGCTTGTCCAAGTCCCTTGGCTGGTCGAGGCAGAGCTGTCGCGAACCCGTCTCCGGCCCTGGCCGACCTGAGTAATTCCAAGTAAGTTATTGAATTCCTCAACTTGGTCGGCTGTAGGGGCGATTCACAGAATCGCCCCTACGATGTCCCAAAATTTTTTGCATGACTAATTTGGTTCTACTTGGGTTACCATGTCCTGCGAAAATAAGGAGCGCTATTCGCGGGCCCTTGCTGAACCAGCCGCGTGCGAGCAGACAAAGATGCCAGTTGCAGACCACGACATTGATGCGCTGATTCGCGACTTGTCGCAAACCAGGCTGTCCGCCGACGCGTTCAATGAATATGCGCCCGGAAACGCGAATAACGCCATCCGCCGCGCCAACTTGCGGCTGTATCTGAGCTCCATGGCGGCGCTGAAACCGCGGACCCTGCTGGTGATGGAAGCGCCCGGTTATCGCGGCTGCCGCTTGACCGGCGTGCCTGTGACCAGCCGCAAAGTCTTGCTCGAAGGCCTGCCCGCGCTGCAGATCTTCGGCGCCGAGGCCGGCTATCGCGATGTCGCCGATGCCGGATTCGAGCGGGTCTACGGCGAGCAATCGGCCACCATCGTCTGGAGTGCGCTGTCGCAGTTGGGGGCGCTGCCTTTCATTTGGAATACTTTTCCTTTTCACCCGCACAAAACGGGCAATCCACTCAGCAATCGCAAGCCGCGCAAAGCCGAAACGGAGCAGGGCTCGGCATTCCTGTTGCGCATTTTGGAGCTCTGGCGCTTCCAGCAAGTGCTGGCCGTGGGCAATGTGGCTTATGATACTTTGGGCGCGCTGGGGATTGCTTGCAGCAAGCTGCGGCATCCGGCGCACGGTGGCAAGAATGACTTTGTCGCCGGGTTGAGCGCGCTGTTGTCAGTCGGCGCTTGAGGCCTTGACCGCGTCCGCCGGCGCCTCGTCGGCCGGCTCATCAATTGATTCCGCGGCCGGCGTGCTGCCGCCTTCTTCTTCGTAGACATCGGCGTACAGCAGCTCGAAGGAATCCTTGGGCAGGCGATACAGCTCGGCGCCCGCTTCCTGCCCGGCATCGGACATCAGCGCTTCGTTCTGTATCTCCAAGGTGTCAAAGTAGATTTCCAGGATGCGGAAATACTCGGCCGCGCCGCCCGGGCTGCCGGTGACATGCGCGACCTGACGCCGCTGGATATGCGGAATGCGCTCAACCAAGGCCAGGAAGTCTTGGTAGATATTTTCGAAGCGCTCGGCATTGTCCGGCTGCCGAAACAGGACCATGAATTTTATCATGAGGCGGGTTCAACTCTTTTCAACAAAAATCGAATGTACGATAAGGGACATCACAGCGATATGCAAGGGGGCGCGCCACCGCCACCCTCATCAAAATAGTCGGCTCATTTGCCCTCAACGCGCCCGATGCGCGACCAAATAGTCGCAATCCCGCGCTCAAATTCAGCTACACTCGTCTTATGACTAAACACGCCTACTGCTCAATTCTTGCGCTCTCCTGCGATTTCGCCAATAAAACTACGCTATGTGTCCGAAAAATATTTTGCGTCGGACAGAAACGGACAGAAACGGAAAAATCGGACAGAAAATCCTCCCATCAGCGCTTTCAACTGCCAGCCTGCCGATTACAAACGATATTGCAATGGAATACATACCTCTGCGTTTTTTCGTCACGCTATCAAACGCTGAACATGACTTTCGTCCCGTCAACTGCCTCAGCCCTGCGCGACCTTGCCCGGCTGCTCCACCAACCCGCCGTATTGCGCTAAGTTGCGACGAGTCCTTGTGTCCATGCGCTATGGGAAGCAACCTCAGTAAATGCAAGTTAGCTCCCCTTCCCTAGCTCGCTGGGGCAAGGGGCCGGGGGATGGGGTAAGAAAAGAGGCATTCCACATTCTCATTACTTTCTTGCATTTACTTCTGTGCCTCTGTGGCAAATGATCCTCCGCGGTGCTCGCCAGTAAGTTTATGTCCGTTTATGTTCACCACTACTTTTACGTTTAGCCAGGTAGTCGCTTGCCGGCGGCTGTGGTACATTCTACGCCATTGACCAAGCCTCATGGCATCAGACGAATAGACATAAGATTCAGGATTAGACCATGCCCCAGCTGCACGAAATTGGACGCTTGCCCGACCCGGTTGACAACTGCGCCATCGCCATTCGCGATCTGGCCGGCGGCACGCTAGTCCATTCCGGCGACCGCAAATTCACGCTGTCGCATACTGTGCTGGAGGGCCATCGCTTCGCCATTCAGCCTATCCCGCCGGGCGCGGAACTAACATCCTGGGGCCAGCGCTTCGGCGTCGCCACGCGCGATATTGCGCCGGGCGAATACGTCATGAATGAAGGCGTACAAGTCGAGCTGGAGCGGCGCAATCTTGATTTCGCCTTGCCGGCCGCGCCCAATTTCGACAACCAGATCACGCCCTTTCAATTCGACGCCGGCGGCTTTAGCGTGGCTGAGCCCTTGCCGCTGCACAGCGATATGCGCTATTTTCAGGGTTACCCGCGCGCTGGCGGACGCGGAGTCGGCACGCGCAACATGGTCGTCGTCGTTGGCACATCGTCGCTGGTGGCCGGTTTCGCGCGCACACTGGCCCAGCTGACCGCAGACCTGGCCGCCGACTTCCCCAACGTCGACGGCATCGTGCCCATAGCGCATACCGAAGGCGGTCATCAGAACCCCAATAATCGCGAGCTGCTCTTGCGCACTTTGGCCGGCTTCATGGTTCATCCCAATGTCGGCGCGGTGGTCGCGCTGGATTTCGGCAGCGAAGCGGTGACCAATGCCGACCTCAAACAGGTCATGATCGATAACGACTATCCGCTGGCCCACGTGCTGCACCGCTTTCATTCGCTGACGACCAGCTTCGACGCCAATGTCGCCTGGTTCAAAGACCTGCTGACGGACTGGCTGCCGCGGGTGAATCAGCTCGAGCGCAGCCCTCAGCCCTTGAGCGCCCTGAAGATCGCTTTGCAGTGCGGTGGCTCCGACGCCTTTTCCGGCATCAGCGGCAATCCGCTGGCGGCTTGGGTGGCGAAGGAAGTCATCCGCTACGGCGGCTCGGCTAACCTGGCCGAGACGGACGAATTGATCGGTTCCGAATCCTACGTGCTGGACAAGATCGAGCGGCTTGAGCTGGCGCAAGATTTCCTCGGCAAGATCGAGCGCTTCAAAGAGCGGGTCAGCTGGCACGGGCAAACGGCCGAAGGCAATCCCTCCGGCGGCAATAAATTCCGTGGACTATACAATATCTATCTCAAGTCGCTGGGCGCGGCGGCCAAGCGTCATCCGGATGTCCCGCTGCATGATGTCATCGAATACAGCCAGCTGATGACCAGCGGCGGATTCTACTTTATGGATAGCCCGGGCAATGACCTGGAAAGCGTGGCCGGGCAGGTGGCCAGCGGCTGCAATATGATCTTCTTTGTGACCGGCAACGGCTCCATCACCAATTTCCCCTTCGTGCCGACCATCAAGTTCGTGACGACCACGGCGCGCTACAACTTGCTGCGCAGCGACATGGATGTGAATGCCGGCGAATACCTGGACGGGACGCCCCTGGACGAGCTGGGCGCGCGTACGCTGGACCTGACGGTTGCTGTCGCCGACGGACAGCGCTCGGTGGGGGAGAAGGCCGGGCATTACCAAGTCCAGATTTGGCGCGATTGGCAGCAGACCAGCCCGGCCAATGTGACCTTGATCGAGCGCCGCAGTTACTCCGGTCAGCCGCTTGACATTCCCGCCGATGTCGAATTGCCGTCGGTCGCGGCGCCGGTGTATAAGTCCGAGCGCGGACTGACCAGCGAGCGTATTGGCCTGATCATGCCGACCAGTCTCTGTTCCGGCCAGATCGCCAGGATGACCGCCGACACGCTCAATGCCCAGGGCCTGGGACGCGCCGCCGGGCTGACGCGCTTTGTGGCGCTGGTGCATACCGAAGGCTGCGGCGGCAATGTTCAGCCGGAATATAAAGACATGCAGATCGGCTACTTGCAGCATCCCAAGCTGCGTCATGCGCTGCTTCTCGAGCACGGCTGTGAGGTGACGCATAACAGTTACTTCCGTGGCTTAATGGCGGAGCAGAACCTGGAGCCGGCCGATTTCGGCTGGGCCAGCATTCAGCTTGACGGCGGCATTGATGCGGTCATGCGCAAGATTGCGGATTGGTTCAGCCGGCGCCTGCAGAACGACAGCCCGCCCGCGCGCATTATCGCTGGCCTGGAAGCGCTGCGCATCGGGCTGCTGAGCCAGACGGACGCGCCGGAATATGTGCAGCGCGATCTGGCGCGGCTCTGCAAGATCATCGTGGCCGGCGGCGGCAGCGTCGTCGTATCGGACAAAGACAGCTTGTGGGGCGGCGCCTTCTCCGCTGAGCTTGACTTGCCCGATCAGCCCGAAGCCACGCTGGGATACGGCCAGGCGGCGAAAAACGCTGGCTTCCACATCATGTCGAATCCGCGCCGGCACTGGGGCGAGACGCTGACCGGCATCGGCGCCAGCGGCGTCGAACTCATATTGGGCTATGTCGACGGCTATCCGCTGGCCGGGCATCCGCTCGTGCCGGTGCTGCAAGCAAGCGCCAGCGCCGTTTCCGCTGAGGATCTGGATGCCGTGATTCGCGAAGGTGAAGATAGCGCATCCCGGCTGATCGATCTTTTGGTGGCGACCTTATCCGGCGATCACATCGCGCGGCATCAAGTCACCGGCACGGACGACTTCCAGGTGACGCGGGGCTTGCTCGGCGTCTCATTCTAGACCGCCAGAATCAGCCGCGCCTGATGGCCAATTCGCGCCAGAATTCGGCGATGCGCTCAATTAGTATCGCCTCGCTGACGTAGGTGGCGTCAAATTCGACCACATCCTCGACCTCGCGGACGCGCCATTCCCGCTGTAATTCGCCGATGGCGCGCGAGCGCTCGACCGGGTCGTGGTAGCGGGCGCCCAAAGTCAGGTGAATGCGCCGCAAAATCGAATCCAGCGAAGCCACCAGGCAAACGATGACGCCGTTGCGCTGCAATTCGGCCAGGTGAACGCTGCCGACCAAGGTGCTGCCGGCCACGCGAATCAGACCGCGCCGATGCAGCGCGACCTCGTCCATGATCTCCGTTTCAACGGTCTTGAGATGGCGCTCGCCGTAGGTCGCGCGCAAGTTGGCGATGGTATCGCCCAGCCGCTCCTCCAACTCCTGCTCGACGTCAATCAGGGTCAAGCCGAGGCGCTGTGCCAGCTGGCGCGAAATGCGCGGGCGATTGGGCTCGACATAGCCGGTCACGATCAAGTTGAGGTCGCCATGCAGGCGTAAATCACGCGCTTCCATCACGCCAGTCAGGATACCAGTCGTCCAGGAGGGCCGGCAATTCTTCAAATGAATTAACGCACGGATGCCCGCCATAAGCATTGTAGCTGTCCGCGTCTAGCTTGAGATGCCCGCCACTGCGACTGACATCACCCACCAATCGCTGTACGGCGCGCATGCCAACGCCCAGGGCGCCGCCGACATCGGCAATGGGGTTGTCGCCGATGAAGACCGCTTCGTCCGGCGCGACGCCGATTCGCTCCAGCGCGCTATGGAAGATGCGCGGGTGCGGCTTCAGGTAGCCAACATCCGCGGCCGCCAGCCGACAATCGGGAAAATAAGGCAGCAGGCTGTGCTCGCGCAGTTCGCAATCTCTCAGCGACATGGGCTGCGAGGAATTGGTGACGACCCCCAGCCGAATCCGCCGCGAGCGCAGCTCATCCAGAACTGGAAAGACATCGGGAAAAACCACGGTGCCCGGCACGACTTTCCAGTCATAAGCGCTCAGAATCTCGTCGGCGAAGGCATCGGCCTCGCTGACACCCAGCTCAGTCAAAGTCTGCTGGAGGATTATTGGCATGACGGGCGCGCGAAGATTGGCGCGGGCGATCATCCAGGCGTCGCGCGTGCGCTCCGTATAGCGCTTGACCAGCTGCTCCAATGCGATGCCGGTCGGCGACAGTCGCCGGTTCAGAAAGCGCAGCACGCGGTCGAGGCGCTCCGCTTCGATTTGGCGCCAGCCGAGCGTGACGCCGCTCCAGTCGATTAAGGTATCGTCGAAGTCGAAAAGGACGGCTTTCAGCTGGCGCGCCACCGGGCCTTAGCCTCCGCCTCTGGCGGTGCGTTTGGCTTTGCGTTCCAGCGCTTTGCGGCGGCGCTCTTCGCGTTTGGCTTCGTCTTCGTTCCAGGGGGTCGGCCCATCCGATGGCGGGGGCGCAGCGGCTTTCACGGGCGCGGGCGCGGCTTCAGCGACGGCGGGCTCTGCTGCAGCGGCGGCAACCGGTTCCGGCAGCGCCACATCGTAGGCGAAGTCTTCGATGGCCTGCGCCGCTTTGTCCTCATACACGTTGTAGAAGTCCTCCGCGTTGACTGCATCCCGCATGCGCCAGACCAGCGCCGAGGCTTCCATGCCCGGCTCAATGCCGCTGTATCGCGGCTGCCAGCCGAATTCGTCGCGAAGCTTCTGGCTGCTGATGACGGCCTCGCGCCCGAGCAGCTTGTCGCCCAGGGTCTTCTGCCGCAGCATGTCGAATAGTCCAGCGGCGGCGAAACGCGGCGCGCCCAGACCCAGTGCCGCGCTGAAGGCCCCCGCGCAGTCGTCTGGGCTGCAAACGCTATCGTCCGCGGCGTTGATGACTGAGACGCTTTCGGGCTGATCGTCGGCTTCCAGCAGCGCAACCAAGGCCGCCGCCAGATCATCTTCGTGTATCCACGAGGCCGGCAGCGCCCCGGCAGGCAAACGCCGCGAAGCCATGATCGCATCGGCCAGTGATACCGTTGCCGGGTTATTGCCACCATAAATGTAGCCGCTGCGGACAATATAGCCGTTCAGGCCACTGTCCTTCAGCACAGCTTCCGCCGCCAGCATGGGCGCGAATTCGCTGTCGCGCGCATCGTGATCGCCTTCAATCGCCGCGCCCTGCCCGGCCTCGTAGAGATAGCCGAAACTGAGCGAGAGGATCCGCCGAACGCCATGCTGCCTTGCGGCTTCCGCAACCGCCCTGGTAAATTGCAGCAGCTGAGCTCCGCGCCCGGCAAACGCAGCGCCGGAATGCGGCAAGCCGCCACAGAACTGGGGAATAGCGTGGATGATCGCGTCCGCCTGCGCCATTTGCAGCGCGCTGAATACATCGCTCGCGCGGCCCAAGTCGGGATACACCGGCAGCGCGCCCGCTTGACGCAGAGCCAAAGCGCCTTCCGATGTACAGGCGCTGGCAACGACTTTGTGCCCGCGTTTCAGCAAGGCGCGAACCGTCGCCAATCCGACGTCTTCTGCGCCGCCGGTGACGAAGACACTCATACTCTTCTTCGAGTCCGACATTAGTTTGGTCTCATTCAATGTCTAATCACTGCCGCGTATTATGCCATGAAATCATGCGAATCGGCACGCTGGTTTTCAGCTACAATATAAGCAGGGATACAGGAGCTTATCATGTCGCGCAAACGCAAAGACCGCAAGCCCCGCCTCAACATGTACCAAGTTTTTGGCGCGCATCTCCTGCTATTTTTGGGGGTGGTCATCGTAATGGTGGTGACCGTTCCGGCTGGATTATCGGACAATTTTGCCGGGGGCAGCGTCGCTAATACCTTCAACGCGAGTTTGTTTGGCTTTTTCACTCTCTGGCTCATGGCATTTTACCTGCACGCGGGTTTTGTCATCATCGTCACGGGCTACCGATTGTGGCGGCGGCTGCTTTATGAGCAGCCGGCGCAAGAGCGGCTGCGAGATGAAAAGATCGACCGTCTCTTGCACGAAGTCGCTGAATTGCGCGAGGCGCTGCGCGGGACCGGGCTAATTTACGCGCCAAGCAACTCCGAAGACCGAGCAGAGCGGCTCATTGAAAAACCGAGCTATACCGGCGGCGAATTGGATCTCGCCGAAGAAGCGGAAACCGAGGCTGACATACGCTTGAATTAGCGGGAGCGGTGAATACCGTTGATATGACAACTTCGACCCGCCATCCAAAAATCTATGTGCCCTCAGTCGAACCAACAAAGTCATGCGAATTTCGCTGAATCTACCAATCACAACGGCGCATCACCCTTCCCTTATGATTCTGAGGAGCGGGCACCTTC
>JAGWBC010000169.1 GCA_021296115.1 Anaerolineae bacterium | reverse complement strand
ACCACCGTCGTGGTTGAATCAAGCGGACCGCCGCGCCCCTGTTCGGTCATCGCGACCACCGGCGCGAACATACGCAAGAATGAAATCGTCTGCAATACCAGCAGATAGACAATGCTCGGATTCAGCAGTGGCATCGTGATAAAACGGAAGGTATGCCAGCGGCTGGCGCCATCAACTTCGGCCGCTTCGTAATAAGTGCGTGGGATCTGTTTGAGCCCGGCCAGGAAGATTATCACCGCGAAGCCCATGCCTTGCCAAATTACCAGCGCCAGCACCGACGGCAGCGCCTGCTGCGGGCTGCGCAGAAAAGGCTGCTGTGGCAGCGACACCAACTGCAAGATGACGTTAAACAAGCCGAAGCGCGGCTGGTAGAGCATTCGAAAGACCCAGGCGATGGCGATAGTCGAGGTGACAAAGGGCAAAAAGAACAATATGCGATACAGCGTGCTCATAACGCGAATTTCGTTGAGCATCATGGCGATCGCCAGCGCCAGGCAAAGTTGAATCGGCACGCCGAAGACCACATAACTGATCGTATTGCGGAAGGCAGACTTGGTGACCGATTTCTTCTTGCTTAACTCTTCAAATACTTTTTCGTAATTTTCCAGCCCAACGTAAGGCTGCTCCACCGAAAGCGGATTGTAGTCGTGCAGGCTCATCTGGAAGGCGAAGAAGGTCGGATAAATGCGGATGTAGGCGAAGAATACGATGGGAATCGCCAGGAAAATATAAGCCCAGACAATCTTCTTCCGCGCCAGTGTCCAGCGAAATGGGAGATTGACTTGTCGTTTGACTTTACGACCCATGTTGTCTGCCCGCAATTGGCGGATTTAGGTGGTTATAAAGCAAAAACTACGCCAGGCGGCGAACTGCCTGACGTAGTTGATTATGCGTGTTGCTCAACCGCGATTACTCACGATCGGCCCAGAAGTTGTCGATCAGCTCCTGCTCGGCTGCCGCGGCTTCATCCAGCGCGTCGCAGGCATCCATGCCGCCGAGACGGATATTGTCGAAGGCGTCGATCAAGACTTGCCGCTGAGCGCTCTCGTCCACGAAGAAAGTCGCGTGCGAGTAGGCCAGCCCGGCCGAGAAAGCGCCCAAAATCGGGTCAGCCAGGATCATCTCATCGCTGGCAGCGGAAAGCTGCGCTGGCAATTCACCTACGTTGTTGACCCAGAGCGTGCCCGCCTCTGGCGTGGTGATGAACTGCAGGAACTTGACAGCCGCTTCCATACGAGCCGGGTTGTCATTGGCGCGGCGCGTGATGCCGTGCGTCCAATAGGAACCGAAGGTGTGCCGCTCGCCGTTGGGACCAACCGGCAATTCGGTCACGCCGTAATTCAGGTCCGGATTATTGTTCCTGATTGTGCCGACGCGGAAAGAGCCGTCAACATGCAGCGCCGTTTCGCCATTGACGAAGGCGTTGGTCGAGCCATCGAGAATGTCGTTGCTGCCCGTGACCAGCTCGGTCTCGAAGGCGGCCAGCCAACTGAACGCGGCGCAGCCTTCTTCGCTGTTGTAGGTCACGGTGCGGCCGTCATCGCTATAGGGCGCGCCGCCGTACTGACGAATCAGCACTTCGCGGAACCAGTGATGATCCTGCGACGCCAGCGCCGGCGCATGGCCCTGCCGAACGATGCTCAAAATGTCGCTTTCATCGCCGTCATATACGGTTGTTGCGACGGCGGCCTCAACGAATTCATCCAGCGTAGCTGGCGGAGACTCCGGATCCAAGCCGGCATCGGCGAAGATATCCTTGTTCCAGAACAGCGCCAGTGAGCGTACCGCAGTCGGGATCGCCCAATAGCTGCCTTCGAACTTGGAATTGGCGACCATCGGCGAGAAAGTCTCCAGGATGAATTCCTCGCTGAAGGGATCGTCCGGCAGCGGAATCAGGTAACCGGCGTCCACAAAGGCCGGGATCCAGCCGTAGAAGAGCGTCACCACGTCAGGCCCCACGCCGGCCGGCGCCGAAGCGGCCAATTCGTCGCGGAAGTTAGCGTAGGGGATATCACTATTATGGACTACCTTTATGCCCGGATTTTCCGCTTCGAACTGCTCAATCAGCATATTCATCGCGTCAACGCGGGCGCCGAAGTTATATTGCCAGTATTCGATTTCTACCACGTCATCTTGCGCGCCCGCTACTGCACCGTGCGACAACAGGATGACCAGCACTGCCAGTATGGCAATTAGCCTAGACTTAAGCATCTCGCACTCCTTATGATTGTTTGTCTAAATTCGCACACTAACACTTTAACTTATCTGCGGGCGATTGCCAAATGAGCCTGATTCGCCTACAGGTCGATCTTGAATAGCCGGGCCGCGTTGCCGCCGAAGATCAGCTGGATGTCTTGCTCGCGATAATTCAGCTCGCGCACATCGCGGATCTGTTGGACCAGGTAGGGCTCGGCCAGGCCGCGCGGAAAATAGCTGGAATCGGTGCCGAAGATGATGCGCTCGGGCCCGATCGTCTCCATATACTTGCGGAACAGTTTCTTGGTGTCCCACTCGCCGTCGACCCACTTCACCCACTGATTGGAGCCCGAGGTGTCGATGCAGACATTGCCGCAAGCCCAGCAGAGTTGCAGCGTCTCGCGTATCCAGGCGCAGCCGAAATGCGGCACGACGAATGTCACTTCGGGGAAGTCCTTGGCCACATTGTGCAGTTTCAGCGGATTGATGTTCTCGTGCCAGGCGACGCCGCCTCCGCTGCCCAGGATGCCGAAGTGAATCAGCACGGGGATGTCCAGCTCGGCGCAGATCTCCCAGACCGGATAGCCGGCTTCATCTTCCACCGGGCGGTCCAGCGCCGGCGCCAGCAGCTTGTAGGCCTTCATGCCGTCTTCGGTTACGGCGCGCTTGACTTCATCGGCGGCGCCTTCGCTGAACAAGTAATTGTGCGCGAAACCGACGAATTTGTCGGGATGGCGCTGAATGACCTTGGCCAGATTCTTGTTGCCGCCGCCAGTGACAAATCCGACCGCGCGCAATCCATAACGCTCGACCTCAGCCGCCCAGCGATCCGCCAGCTCCTCGTCGCTGTACGATTCGCGCTCCGGCGGATCAAAACCCCAGGTAGCGCGCCACTGGCGGTTGTAGGCCATGGCCAGCTCGCGGGCGATGCCGGCGCGGCGCTCTCCCACGCGCTCTACATAGTCTTTGCGGGGATTGGGTCCCCCTTCAATAAACGAGCCTTGCCGGGTCGGAAAATGCAAGTGAAAGTCAATAACCTTGAGTCCGTTGTACATTGGCGCCATCCTCTCATTGAGTTTGTAGTAGCCTGATCGTTGTGACCGATGATAACCCATAGCGCGCCCGATTCTCAAACCGGGGGCCGAGGACTATTCGGCATATCCCGCTATTTGCTCCGCCGCCGCCGCCGCGCTATTGGACGTCGCTGATTTGCTCGCTATACTTGTAGCCGATTTGTGAACCGTATCAGTCGATTGAAAGGAAATCTCAAATGCCCAGACCTGTTACCCTATTTACCGGACAGTGGGCGGATTTGCCCTTTGAGACCATCGCCGAGAAAGCCAAGAGCTTCGGCTACGATGGCCTGGAGCTGGCATGCTGGGGCGATCACTTCGAAGTGGACAAGGCGCTGGAAAGCGACGCCTACATTCGCTCGCGCCATGATGTGCTCGAGCAGCACGGCTTGCAGTACTTTTCTATTAGCAATCACCTGGGGGGCCAATGCGTGGCGGAAGGCTTCATCGAGGTGCGGCACCGCGCCATTTTGCCCGACCGCCTCTGGGGCGACGGCGATGACGATGGCGTACGCGAACGCTGCGCTCAGGAGATGATCGACACGGCGCGCGCGGCCAAAGCTTTCGGCGTCGACGTGGTCAACGGCTTCACCGGCAGCCCGGTCTGGCACATGATCTACCGCTTCCCGCCCACATCTGACGAAATGATCGACGCCGGCTATCAAGAATTCGCCGAGCGCTGGACGCCTGTGCTGGACGCTTTCGCCGCCGAAGGTATCAAGTTTGCCCTGGAAGCGCATCCCAGCGAAATCGCCTACGACATCTACACCGCGGAGAAGACGCTGGAAGCGCTGGATCAGCACCCGTCCTTCGGTTTTAACTACGATCCCAGCCACTTCATCCACCAACTGCTTGATCCTGTCAAGTTCATTGACCGCTTCGCCGATCGCATCTTCCACGTCCACGTCAAAGACTCGAAAGTGACGCTGGATAATGTCAGCAGCATCCTCGGCTCGCACTTGAATTTTGGCGATTCCCGCCGCGGTTGGGATTTCGTCTCGCCAGGCCATGGCGATCTGGACATCGACTCCATGATCCGCGCCTTGAATCGCGCCGGCTATCAGGGTCCCTTGTCGGTCGAGTGGGAAGACAGCGGCATGGATCGTGAATTTGGCGCGACCGAATCGGCCGAATGGGTCAAAGCCAGCGACTTCCCGTCCTCCGCGCTCGCCTTCGACGCCGCCTTCGCCGACGAATAGGGACGATTCTCTTATCGCCCGCTATAAACGTGGACGGTTGTAGGGGCGATTCTGTGAATCGCCCATCCTAACTGACAGATTCAGGAGAAAAACAATGGCTGACGAGAAACAAGTAAGCAGCACCTTCACCAGCATGGCGGCTGAGGCTAGCGACGCCGAAGCGCCGGAGATCGGCATCGGCATGGTGGGCTATGCCTTCATGGGCAAAGCACATACCAACGCCTTCAAGAAGATTCCTTACATGATGTACCCGCCCGTGGCCATCCCCCGCCTGGTGGGCATTGCCGGGCGCAACCAAGATGCCGTCACCGCCGCCGCGCATCGCTACGGCTACGAGAAGGCCTACACCGACTGGCGCGATATGCTGGCCAATGACGCGGTTGACGTGCTCGACAACGGCGGACCCAATGACGCCCATGCCGAGCCCTGCATCGCCGCGGCCCAAGCGGGCAAACACGTCTTCTGCGAGAAGCCGCTGGCGCGCAACGCGGAAGAATCGAAGGCCATGCTGGACGCGGTCGAAAAGGCCGGCGTCAAGCATATGGTCGCCTTCAATTATCGCTTTGTGCCGGCGGTGCAGCAGGCCCGCAAACTGATTGAAAGCGGCAAGATTGGCCAGATTTATCACTGGCGCGCCGTTTATCTGCAAGAGTGGGGCATGGACCGCACGATGGAGACGACCTGGCGCTTCCAGAAGGGACCAGCCGGCAGTGGCGCTTTGGGCGATCTCGGCGCGCACATCATCGACCTGGCCCGTTTTCTGGTGGGCGAGCCCAAGGCGGTATCCGGCCTGGCGCAGACCTGGATCACCGAGCGGCCCGATGGCGCCGGCGGCATGGTCAAATCCGATGTCGATGACGGCTTCGTGGCTTTGCTCGACTTTGAGGGCGGAACCCTGGGCACGGTTGAAGCGACGCGCTTCGCCCAGGGTCGCAAGAATTTCAACTCCTTCGAGATCAATGCCGAGAATGGCTCGATCCATTTCAACCTGGAGCGCATGAACGAGCTAAACGTCTTCTGGAAGGGCGAGAGCCCCGATACCACACAGGGCTTCCACAATGTGCTCGTCACCGAGGCGCACCATCCCTATTGGGAAAATTGGTGGCCGCACGGGCATATCATCGGCTGGGAGCACAGCTTCGTGCACGAATTCCACCACTTCTTCGACGCCATCGTAAACGACAACGATGTGGCGCCCTACGGCGCGACCTTCGTCGATGGTTACCGCAATGCAGTCATCTGCGACGCGATTCTGGAATCGGCCGCCTCGCGCCGGCATGATGATATTCGCTACTAGCGAATACGTACAACCAACACGAATAGGGGAGGCTGCGGCGTCCTCTTCGTTTTCGCGTTTATCCGTCGCCCGCTACGTACAAAGTTTCGCCGTCAGTGGTTAGGTGGATCGTGCCGAGCGCGTCGGTGGGATACAGGCGCATTTCGGGTATAAGGGCGAGTGTATTCGGATCGGGATCGCCACGGCGATTGGCAATATCGCTCTGCAGCAGTGCGACTTGCGGCTGAACTTGTCGCAGAAACTCAACATCAAGCGCGCGGGCGGCGCCATGCTGCGGGATCTGCATCACAGCGGATTCTGGCGAAATTCCGGCTGCGAGCATCTGTCGCTGACCCGCGGCACTGAGGTCGGACGTCAACAAGAAAGACACGCCTTCGTAAGTCACTCGCAATACCAGCACATGGTCGTTCAGCTTGTCGCTGATTCGGGGCTTTCGCTGCGGGTGCAGCACTTCAATCATGACGCCGTCATCGAGTTCCAGCCGATAGCCGGCGCGGGCCTCCACCAGCGGCGTCTCGGATTTCCGCAGTCGATCCATAATCCGGTTGAATGTTTCATTGTAATTATCCTGGCTGTGATAGA
>JAGWBC010000168.1:931-7364 GCA_021296115.1 Anaerolineae bacterium | reverse complement strand
GTTTCGCTTTCGCTAATCTGTCTGAAGCAATGGGTGGTCTCTCGGCTCCAGCAGCGCCCGTTTGCTTCTGCACGCGCCGCGCGCCTATTGAGGATTCGGCGATACTGCTCAGCGAATTCGACTGCTTCCCCGGCGCTGTCACAGGCTAGATGCCAGAGCCAAATCAGTTCTCCGGTCGCGCTGTCTGTATAGATTCGCAGCCGATCCCCGCCCCAGCCCGTCGCTGCTCTGGCTGCTCTTGACCGGCTCAAGTTCGTCATGAGATGCTGGCGCAAATAGAATTCGCCGACGGCGCTGTCATACACTTGGCGGAGACCGTCGCCGATTATTGCCTGGGCGTCCGGCAGACTGATCGCGATGGGTTCGTCAGCCGCCAAATAGCGTTCCGGATGATTGATCTGCTCGGTGCTGCGCGGCGGGTCGCTGGTGAAGGCCTGACGAAGACTCTCCCAGCCGGCATTCTCGACCAAACTGTCCACAAAGGCTTTTCCTTGTTCATAAGGGAATTTAAGCGCCGCTTGTATCGCCGCAGGCACATGCGTCGACGGGTTCGGCACGGGCATGGCTTGCTCCGCCTGCCGAATAAGGTAATCGAACTGGCGGTCGCTTATGCGTATCCACAGCCGATCCAGCAGCTCCCATTCAACCGCGTCCGCATCCCCTTCAATAAGCGCGTTTGTTGCCAGCGCCCGGTCGAAATTTTCGCTTTCCCCGACTCGCTCCCAAAGCTGCTTGAGGTCATAATGCTGGTGCTGGAGGACGTGCATGAATTCGTGGGCATAGGTGAGGCGCTCGAAGAATGTCAGCGGGGCGTACTGCGTCCCCGGCTTGCGCAAGATGGTTATCTCGTTTTCTGCAAATTCAAAGTAACCAACGACATTCGCGGTGTAAAATTCGCGAAAGGCTGCCGCCAAATCCAGACCCGGCGGCGCCAGATCCAGCGCGCGGTAAAAGGCGACGAGACGCTCCAGGTCGTCATCGGGCGAGTTCGATTCTTCGGCGGATGCGTCGCTGTCGGCTTGGATTTGAGCGCGCGTACGGAAGGTCAAGGTTGTTTCTTGCAGGCGCTCCAGCCCACGTATGGCGCTGACTTCCGCTTCGATTTCGGCAATCTGCGTTTGCCTGATCGACTGCGCCGCGTGAAACGTGAGCAGAATCAGAAGAATGAAGGCGATAATAATCGTGGCGCTGCGTTTGCGCTGGGACTAGTCTTCTGCTTCCGGTTTTGGGCGCATGAGAGACGTTTGCGACAAGAGCTTAACAGATAACGCCCGCCTGGCGTAGTATCCCGCCCAACGCTGAGCGAGCAATCATACTATAATCGGCAGCATGGAAGCGACAGAACCCCAACAGTCCAGGCTATGGCGCGACAACTACGCCGTCCTCATGCCCGAGCAGCCCAATAAAGATCTGCGCTCGCGCCTGAGCTTTTACATCGATTGGCTGTCCGCAAACCAACTCACCTGGTATCAGCCGGACTTAAAGGCTTATCGTGATTATCTGCTCTACGAACGCTCACGTACCGATAAACGCGGCAAGCGCAAACCCGCCACGCTTTCCGAGGCGACGGTGCTGGCTCATCTGGCCACCATCCGCAGCCGCTATAAGGCCCTGCTCACGCGCAGCAACGACGTGCGTGATCGGCTATTCGAATTGACCAACCCCGAAGACAGTGAATCAGAGCAGCTGGCCGTAGTCAACGAGTTCTTTGTGCGCATATCAAACGATGTGCATCCGGCCACCGCGCCCGTCAAGCTGGTCGAGAAACAGGACATCGCCGATAGCGAGCACCTGCGCCTCAAGCCTTATCAAGTGAGCGCCTTGGCGCAAGCGCCCGGCATCTCCACCTTGCGTGGTCTGCGTGATACAGCGCTGATGACCCTGATGGTCTGCAGCGGCATCCGCGCGGCCGAGGCAGCAGCGCTGCAAGTGAAGGACCTGCGCCAGCAGCTGGGCGGCGAATTGTCGCTGCGCGTGCGCGAGGGCAAGGGCGGCAAACAGCGGCTCATCCCCTACGGCCCTCTCGACTGGTGCCTGATGTACGTCGACGCCTGGCTGCGCGAAGCCGACATTAAGGCCGGGCAGGTCTTCCGCGGCATCCGGCGCGGCGGCAAGACTGTGCGCGCGACCGGCATCGGCGCCTGGACCGTCAACGACATCATGAACGCCTACCCCATCAGCATCGACGGCGCGCTCTGTCTGGTCAAGCCGCACGACCTGCGCCGCACTTACGCCCGCAACGCCTACGACTTCGGCATGGATCTGGAGCGCATCCGCCAGAACCTGGGCCATACCAGCCTGCAAACCACGCAGACTTACATCGGCGCGCTCGACGGCCGCGACCGCCACCCGCCCAATATGTTCAGTCCGCCGCATGATAAGCACAGCCTGGCGCTGCTGACTGGCGCGGCGATTGGGTGAGTCTTGCGCGCAACCCGTAGGCATTGCATTGGGTTTTACGCTGGACGTAAAATGCTTAGCTCTCCTTCCCTAGCTCGCTGGGGAAGGGGCTGGGGAAGGGGCTGGGGGATGGGGTAGGCAATTGCGCTTCAGGCGCTCGCCGCCTCCTCGTCCGCCGGGATCTCCAGCTCAATCGCCTGCTTGATCAACTCGCGGAACGACGGCTCCGGCAGCGCGCCCGGCTGCATGAAGATCAGCTTGCCCTGTTTGAAGACGGCAATGGTGGGAATGCTGCGAATCTGAAAGGCCTGGCTTAAGCCGGGGTTAGCGTCCGTATCAACCTTGACCACGCGGATCTGCCCGGCGAATTCTCCCGCCAGCTTCTCCAGAATCGGGCTCACCTGGCGGCAGGGCCCGCACCACTCCGCCCAGAAGTCCACCAGCACCGGCAAATCATGCGAAGCTTGGATGGCCTCCTGTTCGAATGTGGCGTCCGTGATATCCAGCGGCTTGTCGAGCACGATAGCGGTCTCCTCTGCTTCGGCTTCCGCTTCGCGCGCTTCCGGCGGCAAATCAGCGGCGATGGCGTCTTGCAGTTGACCGATGTAATCCGGCAGATCGCTGGCCCAGGGCCGCGAACGCCGCCACAGAACTTCTCCCCTATACATGCCGATCAGCAGCGATTTGTGCTGATAGTCGAAGCGCTCGCCCAATCGAGTGTAGACCGACGGATCCACCCGACCGAAGACGATGCCACCCTCTTCATCGGCCGCCTTGTCGAAAGCCGTCTTGAAGTCGCTGCGCAGCTTGTCGTTGCCATTGGAGATGAGAACAAGCGCGGCGGAGTCGCCAATGTAGGCGCTGAAGTTGCTGTCTGTAAGGGTATGGATTGGCATCGTCTGTCTTTCTGCATTGATATGGAAAGTTTCAGGATCGGGACTCTTCTGTGAGAAGCTGCCTATACAAGTCTGAGATATTCTAAACGATTCCGCATATCATCTTGACTATAAGTTTCGTGCATCCAGATCAGAAAGCGAACCCAGGTACCGATGGCTTTGCGATCCTTTCGCACTCCGATGACAATACCTGTGTGTTGAACACCGGATTTTGCTAGTTCGACATAGTCGTCGTCCATTGTACATAGGACCAAACCCGTAGTCGCTGCGCCCGCAAGGTGGCTGTCGTCCGACTTGCCCCGCAATTCCAAGTCTTTTACTGTGGTAGCTTCAATGTTTCGGCGTCGTAACTCTTCTGCGATAACAACCGGCATCTGCTCATCAAGATAGAATCTTAGCTTCTGGTCGCCCATAGCCAGCCTTCGCCAATCTGTCGAAGTTATCAAATTGGCGCTGGATATCCGCGTCGATATAGGCTGTATTGCTCTTATAGTAAGCGAATGCGGCGGCGACTTGCTCGCAAGTTATGCCTAGTTCATCTGATATTTCATCGCGAGCGCATTCACCGTAACGTTCAGCGATGACAATATCAGTTACGCGTATGCCCGTCCCTTCAACGCAAGGCCGGCCGCCCCGCACGCCCTCGGTTCTCGTGATGCCCGGCGTCAAAATCTCGCTCATCTGAAGTAACTCCCAACCTCGACCTGGGGGAACAAGCTGCCAAAAACAAGGCAACGCGCCGCTAGCCGGATTGCGCTGTGGCAGGCGATTCCGCTTGCAGCTTTTCCTTTTCGGCTTCGCGCTCAGCGGCGATTTCGGCGTCAATCTGCGCCAGAAATTCCTCGCTGAAATCGGCTACGACCGTGGCATTGCCATCGTCGTCGTAGGTTGTGATGCGATAGGTGCCGGGCTTGGCGGCGCCCGCGGC
Organism: Anaerolineae bacterium; assembly: GCA_021296115.1. Taxonomy (GTDB): domain Bacteria; phylum Chloroflexota; class Anaerolineae; order Aggregatilineales; family Phototrophicaceae; genus UBA6055. The sequence continues at coordinate 3,140 of JAGWBC010000168.1, read as the reverse complement.
GATTTCCGCGGCCTGCTTAAAGCTCTTGTCGAGTCTTTCGCCGAATTCGCTCATGTCAGCTACTCCAATAACTCCAGAGAAATTGCTCGGAGGGCGGTGAACTTCACCCCAATGTCGATTCCTCTTGATATTAGAGCTCTCTGTGCACTCTGTGCCTCTGTGGTGAATTTTCTCGTGCAGCGTTCGCTGATAGTATTGTATCGCTATTCTTAACGATTCTCCAATTAGACTTACCCCGCCATCCGCTCGATATACTCCAAACTCTGATGCCGGAAGTACGAATCGTAGAGCGTGGCGTAGTGTCCGCCGGACGCCATCAGCGAATCGTGTGTGCCCGACTCGATGATCTCGCCCTCCTTGAGCACGATGATGCGGTCGGCGTGCTGTATCGTCGACAGTCGATGCGCGATCACGATCGACGTTCGGTCGCCCAGCAGCGTATCCAGCCCCTCCTGAATCAGCGTCTCCGTCAGCGGATCGACGCTGGCCGTCGCCTCGTCCAGGATGAAGATGGCCGGGTCTTGCAGCAGCACACGCGCGATCGCCACCAATTGCCGCTGACCCATCGACAAGTTATTGCCGCGCTCGCCGACTTGAGTCTGCAGCCCCTCCTGCAAGCTGACCAGCCAGTCGCCGCGCCCCACCTTATGCGCCACCGCGACCACTTCTTCATCGCTCGCTTCCGGCTTGCCGTAGCGGATGTTGTCCATCACCGTGCCATCGAAGAGAAAGGGCGTCTGGGTGACGACGCCGAGCTGCGTACGGTAACTCGAGAGATTGAAATAGCGGATGTCGATGCCGTCAATCAGCAGGTCGCCGCTCTGATATTCGTAGAAGCGGCTGATCAGCTTGGCGATGCTGGATTTACCGGAGCCGGTATGCCCAACCAGCGCCAGCGTTTCGCTGGGCAGGATGCGCAAGCTGAAGTCCTTGAGTACCTGCTCGCCTTCGTTGTAGTGGAAGTCCATATTGACGAACTCAATCTCGCCGCGGACCGAATCGACCGGGTCATCCGCTTTCTGCTTGACCAGCGCTTCAGCATCAATCAAAGCGAAGACGCGCTCGCCCGCCGCCAAGCCGAGTTGGAATTGGCTCCAGAAGGACGAAATGCTCGTCAGCGGGAACCAAATCATGCCCATGCCCTGGATGAACAAGAACCAGTCGCCAACGGACAAGACGCCCTGCTGCGCCATATTGATGCCGAACCAGACCACCGCCGCCACGCCGACGCCCGCAATCGTGACCAAAATCGGGAAGATGCTGCCGAAGACGAAGCCGTTGATCTTTTCGACCTCGTACGATTCCTGATTCACCGCCTTGAATTCGTCGTAAATCATCTGCTCGCGGCGGAAAGCCTTGGCCACGCCGATGCCGCTGATCGACTCCTGAATATGCGCGTTGACCGTCGCCAGTTGTCGCCGCGAATTGGTCACCGTACGCCGCGCCACCGTGCGAAACTTCAACGCCGTGAAGACGATAAAGGGCATGATGGCGATCAGCACCAAGGTCATATTCACATTGACCGTGAACAGGTAGATTATCAGCAGCACCACCAGCAGCAGACGGCTCATCAAGTTGATGCTCAGGCGCACCGTTTCTGAAAAGGCCTGCGTATCGGACAGCACGCGGCTGACCACTTTGCCGGTCGAGTACTGATCGTAGAAGGACATGTCGCGCTCGGTCACCGCGTTGAAGGCGTCCTCGCGCAAATCAAAGGTGACATCGCCCACCGCCTCGGCCGACAGCCATTGACGAATCATATTGGCGACCCAACCCGCGCTCGCCGCCAGGCCCAGAATAAAGGCCGTCCCGATAGGGTCGAAGGTCTCGGGTGTGAACTGAAGCTGGTCCAGCGCCTGTGAAACAACCACCGGCAGCACCAGATCCATCAGCGAGCTGAGGAAAACCACCGCCGCCACCACCAGCATCTTCCACAAATGCGGCTTGAAATAGCCCAGTATGCGTTTGACCAGTTGCCAGTCCGAGTATTGACGATCGTAGTCTTCGGCCTCCAAGCCGTCCATGATGAAGCCCATTACGCGCCTCCCTCAACTGCCAGCTGCCCGACGGGCGATTCCACCGCGCCGTAGCGAGCGAATATTCGCCGATAATGATCCGAAGTGTGCAGCAATTCCTCATGTGTGCCGTTGGCGATCGCCCGGCCATTCTCCAATACGATAATGCGGTCCGCCCAGCGAATCTGCGACAC
>JAGWBC010000168.1:0-850 GCA_021296115.1 Anaerolineae bacterium | reverse complement strand
AGTATCAATATCCGCGGCTGCCGCAGGAAAGCCCGCGCCAAGGCCAGGCGCTGCCGCTGACCGCCCGACAAGGTCACGCCGCGCTCGCCGATCTCGCTCGCATAACCGTCGTTGAAGGACATGATGAAGTCATGCGCCTGCGCTTCCCTGGCCGCATCTACGATCTCTTCCTGCGTGGCGTCTTGCACACCGAAGGAGATGTTTTCCGCCACCGAGCGCGAGAAGAGAAAGATGTCCTGCTCGATCTTGCCCATCTGCGAGCGCAGCCGATCCAGGTTCCAATCGCGCACATCGACGCCATCAATCAAGACGCGCCCCTCATCGACATCGTAGGTGCGGCTGACCAGCTGCGTCAGCGTCGATTTGCCCGAGCCGGTCTGCCCGACTATAGCCACTGTCTGTCCCGGCTCTACCGTGAACGAGACATCCTCAAGCACGGTCATCCCGTGAAACTTGAAGGTCACATTCTCGAACTCGATCATGCCGTCCACGGCCGCGCTATGCCCGGCCAGATTCTCGTCGATATCCGAGCGCTGCTCCATCAACTCCAGGATGCGGCGCGCGCCCGCCAGGCCCAGTTGAATCATGCTGATCGAGAACAGCGAGATGAATACGGGAAACTGCAGCACGCTCATCAGACCGGTGACGGCGATGATATCGGCGATGCTCAGGATGCCGCGCCCGTACATATTCAAGCAGTGCAAAAAGAAGAAGCCGAAAGCGATGCCGAACATCAGCAGGGGCAGATAAGCCGCTTCGATCTTGCCCTGCTGCACGAAGAAATCGCGGAACTTCCAGGCGTTGCGCTGGAACTTCTTGCGCTCTTCGACCTCCTGCGCCGCCACCTTCA
>JAGWBC010000167.1:1928-10940 GCA_021296115.1 Anaerolineae bacterium | reverse complement strand
TGGCCGATTATGAGGCCTTGCCGGGCTGGACCGTGCCGGCAAGACATATCAGAATCCGCCGCGCGCTTCGCCTCACTGTGGTAGATGACGGCGAAACATCGACGATATTGTCCAACGCCGAAACAGTAGGGGATGCGCTTTTCGCCTCCGGCATTAAACTCTACTTGACTGACGAAGTAAGCCCGCCGCTCGACAGCCCTGTCTCGGACTCGCTTATGATCAGCATCAAGCGCGCCATCCCGGTCGAACTAATGCTGGACGGCGTCGTCATTGAGGCGCGCGCGAACGCCGCGCTGGTGGCTGATGTGCTGGTCGAGCTGAACGCGCCGCTATTCGCGCTGGATTATGTGCAGCCGCCGGGCGATACCGCTGTCAGCGAAGGCATGCGCATTGAAATCGTGCGCGTCACCGAAGAGGTCCTGACCCTCAGCGAAGTCATCCCGCACGAGAATCGCGTACAGCCCGATGCCGAACTGAACCTCGACCAGCGCGCGGTCCTGCAAGAAGGCAGCGATGGCAGACGCGAGATCCGCAGCCGCGTCCGCTATGAGAACGGCGTCGAAGTCAGCCGCGACCTCATCGAATCAGTCGTGGCCGAAGCGCCCGTAAATCGCATCGTGGCTTACGGGACGCGAGTGGTTCCCCTCGGCACGATCAACACGCCGGCCGGTCCGCGGCAATACTGGCGCCGGCTCTGCATGTATACCACCAGCTACAATCCGATCTCAAACGGCGGAAACTTGCGCACCTCAACCGGCGCGACGCTCGACAAAGGCGTCATCGCCTCCAAGCCCAATATCATCGCCTACCATACACGGGTGTTTGTGCCCAATTACGGCAACGGCGCCATCCTGGATACCGGCGGAGGACCCAGCGGCACGGACTATTGGGTCGACTTGGGCTACGGCGACGACGATGGCTTCAAATCCTGGCGAGCTTATTCCTGGGTCTACCATCTGATGCCGCCGCCCGAGAAGATCGTTTACCGCTTGCCCGGCTGGACGCCCAATAGCAACTGGCCCGGGAATTGCGGCTAGCTCTCTTCCGCCGCCAGGTCCGCCAGGGCCTGCGCCTGGGTCTTGACCGGGATATACGGCTCTTGCCACCACTCCGGGAAGGCCTTGCGCGGCTGTCTCAGGTAATCGTCCAACGTGCGGCGGATCATCGGCGCCACGACTTCCGAGCCTTCGCGCGAGTGGGTCATGATGCCGGCAAAGGCAATCTGCGGCTCTTCGCGCGGCCAATAAGCCACGAACCAGGCGTGCGGATTGGCGGCAGTTTCCGCCGTGCCCGTTTTGCCGCAGAGCGTGTAATCGGCGTCATCGAAGACGAAAGAGGCTGTGCCCAGGTCTCTCACTGTCGTGACCTGGCACATGCCGTTTTGCACGATCGCTACCGCCTCCGCATCTAGCTCCAGCTCGCTGATCACCTTCGGTTCGTTCTCCAGCTGATAGCCGGGCTCGCCTTCGTCGCCAATATGGCTGACGACGTAAGGCTGCCAGAGCGTTCCGCCGTTGGCGATGGCGGCAGCCGCTTGCGCCATCTGCAAGACCGTGACGGCCACGTTGCCTTGCCCAATGGCGTTGTTGATGGCGGCCGCAATTTCGCCCGGCGGCGCGACATCACCCGCCGCTTCTATACCGAGACCGCGGATTCCCGTCTGCGCGCCCAGGCCCAGCAGCCGCGCGTAGCGGATCTGCATGTCGGGCGAGGCCTGGTACATCAGCGCGCCCGTCTCATAGAAGAAGGGGTTGCACGAAGCGGCCAAGGCTTGCGCCATCGTAACGCTGCCGGCCGGGTCTCTCGGCGGCGATTCCAGCAGCCGCCAATCCGTGCGCACCGCTTCTGAATCGCCGTAAGGGCTACCGTCCCAGAAGTGGCCGCAATCGAATTGCGTCTCGCGATCCCAGATGCCCTCGCTGCCGGCCGCCAGGGCCGTCACAATTTTGTAGACCGAGCCCGGCGTATACTGCTCCACCAGCGCCTTGTTGGCAAAGGGGTTGCGCACATCGGCATTCAGCCGCGTAACCGTATCCAGCACGTTGTACTCAGTGGCCGGGTTAAAAGTATGCGGATCAAAACTGGGATAACTCACCATCGCCAGCAGCCTGCCGCTGTTTACGTCCAGCGCGACCAGAGCGCCGCCGCCTGTGAGTAGGCCCCAGTTGGGCGTGGCGTATGACACCGCGTCAGCCATCGCCTGCGCCATGATGCCCTGCAATTCGCGGTTGATGGTCAAAGTGACCGAGCGCGGCGCTTCGCCAACCGCCCCGGCTAACTCGCGGATTACCGTGTTGCCGCCTTCGACAATGCGCAAGTAGCGCTGTGCCGCGCGTCCAATCAAGTCCCTGCTGGAATATCCCAGCGCTTCCCAACGTTCCAGTTCGTCCGCCGGCACCGCGCCCAGATAGCCGACGACATGTGTGGCGATGCCGTGGCCATAATAGCTGCGCGAGCGGTACACGCGCACTTTGTTGAAGATGCCGTCGCTGGGGAAGATAGCGCAGTCATCCGCCAGTTGCTGCCGATGCCGCTCGTAGGTGTCGGCGTCGATCTCGGCGACGTGGAAAAAGGTCGAGCGTGAGTATCGACTGACGCGTCACCAAAGCGAGCGTATCCAGGCAGGCATCGACGCTGCGCATATCTTCTTGGATCGCCCACAGGCTGTAGACCGGCGCATCCTGCTCCGCCAGCGGCAAACCTCCTTGCGCGTAAATGTTGGCGCGCTGCGGGAAGTCGGCAATTGGGGTAAGGCGCGCCCGGCTGGACATGCCTTTGATGATGTCCGTGGGCGACCAGGCGATCTTCCAGCCGCCCTCATCCACCATTCGCATGACACGCTGCTCATCAGCGATCGTGCCGAATGTCGGCGATTCGATGACGATGTCGTAGTCGACGATCGCGGTTGTGCCTTGGTAGGCCACTCCGAGCAGACTGTGTTCGACGCCGGCAAAGCGAATGACACTGTGCGCCACCGTGTACTTGTCGATGAAGCTGCGCTGGGGATACAACTCGCGGCTGCGGCCGGCGATCAATTCATACATCGCCTCAAATTCTTCGCTATTCCAGGCCAGCATGAAAGCTTGCAGCACTTCCGCCGGGTCATCGCTGGTGCTTCTCGCTGCGGGCGCGGGCGTATCGGCGACCGGCGCCGGGCTGTCTCGCAGCAGCGCGGATTCGCAGGCCCCGAGGCTCAGCAGACACAATAGCAAGATCAAGTGTTTGGCTATGGCTCTCATGTTCCGGCGCCAGGTTTGCCGGCGGCTGCATGTAACATGCACCCTCCAGGAGGGCAAGGGATGGATGAATTCATTATGCCTGCCAGCGCCTGGAAAGGCAATCAGCAGCGGATTGCGCTAGTTGTAGTGGTCCCGAAAAACTACGAAACGTACCACTTCGACTGGCTACGGCCACTTGCAACTTACGCGGCATTGAGCCAACATCAGCGCTGAAATGGACGAGCGAACCCAGCCAAACCCCAATAATGCAGAGACGCGACAGCTTGTAATTGAGGCGGGCGTCGCCTGCTTCCGTCGCTTGGGATACCAGGCTGTCGCCTTGCCCGACATCGCCGCCGAAGCGGGCCTTCCACTCGCTGCCGTTAAACGCCACTACGCCAGCAAAGAAGCGATTGCTCGGACGCTGGTTCAGGCGAAGATCGACGAGCTGGTGGATCAGATTGATGCGCTTCCCGCTGGCGCAATGGCCGATCGCTACAGCCAGGCCCTGACCTTCGCCGTACAGACCCTATCTCAAGATCGCGAAGCGGTTGCGGCAGTCTTCGCCGACGCCATGGTTGACGGCGCCGAATTCGACCTCATGTCCGGATCATCCGCCCAGCGCCTGACAGCTGCCATGGAGCGTCTTGTGCTGGCATCGAACGACGCGCTGCGCGAGCAGCAAGCGAGGGACATGAGCGCGGCCCTCTAGGCAGCCTTCATATTCGTAATGATTTTTTGGTGGTACGACCGGTCGCCCGGGCAAGCAGCGACCGACAACCTGCTCAGCCTGGCGCGGGATCTCTTCGCCCAGCTGCGTCCGCTCTATTTCCTGCCCATGACGCCGGGTGCGATTGCCCGCCTGGCAAGCATCGTTCAGCTGCAATCGGAGTCCGCCTCAGTAGGCGCCGCTGCGCAAGACGACGCGCGGGATGGTGAGCATCAGGATTTCGATGTCCATCGAGATTGACCAGTTGTCGATGTAATACATATCCATTTCGCACATCTCGTCGAAGGGCACGTTGCTGCGCCCGCGCACCTGCCACCAGCCGGTGATGCCCGGCGTTATCTGCAGGCGGCGCGTATGCCGCGGCTCGTAGAGCGTAACCTCGCGCGGCGTCGGCGGTCGCGGGCCAACCAAGCTCATATCTCCTCTTATGACATTGATGAGGTTGGGCAATTCATCCAGGCTGGTCCGCCGCAGGAATCTGCCCACCTTGGTGATTCGTGGATCATCGATGAATTTGGGATGTCGCGGATCTTCGCCCGATTCGCGCAGCATGGCCTCTTCCAGATCTTCCGCGCCCTCCACCATGCTGCGAAACTTCACCATGCGGAATTGCTGTCCGTCCTTGCCGACGCGTATCTGCCAAAACAGCACCGGGCCAGCGCCTTCGAACTTCAGCGCCAGCGCCACCAGCAGACTGACCGGCGCCCACAGCGGCAGGGTCGCTATCACCAGCGCCAGGTCCAAACCGCGCTTGATGAATTGATCGGCGCGGCTGAAGGAGCGATGCGCGCCGATGCCGAGCATCGGGATGCCATCGAGGTTTTCGACCTGCACCTGGCGGATATTCAACTGCATGATCTCCGGCACTATCCGCAAATCGGTATTGGCCGCGCGGCAAACTTCAGTCAGCTCTTGGATACGATCGTAATGCTTCCAGCGGAAGGTGATGATGACCGTGTCCACCATCTGCGCTTTTATCGTCTCCGCCAACTGCGCCGTACTGCCCATTGCCTGGACGCGGCCCATGCTTATGGCGCTCTTTTCGGCGTCATCGTCGAGAAAGCCGACCGGCCGATAGCCAAGCTCCGGGCGCGAAAGCATGATGCCCAGCAGAGACCGCCCGATCTCGCCCATGCCGATGATGAGCACACGGCGTACGCCGATCCCCCGATGCCGCAAATACGCCAGCGCCCAGCGCCGTATCAGTCGCGATACTGAAGCGACGATTACCGTCAGCGCCGCCACATAAATCAGCATCAGGCGGCTGGTCGCCAAGGGCTGCAAGATGAAAAACATCGCCAGCACGATGACGATGGAAACCGCAACGCTGCTGGCGATCAGATAAATCTCTTCCAGCCAGGCTCTGCCCACGATGTTGCGATACAGGCCGTTGCGTTGGTAATTCAGCCAGACCAAGAGCGCGTAAACGGCAGCAAAGGGAATGTAGGGAGCGAATTCGCGCTGTATGGGGTCCAGAATCGGGCGGATTATCTGCAGCTCGTAGCGTAGGACGTACGCCAGGCCGAAGGCAATGAAAGCCAGCGCGCCGTCGATAAGCGGGAAGAGCCAGCGCGGTTCGATAGTTGGGCGTTCCGAAAGCGACGTGTTTGCGTTCATGCCGTTCTGCAGCGCCAGCCCAGGTCTAGCGCCTGCTCTACGTTGGGTAGGCGCCTAAGATTTGGATTCAACGCCAGCCGCCTTTTCATTGCTACTTTTCTTCAAACTGCCATTTGCGATTGAGGAGGACCCTTGATAGCCCGCCTGCGCGCGGACGCCTGCATCGCCCCCGAGCGGCTGACGCAGGTCGCGTTCCGCCAGCGCCTTGTGATAACTGTCGACCGTGAGCTCGGCGGTACGCTCCCAACTGAAGAGTTTCGCCCGCTCCAGGCCATTGACACGCGCTGCCTCGCGCCAGTCCGCGTCTGACGCTACGCGCTTGAGCGCAGACGCCCAGGCTTCAATATCGTTGGACGGGATACACTTTCCCGCCGATCCCGCAACTTCTTTCAGCGCAGCCGCCTCCGATGTCAGCACCGGCGCGCCGCAGGCCATGGCTTCCAGCACGGGCAAGCCGAATCCTTCATAAACTGACGGGTACATAAAAGCTTCAGCGCAATTGTACCAAAACGGCAAATCCGCCGCAGGGATGAATCCGATATGCTTCACGCTGTCGCCCAGGCCAAGTCGGCTGATATCCGCCAGGATAGCCTGCCCCTGCCAGCCGATGCCGCCGCCCAAAATCAGCGGCAGTCGTTCCGCCTTAGACAGTCGCCGATACGCTTCCAGCAAGCTGGACAAATTCTTGCGCGGCTCAAGCGTCCCGACATAGAGCCAGAAGCGCTCTGGCAGATCATGTTTGCGCCGAAACTGCGCTAAGTCGGCCGGAGGCAGCGGCCGAAAGACCGCCTTGTCATAACCCAGCGGCGTTACATCAATCTTGTCCGCTGGCGCCCCCAGCCAGGCCACCAGGTCATCAGCCGTGCTTTGGCTGATCGCCAGCACGCGCCGCGCCCTCGAGCAAGTCAGCGCGGTCATGCTGCGCAGGTAGAGCCGGCGCGCCGGGCGCAGCCGCTCGGGAAAGCGCAAAAAGCTAAGATCGTAAACCGTAACCACCATTGGCGCCGCGAGTACGATTGGCGCGACAAACGCCAGGGCATGATAGAGGTCAAATTGCCGCAGCTTCAACGGTTGCAGGGTCTGCTCCCAGATGATGCGGCGCAGCGGCGATTGCGTATCCAGCGCAGCGCGCGACATTTTGATACGCTCAAATTGCGCCGGGTTTGCCGCGCCGACTAGCGCCTCGAACTGCCAGTGAGCGGGCGCGATTGCCGGCAGCTGGCGCAAGAGATTGGCGATATAGCCGCTGATTCCCGCCGAGCGATAACCCGCTTGCTGCGAATGCAGATGCGCGTTGAGACCGATTTTCATAAGGGAAGTATATCATAGTTAGTCTTCCATCTGAGACGCGCGCGGTGCTGGGCCACGGCGTCCAATGCGCTTGTCTTTTGCTTGGATGCCAGGGCCAGTCCGATACTCCACTGAGATCCGAGAAGGTGACATGCTGAAACTGCACAAGGACGTCGTCGCAGACTACAATAGTTTGACCCTACGCGACCAGTTGCCCTATGAACCAGAAGATCTGCATCGCCACATTCTATAAATTCCTTCGCTTGCCCGACTTTCGCGCCTGGCGTGAACCGCTGCTGCTCATTTGCCGGGCGGCGGAAGTACGCGGAACGATCCTGCTGGCGGAAGAAGGCATCAACGCCACCATCGCCGGCGAACGCGAGGGGATCGACAGCGTGCTCCGCTTCTTAAGCAGCGATGAGCGCTTCGCCGACATGATGGTCAAGGAATCCTTCCATACCACCATTCCCTTCCAGCGCCTGAAAGTGCGCTTGAAACGCGAGATCGTCGCGCTGAAAGCGACCGACGCTAATCCGCTGGAGCAGGTGGGGCAGTATATCGAGCCGGAAGCCTGGAACAGCTTGATCGCGCAGGACGACGTATTCTTGCTTGATGCCCGAAACGAATACGAAGTGCAGTTGGGCAGCTTTGCAGGCGCGCGTAATCCCCAAACAGCGTCTTTTCACGAGCTGCCGCGCTATCTTGACCAAGCATTAAACCCGAAGCGGCACAAGCGCGTCGCTATGTTCTGCACCGGCGGCATCCGCTGTGAGAAAGCCAGCGCCTATCTGCTGCGGCAAGGCTTCGAGCAGGTTTATCACCTGCGCGGCGGCATATTGCATTACCTGGAAAAAGTGGAACCAGCGCAGTCCCTGTGGCAAGGAGAGTGTTTTGTCTTTGATGAGCGCGTTTCGCTTGACCACGATTTGGCGAAAGGCCGATTCACAATCTGTGATGACTGCAAAGCCGTCGTCACGGGCGCCGACGAAACTTGCCCGAAGTGCGGATCAGCAAACATACTGTGAGCGAATGCGCGGCAAGCGCGGGAATCCGTGGCTAAAGTCTGTTGAGTGATCGTGAGAGAGTTGCCGCGCATTGCGCCGGGACGCTGATGGAATGATCACGATTCCTGACGCTTCCTTCAACTGATATTTCGCAACAGATGGTGAGCATGCCTCGCCTGACTATCGTCGGAATATCGAATCTCTACATCAGAGTTGCGCCGTCGTATAATGAGGCGCATAGTGAACGGTTAAGGTCGAGTCTGGATGCAAATTGGAATCATTTCTGACGTACATGCTGATTATGGCGCGCTAGAGGATGTGCTCGATCGATTTGACAGACACCATCATGTAGATCAAGTCTTGTGCGCCGGGGACTTGGTCGGGCGCGGACCCCATCCCGACCGCGTCATTGATCTGATTCGCGCGCAGGGCATTCCGGTGGCGCGCGGCAATCATGACGAGTGGGTCAACGGCCTTCGCCGGGATAATCTGCGCTACCTGGAAAACTTGCCCCTCGATTGGCAGGGGGAGTTGGCCGGGCGCACCATCTACATGTGTCATGGCAAACCCGGCAATAATATGTGGGGCATGTATAAAGATCACCTCTCGGCGACCTACCTGAATATGGTGCTGGATTCGCTCAAGGTGGATGTCTTGATCACCGGGCATACGCACCTCCCGCTGCATATCAGGACGCAGCATGGCTGTCTGGTTAATCCCGGTTCGCTCTATACATTCAAATGCGCGCGCGCCTCGTCCCGCACTTACGGCGTGCTCTCGCTGCGCGACCTGAGCTTCCGCGTCTTTGACGCCAATGGCAATTGCGGAGATCCGCCCATCGAAATTGTTTAGGCGGCCTTACCTTTGCCGGGCGGCAGGTCAAACGAAAGCTTATGCGCGTCTTGATGCTCTCCAAAGCTTGCATCGTCGGCATCTATCAGCCGAAGCTGGAAGCCATCGCCCGGCGCGGCGTCGATCTAACCGTCCTCGTTCCGCCCGCCTGGAGCGACGAACTCGGCAACCAGCAACTGGAGCGCAGCTTCACAGCCGGTTACAGCCTGCGCCCAATCCCGATCCGCTTGAACGGCAATTATCACCTGCACCATTACCCGACCCTGGCGCGAGAGATCGCAGTCTTGCAGCCGCAAATCGT
>JAGWBC010000167.1:0-1866 GCA_021296115.1 Anaerolineae bacterium | reverse complement strand
TTCACCTGGCAGAATATCGCTCGCCGCTATCCGCCGCCCTTCAGCTGGGGCGAGCGCTGGGTGATGCGGCAGGCCGACTACGCCATCGCCGGCACAGACGCCGCCGCCGCTGTCCTGCGCAGCAAAGGCTATCGCGGACGGCTGAAGACCATTCCGCAATTTGGCACATCGGAGACGCTCTTTGCTCCCGCGCCAACCCGGCCACAGCGTCCCTTCACCATCGGCTATATCGGCCGCATCGTGCCGGAAAAAGGCATCGAGATCCTGCTGCGGGCCGCGGCAGGGTTGGAGAGCGAATGGCGCTTGCGGATGGTCGGCGGCGGCGCAGCGCGCGAGGCGATGCAGGCCCTGGCGCATGCGCTGGAAGTGGACGACCGGGTGACCTTTGCCGGCCAACTGCCTTCCGCTGACTTGCCCCGCTGGTCCTGCCCTCGTTGACGCGCCCGAATTGGAAAGAGCAATTTGGTCGCGTGCTGGTGGAGGCGATGGCCAGCGGTATTCCGGTCATCGGCAGCGATAGCGGCGCCATCCCCGGCGTCATCGGCGAAGCCGGGCGAATCGTTCCCGAAGGCGATGTCGAAGCGCTATCCCGCGCGCTGCGCGACCTGCGCGAACAGCCGGCCATAAGCAGCGAACTGAGGGAGCAAGGCCGGGCGCGTTTTCTGGCGCATTTCACCCACGAGCAAGTGGCAGAGTTTACGGTAGCGGTCTATCGCGAGATGTTGAAGTAGCAAGAATCGTGTGCTATTGTTGTGTTGAGTTCATTTTCGATTGTGTTGCTTGGTGATTCCGGTAGTTTACCCATTCTGAGGTGTTGAATCATGGAAGCCCAAGAGTTGCGGATCAGCCGCTTGGAAGACATCATGGAAACGGCGGTGAGCAACCAGACGCAGATCCTTCGCATTCAGCAACAGCATACAGACCGGCTGGAAGAACACTCGCAGCGCCTGGAGAATCTCGAGCAATTGATGCCTCGCTTATTGGAAGAGCTAGTCGCCATCAAAGAGATTCTCGCGTCGTCGCGCGGCATGGGCTTCGCCCCCGATCCCGACTAAGCCGAATTGCGCGCTCTCTTTTGCTTGTCCCGGCGCCGCTCTTGTTCTAATCAAGCCCCTGACGGAAACTGACGCCGCAGCCGCTGGATGAAATCGACGCTCTCCAATTTGCGCTCCAGCAAATGGGCCATGTAGCCAAGCATAATCCGCTCCGCCCCTTGATGCTGATCCGGCGTAATCCGCAGGCTGCTTACCCCGGCGTAGGACTCGCTGCTGCGCTGCAGGTGTCGCAGCAATTTCAATGTATCAAAGTCGATCTCGGCCAGCCGAGACGCTACTTGTGGCGCGGCGGCTCGGCTGACCACGCCGCCCTCTTCGTGGCTGAAGAACTGCGCCTCCGGCAGCAAATCGCTGCGCGACGCCACGCACTCTTGCAGCTCCGGCCGGAAGCCCGCCAGATCCAGCAGCCGCAGCTCAAAATAACGCGCCGCCAAGCGCGGATCGTCGCTATCCGCGATGCGCGACAAGGTCTGATGCAGCAGCAGAAAGACATCGCCGCTGTCGTCTTCTTCGTCGGCCGTGAAGCGGTCCAGCAGCTCGGCGACATAGCTGGCGTATGCGCCCCGGCCCAAGTCTTCGCGCAAGCCGAGATAGGCATCGATCAATTCAGCCTGCGTGAGGATGTCGAGGTTGCGGCCGCGGTGGATTAGACAGTCGCTGCGCGCGAAGAGTTCAACATGCCCGCTGATTTTGGCGCTGGGTTTGCGGGCGCCTTTGGCGATAGCGCGGACTTTGCCCCGCAGCGGCGTGTACAGCGTCAGCAGCCGGTCCGATTCGCCGAAATCGCGGCGGCTGAGGATGATGGCTTGCG
>JAGWBC010000166.1 GCA_021296115.1 Anaerolineae bacterium | reverse complement strand
CGGCCCCTTGCCCCAGCGAGCTAGGGAAGGGGAGCTTTTCTAGCGAGTTTGTTTTCTGCATGATTAACTTGCATTTGCTGAGAACACCGAGGATACACAGAGGACACCGAGTAAGTCGCGCAAAATTCCGCACAGGGTAGAATTGTAGGCGTGTCGCCCGAAAATTCACGATTGCAGCAACGGGCGATTCACAGGGTCGCGTAGACACTGACCGCCAATCGCCCCTACACCGTCCCATTTTATGTTGCATTACTTACCTGGTTCTACTGAGAAAGAATTGAATGGTCTCACAGGCTGAATTACATCAGATGCTGCGCAGCGCATCCAAAGCGCAAGATCGCCGTGACCTGGCGCTGCAGCTGCTGGCGCGGACCAACAGCCGGCAGTATCTGGACGAATGCCTGCGCGCGCTGAATGCCGAGCCGGTGCGGGCCACGCTGGACGAGAGCCACCGACAACCGCTGCGAGACAAATGCCTGGGCTATTACGCCGAGAGCAAGCGCGACAAAGCCGGCATGCTGCGCGAGGGCTTGACGCGCTTGCTGGTTCATATCGAGCATCCCGATGACGCTGACATCTACAAGCTGGGCGTCGAGACTTATTACACCCAGCCGGTGGATGATGTGGCGCAGAACTTGCGGGCGGTGGCGCTGGCCGGCCTGGCGCCGCTTGACCCGCCGCTGGCTTGCCTTTACGCGGCGCGCTTCCTGGGCGAATCGCATACCTCGGTCTTTAACTGCGAGCCGGCGATGACGGCGATCGATGTGCTGGTCGCCTCGAATCAGCGGCTGCCGATCTATCAGTTTCTGCTGCGCGGAGGGGAGCAGATGGCGCGGACGCAGCGCGGCGAGCTGACCGGCAAGGCGCTGGAATCGCTGGGCGCGGATTTTCCGCTGAATCTATACGCGGAGTTAATCGCGCAGTATCAGGAGTTGGACCAGCCGACCGCCTCGATGGGCATCATCAACTTCATCATCGAGGGGCGGGCCAGCGCGCTATACGACCGGCTGGAGGCGCTGATCCTTTCGGCGCGGGACGCAGACTTGCGGCGCTATGGGCTGGTAATGATGGCGGCGGCTCGCGATGACGAGTTGGGCGAGCGTCTGCTGGGCCTGGCCAAGCTGGCGCGCGCGGACGACTTGCCGCTTGTCATTGAAGCGGTAGAGATTTGCCACCTGCCGGAGCGCGAGGACGCGCTGCAGAAGCTGCGGAAGCGGCTGGGCTAGGAACGAATCTCGGCGCGGAAAATGCCGGCCAAGCCCCCTTCAAACTGAAATGACAAGTCGTTCAAAATAACGTCCGCCGGCGCTCGATCCAGCAGCGACCGGTCAACCAGCACATCGATCGTCGTCAGGAAGAGCCCGCGCGTATTAAGCGCCAATAGATGGACGCCCTCTTCGCCGCCGCAAGTTGGGGCGCTGTGAACATAGACCGCGCCGCCGGCTGGATCAAGCTCATAGCCATAACTGTCCAGCCACAGGCGCATAAACTCATCGTTCGCGGCAGCCTCAGCCGATTGGGCGTCAGCGAAAACATCGACCCAATAACCCAGCGTTGAAAAGAATAAGCCGGGGTCGCACTGCCCATTGGCAATCTGCATCCGGTAGCGATACTGGTGTCCGTGTTGCTTGGCAAATGCCGCGAAACCGTCCTGCAAATCTTCGGCCACCGAGGTCGTCGCCAGCGACTCAGTAGAGAAATATCCCGAGCGCTCATCGTCCAGCGGCGCGGACGGCGGCATGCTGGCGCTGAATGCCTCAAAGGCAGCCGCCACTTGCTCCTGCGTCGCCGGCGCCACTGCCACTACGTCGCTGTTGTCCACCTGCGACGGATCGCTGATGATCAGCACGGTCGGCAGGGTCTCGCCCGGCTCGGACGCTGCGCTCGGGTCGCGCTCGCGGATGGCTTCGACGATGTCTTGGCCGATCAGCACATCGCCGAAAATGGTGTGCTTGTAGTTGAGGTGCGGCGTGGGCGCGGTGGTGATGAAGAACTGGCTGCCGTTGGTGCCGGGTCCGGCGTTGGCCATCGCCAGCAGACCAGGCCGGTCGAAAATCAAAAAGCCGACGGGTTCGTCCAGGAACTGGTAACCGGGTCCGCCGCGTCCCGTGCCGGTGGGGTCGCCGCCTTGCGCCATGAAATTGGGAATGACGCGATGGAAGGTTGTGCTGTCGTAATAGCCCTGCCCCGCCAGGAAGACGAAGTTGTTCACGGTAAAGGGCGTTAAGGATTCGTAGAGGTCGACGTAGATGGCGCCGGCGCTGGTGCAGATAATGGCGCGGTAGTCGCTGTCCGGTTCAAGGACCTGCTCTGCACCTTCGAATTGCATCGGCGTCAGCGTGGCCGGCTCGGCGGCATCACAGAGTTCTTGCGGGCTGGGCACGGATTGGGCAAACGAAAGCGCGGCAAATATGGCGACAAGCGACAGGGCGAATATGGGTCGGAGCCAGCTCATAAGTTCGTCCTTTTGATGAGCGAGATTATCGAGGCGAGGCGCCAGCATTGTGCCTGAGCCCCAAGCGCTTGCCTAGTCGGAATCGGCATCACATTGCTAGAACGGCGCTGAGCGACGCGTTGACCGCGTGAGCGACTGTGCTACAATCGGCTTGCGCAAGCAAGTCACGCAAAGCCTTACCACAGAAGTAAGCGCAAGTAAGTAATGAGAATGCGGAATGCCGTTTTTCTTACCCCATCCCCCGGCCCCTTGCCCCAGCAAGCTAGGGAAGGGGAGCTTTCCTAGCGAGTTTGTTTATTTGCATGACTTACTCGCATTTACTGAGAGCACAAAGGATACACAGAGGGCACTGAGTAAAGCAGTTCAGTGATTGTATGCCAGCGACAGTGGATTGTGTCATAGAGCGTGGGAGCATCGAAGCGATACAGAACCCTTTGTGTGCTCTGTGCACCCTAGTGAGCCTCTATTTTATGAAACCTGCCGAAGCTGTCGAAATATGTAGGGACGAGCCACCGGCTCGCCCGTACGCGCACAGCAATGGATTTCCTATTTTGCGTGAGCCAAGCTGTGACTTGCGAGCGACTGTGGTAAGAATGTAATTTCTTGAGACAAGATTTTTATTACTTGTTCTGTTATACATGGTTGACAACACCAAGGACTGGACGATGAGCGACTTCCCAGGTTTCCCCGTGGAAACGCAGTTGTTCCTGCGCGAACTGCGCGAGAACAATAATCGCGAGTGGTTCGCCGCCAACAAGGCGCGCTTCGACGATGTCGTGCGGGCGCCGGCATTGCAATGGGTGGACGCCATGGGCGAGCGCCTTAAGCAGCTCGACGCGGATATCGTTGTCGACTTGCGTGTCAACGGCAGCGGCTCGCTGATGCGCGCGGCGCGCGATACCCGTTTCAGCAAGGACAAGTCGCCCTACAAGGTCAATGTCGCTATGATGTGGTGGCATGGCGCCGGCAAAAAAATGCAGCATCCCGGCTTTGGCATGCAGATCACGCCGGACGACGCCGGCCTGATGGCGGGCATGTTTCATTTTCAGAAGCCGATGCTGGAGGCCTATCGGCAGGCGGTGATTGATGAAGAATTGGGCGCGGCGCTGCTGGAGACTGCCAACGTCGTGGAAGGCGCCGGTTACACCATCAGCGGACGGCACTACAAGACCGTGCCGCGCGGCTACGACAAGGGTCACCCGCGGGCCGAATGGCTGAAGTACAATAACTTCCACGCCGGCACGCACGACATCCCGCCGGGCATCATCGCCTCGCCGCAGCTGATGGATGCCTGCTTCGATCACTTCGAAAAATTGGCGCCGATTCATCACTGGCTGGTGGCCGTGCAGGAGCGTTTCGGTGGCGTCTAGTCGCGCTGCCGCCTTAGTGACTTGTTGGAATCATCGCAGGATTTACATACAGGTTTCCACTATTATTTCAAAAACATCTTACCTATAATCCGCAAGTTATCCGCGAGCGCGAAAAACTCCTCTAATGTCGAGTAATCTTGCGCCGCCGGCGCGTCTGTCACAACCAAGCATTTTGGGAGCCTGAGTTGAACCAACGCCTGCTGCGAGCGATGATGGTCGTGCTCGCGATTCTGCCATTCAGCCTGGCGTCCACGCAAGACGCTGCCATCACACTCGATATCATCGGCATCACCTCAACCGACTTAAGCCAAGTCGCCATTCACGCCAGCGTACTCGATCAAAGCGAACGGCTGGTATCCGGCCTGGGTGTGGAGAACTTTTCCATCGGCGGCGACCTGCGAGGCTTGGCGGATGTCAGCGATGTCGAGAATATCAGCGACGACGATTTGAATTTCGCCACGGTGCTGGTCATCGATACCAGCAGCAGCATGGCCGACAGGCCGCTGACCCAGGCGCAGGCGGCCGCTCGCGGCTATATCGCGGCGCTCGAGCCGGATGACCCGGTCGCCATCGTAACGTTCAGCACGGAAGTGCGGCAGGTTATTGACTACACGACCAACCGCGGACGGCTGTTCACCGCGATTGACAATCTGGCTTACGGCGGCAAAACCGCGCTTTACGACGCCACGCTGCGCGGCATCGAGCTGGCCAACGAAGCGCCCCTGGAGCGCAAGGCGGTCGTCATCCTCAGCGACGGCGGCGAATACGGCGATGTCAGCCAGAGCAGCCGCGACGAGAGCATCCGCGCAGCCACGATTCACGGCGTGCCGGTTTATTCGATCGGTTTGGGCTGGTCGATTGATCGCCGTTTCCTGGAAGCGATCGCCTCAGAATCCAACGCCACCTTTTACAATTCGCCCGAGCCGGAAGAGCTGGGCGAGATTTACCGCAACCTGGCCTTTTTGTTCCGCAGCCAATATATCGTTACTTTGAACGTGGACGTGCCCGCCGACGGCATGCGCTACGATTTCACGCTGAACGTCGCCACAGCCGATGGCCAGACCTCATTCGGCAGCGCCACCTTGCGCGCGCCAATTCCGATTCCGCTGCTCTTCCTGCCCGATGACATCTTTACCGAGGCCCTGACCGAAGATACGCAGATCACGGTGGAGATACGCGCCGACCAGGATATCGAGAGCATCGAATACGCGGTTGACGGCGAAGTCGTATCGACGGAAGAGACTTACACCATTGAGCCCGAGGAGCATCAGCCGGGCGAATACGAACTGGAAATCACGGTTGAAGATGTCGAAGGCGATATCGGCCAACTGAGTACTGATTTCGAGATCGCCGCGCTGCCGCCGACTGTTGCCGATGATTTTGAAACGGCCGCCGAAGAAGAAATTGTCGACGCCGAGGTCATATCGGTGGATGCGGGCGGCCAGACGGAGATCACGCAGGTCGAGTTTGTCGTGGACGGCCAGGTCGTCAAGACGGACAAACAGGCGCCCTACGACTTTGACCTGGATCCCTTCGAGCTGCGCCCGCAGGAGCACAGCTTGAGCATCCGCGCCACCAACGCCGGCGGGCAAACCACCGTCATTGAACGCACATTCGAGGTGGAAGTTATCCCGCCGCGCCTGGAGATTGAGGGGCTGAGCGGCGATACGGTCGTCAGCGATACGCTCAGCGGCACAATCACCGCCCAAGGCCAATCGCCGATTGTCAGCCTCAGCGTCGAGCCGGATGTGGGCGTCGTGGTCAGCGGCAATCGCTTGGACTTCACCATCGACGCGGCTAACTTTCCGCCCGGTCCCAATACCGTTGCTATTCGCGCAGTCGATGAAGCCGGCGCCGAGACGGTAGAGACCATCGAATTTGAAGTCGCCGCCTTGCCGCCGACAGTCGCGCTCAGCGGCGTTGCGGTCGACGCCGTGCTCAGCGGGCCGCAAGATGTGTCAGTAAGCGCCGGCGGCCAAACCGATATCTCCCGCATTGAAGTGTCTTATGATGGCGGACCGGCCCAGCCTGTCGAGGGTGAGAGTTTCACTATCCCGGCCGCTGAGCTGGGCGATGGCGAGCACGAGGCTCTGGTTTCCGTCACCAACCAAGGCGGCGAGAGCACAACCTTGCGTCTGCCCTTCACCGTTGATTTGCCACCGACGCCGACATTTACGCCGCCGCCGACTGATACAGCCACGGCGACAGCGACGGCGACCGATACCGATACGCCAGCGCCGACGGCGACCATGACCAATACGCCCGTGTCCACCGCCACGCCGCCGGCCGACGTCTCGGCGACAGCGGAGGAGTCGCTGCGCCAGGCTTTGCCAAGTGATACACCGCTTCCAACGGACAGCCCGGCGCCAAGCGACAGTCCAGTTCCAACGGATACTGCCACTTATACGGTCGTTCCGACGGATACGGCTGTGCAAAGCGCTACGCCGACAATGAGCGACACACCTGTTCCAACGGATACCGCAACTTACACAGCCGTTCCCACTGATACCGCCGTACCAAGCAATACGCCAGATCCGACGTATACTTCAACGAACACGGCCGTACCAACTGATACGCCGATTCCGACGGATACGCCAACAGACACCGCCGTTCCAACTAATACGCCGATCCCGACTGACACGCCGATCCCGACGGATACGCCAACAGACACCGCCGTT
>JAGWBC010000165.1 GCA_021296115.1 Anaerolineae bacterium | reverse complement strand
GTCAGTGTCCGATGAGGCGGTTGACAGCGTTGTAACCGCAGGCATAAAATAGTGATGAAAGCCAATTGATTGGCGGGAGGCAGTCAAACATGACCGATAAGGAACAGGAAATCGCCGAGAAGTATATGCTGCCGGAGCGTCCCTTTCTGTACGGGATGGCGAGCGCATTTGATCTGTTTGGCGTGTTGGGTCGGGGTAGAAACGAAGCGTTGCTGGCTAACCTGCAGGAGGACTTTTGCCGGACAGACAAAGACATTATGCGGTCGGCGTGGGCCAAAGTAGGCAAGAATCTCTACCAAGCTATAAAGCAGTACGAGACCGCAACTGGCGATAGCGTCTAATACACTGTGAACATTGATGACGTTTCACCACAAGGTGGAGTTGAAGAGAATTCTGGGCCGCTACCGCAGCCGACAGTCATACCGCCAGAATTGCTTGCAGACATACCCGAAGAAGAACGCGACGAGTTCAGCCGTAAACTCGCTAGTTTTGGGATTCAGATTACGCGGGAAGAGCATTATTTTGGACCGCTTCAGCCTTCCAGGGAAGCTGCGCGATGGAACGAGCTCGTTCCCGGAAGCGCCGAACGAAGTTTCAATCTCTATGAACAGCAAGCCCTCAAGAAAATGGAGGCGAATGACCGCATTCTCACGACTCTGGAACAAACCACCCGGCACGATATAAACTTGGAGCGTCAGCAGCACGATGACTTCGTGGCGCTGACAAAGACAAAGCTAAAAAACAATGCGGATAGGATTAGCCGGGGCAGTGGTTCGCCTTTATTGCCTTCATCTTTATTTCGCTGGGCGGTTTCTATATGGTTCACTTAGGTCATGACGCGCTGGGGATTGCTGTGTTGGTCTTTGAGGCAGTAGGAGTTGCCGGCGTATTTTTGCATCAGATGCGACGCGATCGACTGAGACCATCAAGAAGCCAAGCATAGGCAGTGTACAATCTCCGCGATAACGATACTTAGCTTCCAAGTACTTCAAAAACCCGCGCGCCGCCCTGCTCAAAGACCAGGTCGAGCGACAGTCTCTCCGGCGGATCGCCACCAGCCGGCACGAACACGTAGTCAGCCGTCTCGCCGTCGATTCCGCTCTGCTCCAGCAGGTCCCACTCGAAGTATTGCGCGGCACGCAAATCGAACGCGCGCATTTCGGCAAAGACCGGCAGCCAGGCATTGCCATCGCTGGCCATGACCAGGGCGTCTTCCGGCGCGTTTTCGCGAAGCCAGTCCAGCGCGGCAGCTTCGTCGCGGCTGAGGGTCTGCGGCGGCAGGTCTAGCAGTGGGCGCACTACGCTCAACAAGGGCTGAAACGCGACGCCAATCAGCACGATGATCACGGCGGTCAGCGCCATCAAGGGATAAGCAGCGCGGCGCAGTCGCCCCTTTAGCGCTGCCGATAGTGTACCATCCCAGATTCGCAGCAGCGCCAGGCCGCCGAACCAGGCAAAGGGCAAGATCACGCCATGCCGCGCGATGTTAGGCGCGTGGGTCAGCGCGCCCAGCGGCGGCAGCAAACGACCCAAGACGCCCAGCAGCGCAGACTCCAAGACAAGCAGCAGCCAAATCAGCAGCAGCCGGGAAACGAAGCGCGCTCTGCCTCGCTCGCGCAGGCCGATTGTGATGCCCCAGAGCGCCAGTGGCAGGATCAAGAGTCCCTGGCCGCGCGTCATGTGAGCGAGATTGCTCGTGTCGGCGGCGAAGGGCGATGAACTGATGGGCAGCATCAGCGGCAGGTTGTTGACCAGCCAGGGTGCGATGCCCAGCAGCGCAACCAGAGGAATGCCGATGGCCAGCCCAAGCCGCGATTTCATGGCCGCGCCGCTGCCTTTGAACTGGGCCAGCCCCAACAGCGCAACAAAGCCGAAGAGCATAATCACGCTCAAGCTCAAGCTGGTATACACTACCGCGCCCATCATCAAGCCGCCGGCCACCACGTCCGCCAGGTGAAAGCGGCGCAGGCAGCGCAGCGCGTACAAGAGAAAGGCCAGCATGAACAAGAGCGCCAGCAGCTCGGCGAAGTGACCGTCCAGGTTGCTGATGTGCAGGCCGCCGCAGAGCAGCAGCGCGATCGCCAGGGCGCGTCCCAGCCGCTTGTCGCGGATTTCGGCGCCGAAGTCGTACGCCAGCCAAACCAGCAAGTAGATGATCACAGCCGAGACGCTCATTTGAATCAGCGGGATGGGATGGCCCAGTTGCTGGCTGAGGTAGGCGGAAAGCGCGTGGAAGCCGGGCGCGACGATGACCTTGGCTTTTGGCGCGAAGGGCGCAAGTGAGGTGAAGGATTCGCCTTCGCGGGTGGTCAGACTATGGAGGGCGCTGACTTGCCCCTGCGCGCCCAGCGGCGCGGCCAGATGCAAGAGCGGTATGACGACCAGCAGCGCCACCAGCGCGAAGAAAGCCAGATCTTCCGGACCTGGCCAGCCTTGATCGCGGTCCGCCAGCCGTTCGCCACGGGCCTCAGCGCGCGCCTGCGCCGTCGAGAGCGTGCCGCCCAGCACCACGCCGGACAGCAGAGCGAAGAGCAAATAGTCCACCACCAGCGTATCCCATCCGAAGGCCTCGGCGTAGAAGACAGCGCCGCCGACGATCAGCGCCAGGCAGAGCGAGGCGGATAGCGCGATGCGGGGTTGGGCTGTGCGCCAGGCGGGGGACAGCATCGCGCCCGCGCCCAGCAGCACCGCGCCGAAGATGAAGACGACGAAAAGGCTCATGCGACTGGGAAGCGGCTACCAGATTCGTTCGATCGGGTACTGATCGAAAGCGGCGTCGTTGGTGATGACAGGAATGTTTTCCACGAGAGATTGTGCAACAAGCAGTCCGTCAAATGGATCCCGGTGACGTAGAGGTAGTTCGGCATACCGAATTAGTTGAGACACCTTGATTTCAAGCAATCTGAAACTGTTCGCCGCCAGATGCTTGTCTAGCAAAACTGACAGCGGATCCGGCGCCAGTTCCAGCTTGCCAATGCGAAACTTTATCGCCAGTTCCCAAATGCTTGACAGGCTGAGGTGAACATTGTAGACAGGATTTCCAATGATAGACTTCGCTTGACCACTCAACTGGGTATGAGCGGATACATACCACAAGAAAGTTGAGGCATCCAGAAGATAATTCATTCCATGTATGGTTCGAATTCCGGCAGCGGCGCGTCAAAGTCATCGGACATTTTTATCGTGCCGCGAGCACTTCCAGGTTTACGCCGCTTTTTAGGCGGTAGAGGCTTGAGTGTCAACTCGTATTCGCGGCCGTCGCGGCCGATGATTGTGACGACCAATCCCTGTTGCGCATGTTCCATCATCTCTTCAAAGTTGGCGGCTGCCGTTTCCATAGTGAAGTTCTTCATATAATTGCTCCCGAGAACCGAGCTTCATGCAGATAATACACCATCCGGATTGGAACGCAACCAAGGCGCTAGCCGACGCTGGGACTGCCGAAGAGCCACATCTGTCTGCTGCACCGGCGCGATTACAAGGGCTGCGAAGTGGCTCATGCGACGAGGACGAGGCTACCAGACGCGCTGGATGTCGTACGCGTCAAATGCTTTGTCATTGGAAATAATGGGCAGATATTCTGCGATGGATTGCGCGATGAGCAGCCTGTCAAATGGGTCGCGGTGGATTAACGGAAGTTCGGCGACCTGCTTGAGGTGCAATACCGTGATCTCAAGGATTATGAACTCATAATTGTCGAGTACAACATCAATGAAAGCCGGGAACGGGCGCGGCAACTCCAAACCTCTGCCTAGCCTGGCCTTGATAGCTATCTCCCAGACGCTTGCTAGACTCAAATAGATGTCGATACCAGGGTTTTCAAGAAGATCCCTAGTACCAAAGCTGAGTTTGCTGTCGTCACCGACGAACCAAAGGAATGACGATGTATCAAGCAGATAACTCATTCCATGTATGGCTTGAATTCGGGCAGGGGCTCGTAGAACTCATCAGTTATTTTGATTTTGCCCTTAAATAGTCCGGCTTTACGCGGC
Source organism: Anaerolineae bacterium (assembly GCA_021296115.1). Lineage (GTDB taxonomy): Bacteria > Chloroflexota > Anaerolineae > Aggregatilineales > Phototrophicaceae > UBA6055. Next base: position 10,110 of record JAGWBC010000165.1, on the reverse strand, counting down.
TTCTTGGGCGGCAAAGGCTTGAGTTTCAATTCGTATTCGCGGCCGTCGCTGCCGATGATATTCACCACAAGTCCCTGTTGAGCATGTTCCATCAACTCGTCAAAGTCGGCCGCTGCCGTTTCCATTGTGTAGTTCTTCATATCTTTGCTCCTGCGACCCTATCTTCATTCAGATTATACACCATCCGGATTGGAACTCTACGAAGGCGCTAGCCGGCTGCCGGACTGCCGTAGAGCCACCAGAACGCCTCGCGCGGATAGACCGCCGCCAGCCGCTCCGACCAGATGAAGTCGCCGGCATGCAGTATCCGGCGGAGCGCTGCGTCAGTCTGCTGCACGGGCGCTGACAATTCGCCCTTGTCATATCCGAACTCGTCCATGGCCAGCAGGATCTCCTGCACGAGCGAACGGCGCAGCGCTTCCACGGGGTAGGCCGGCGCGCAGTCCCGCGGGCTCTCGCTGCAATCGGCGAAGAAGGCGCGCATCACTTTCAGGCGAGACGGCGCCTCTTGCTTGAGTTTCTTCTCGTAGTGCAGGGTCCATTCCGCTTGCGCCTGGTCGTGCTGCCGCAGGGCCGCGTCGAGCCGCGAAGCTTGGGCCCGCTTCAAAGACGAGCGCAACTGTGTTAGTCGCCGGCGGCGCAGGAGCAGGGCGCCCAGGCTCAGCTGCGGCATGGTGGACGCGCGAAAGAAGCCGCCGACCGGCATATAGAGGGCATCGCCCAGCAAATAGTCGGGCAGATTCTCGGTCATCCGCTCCAATTGGGACAGATCGCGCTCGAGCTCGTATTTGGCTGACATTTCGGCGTCGGCCGGCGCTAGGCCGATTGCATCGCTTCCCAGATGCGCCGCGGCGTCAGGGGCATATCCAGGTGGCGCAGTCCGTAGGGCTCCAGCGCGTCGACCACGGCGTTGACTACAGCCGGCGTGGAGCCGATGGTGGCCGCTTCACCGATGCCCTTGGCGCCAAGCGGATTGAGCGTGGTCTCGGTCACGGTCTTGTCGATGGTAAAGGTCGGGAAGTTGTCGGCCCGCGGCATGGCGTAGTCCATCATGGTACCGGTGAGCAACTGACCCTGCTCGTCGAAGATGATCTCTTCCAGCAGCGCCTGGCCGATGCCTTGCGCCAGGCCGCCGTGAATCTGCCCCTCGACCAGCAGCGGGCTGATGCGCGGGCCGCAGTCGTCGACGGAATAGAACTCGCGCAAGCTGATGACGCCGGTGTCCTTCTCAATCTCGACAACGGCGACATGAGTGCCGAAGGGGTAGATGAAATCGGCCGGGCGGAAGAAATCGGTGGCTTCCAAGCCGGTGTCGATATCATCGGGCAAACGGTCGGAATAGGCGCGCGCGGCGATTTTGTCCAAGCTCAAGCTGCGGCTGGGCACGCCTTTGACGCGGTACTCGCCCTCGGCGAATTCGATGTCGCCCGGCGAGGCTTCCAGCATGTGCGCGGCGATCTGAATTGCCTTGTCGCGCACCTTGCCCGCCGAGCGGACGATGGCGGAGCCGCCGATGGCCAGGCTGCGACTGCCGAAGGTGCCGACGCCCACCGGCTGCGAACCGGTATCACCGTGCCGCACGACAACCTTGTCATAATCCGCGCCAATCTCGTCCGCCACGATCTGGGCGAAAGTCGTCTGCAAACCCTGCCCGTGCGGCGATGTGCCGGTGTACACGGTGACCGTGCCGCTGGGCTCGACGCGCACCTGACCGCTTTCGAAGGGTCCGAAGCCGCACATCTCCACATAAGTCGCCAGGCCAATGCCCAGCAGCTTGTCCGATCCCTGCGCGCGGCGCTGCGCCTGCTCGGCGCGCAGCTCATCATATTTCGCCGTATTCAGCGCGGTACTCAAATTCTTTGCGTACTCGCCGGTGTCGTAAGTGGAGCCAGTCGGCGTCTTATACGGGAATTGCTCGGGCTTCACATAATTGCGGCGGCGGACCTCGGCGGCGTCCAGGCCCAATTCGTCGGCGACCATGTCGATGGCGCGCTCAATGTAATAGATGGCTTCCGGGCGCCCGGCGCCGCGATAGGCCGCGACCGCGACAGTATTGGTGAAGACATTGCTGGCTTTGAAATGCAGGGACGGGATGTGGTAGTTGCCGCTGGCCATCAGCCCGGTCAAGTGAGCGATATCGTAGAAAGGCGGATAAGCGCCCAGCTCGCCGATCACATGCAAGCGAAAACCGAGAATTGTGCCGTCGCCGTCAAAGGCGACATCAACATCGGCGATCTGCGAGCGGCCATGCGTGGTGGAGACGAAGTGCTCGACGCGCGTGCCGGCCCATTTCAGCGGCCTGTTGAAGCGCAGCGCCAACTTGGCGATGGCGATCTCCTCGGGATAGAGCTGGTTCTTGACGCCGAAGCCGCCGCCGACATTGGGGGCGATCACGCGCAGCATATTCTCCGGCAAGCGCAGGACGGTCGCCAAAGCCGAGCGGACGCCATGAGGTATCTGCGTGCCAGTGACGGCATCGGGCGCGGCAGCAACGGCCCGCACTTCCATGGGCACGCCGGCAACGCGCTGGCTAAGCATTCGCTGGCTGAGGGTATGCGGCGCGCCGGCGAAGACTTCGTCGACATCGTCAGACTTCTTCTCGCCAGTATCAATGATATTGCTTTCCAAGCCGTCGAAGACCTTGGGCGAATCGCTCTCGCAAGCGCTGAGCAAGTCGACTGCCGCCGGCAATTCTTCCCATTCGACATCAACCTCGTCGACCGCGTCTTCCGCCACTTCGGCTGAGGTCGCGATGACAGCCGCCACCACCTCGCCGACATGCCGCACGCGGTCCACCGACAAAGCCAGATGGCTGTATTTCTCCAGCGCGATATCTCCGCCGGCGACCGGTACCGCTTCCCATTGATCGCGCATCTCGTCGCCGGTGATGACAGCGACTACGCCGTCGCGGTTCGCCGCCGCGCTGGCGTCAATGCTGACGATATTGGCGTGGGCGTAGGGGCTGCGCGCGAATGCCACATGGCACATGCCGGGCAGCTTGATATCGCCGACATATTGGCCGGCGCCGGTGATAAGACTAGGGTCTTCTTTGCGCTTGACGCTTGCGCCTACCATCGAACGTAATACCATTGCCATCAACTCCTTTTTCGCAAATACCTACTTAAAGCGTTTATAGACTGCCGTGGACTCCGCGCGTCCGAAAGGCCTAGTCAGTATCGACCGCGTAGCCCTTCTTCATCCAGCCTTTGGTGCCTTCGTCGAGATTATAGATCTGCTCGTAGCCCATGCTCGCCAGGTAGAGCGCCGCCTGCGCCGAGCGTACGCCGGTGTTGCAGACCAGCACAACCGCGGCCTCTTCATCGATCTCGTCGACCCGCGCCATGAACTCGCTGAGCGGGATATTGGCTGTGCCGGGGATATGCCCCTCGGCGTGCTCGTCCGTTTCCCGCACGTCAATGAATTGATGGGCTTTGTCGGTGAATTGCTCGCGGTATTCTTCGCTGTTGATGTCGCTGTACATGCTCTACCCTGCGCTTCTTGTGGCGTACCCGCGCATTATAGCCAAGCTGGATGACTTCTCCAAACGACTCCGGTCTACATGGCGAGATCGCTAGAGCAGGCGAAAAGTCATCCAGAAGTTGGCGCGGAATTCGCCCGATACCAGTCGACGGCGCGGCGCAAGCCTTCGCTGAAGTCGACGGCCGGCTCGTAGCCAAGCAGCGCGCGCGCCTTGCTGATATCGGCTTGCGAGTGCAGGATGTCGCCCGGGCGTTCGGGGGCGTATATCGGCGCCAGGTCGCTGCCCAGGATGCCGTTCAACTGCGCAACCAGATCATTCAGCAGGACGCGTCCGCCGGCGGCCAGGTTGATGGTCTCGCCGACTGCAGCGGGCGCCGCGCAAGCCAGCAGGTTGCCCTGCACGACATTGTCGATATAGGTGAAGTCGCGGCTCTGCGTACCGTCGCCGAATATCGTCGGTCGCCCCCCGCGCAGCATGGCACTGATAAACTTGGGGATGACGGCGGAGTAGGCTGAATTGGGGTCCTGGCGCGGGCCGAAGACGTTGAAGTAGCGCAGCGACACCGTCTCCAAGCCGTAGCTATGTGCGAAGGCGGCGGCGTAGTATTCCCCGGCCAGCTTGGCCGCGCCATAGGGCGAGATCGGCGCCGGGTTCATGGACTCGACTTTTGCCTCGCCCGCTTGATCGCCGTAGGCCGATGACGAGGCAGCGTAGACCACTCGTTTAACTGAGGCGTCGCGCGCGGCGACCAGCAAATTGAGCGTGCCCGTGACGCAATGCAGATGGGTCTCGAGCGGGTCGGCCAGGCTGCGCGGCACCGACGGCAGCGCCGCATGGTGCAGCACATAATCAGCGCCGCGGCACAGCGCCTGCGCCGTTTCCAGATCGGTTATGCTGCCGATTGCAGTCGACAGGTCGCCATTCAGTGACTTGAGGAATTCGAGGCGCGCCGGGTCGCCGGTCAGCAAGTTATCGATGACGCGAACGCGCTGCCCATCGCGCAGCAGCCGCTCGGCCAGATGCGAGCCGATGAAGCCGGCGGCGCCGGTTACGACGTAGGTTTGGGGCATGGGAGTCCTCGCATACTCTTGGCTGCGGATTTTAGCGGCGCAGTTAAATTGCGGGTAGATTGGGTTATAATAACTGGGTATGGGGCGCGATGCCCGACTAGTGGAGGGTACTGCAATGGCGGAGAAGCGCGACGACAAAGAGTTAGTGCGCCAGAAGCCGAACATCCGCGAACATATTGATGGCGTCAAATTTCACACGCTGGCGCCGGGCATCACCACCCACCCGCTGGTGCGCAGCGGTCGGCCCTGCATTGAAGGCACGACGATCGAGGTGAAGACGATTGCCGGCTTGCGGAATTTCCACGATATGGATGCGCGGCAAATCGCGGACCACTTGTGGCTTGAGCTGTTCATGGTGCAGGACGCGCTGAACTATTACTCGGATCACAAGCAGTACATTGATGTTTGTATCGAGCTTTCCAGCATAAACGGCAAGCAGATGATGGAATCCCCTTATGGCGACAAAACGCGTGAGCTTCTATCTCGACGAGAATCTGTCACCTGAGATCTTCACGCAGCTAAGCATGCAGATTGACGTTATAAGAGGACCGCTGGGAGACGATGATTTGGTCTATTTGGAACGCGCTACCGCAATGGGACGGGTAGTGTGTACGGCAGACGACGACTTTCTCAAACTGGCGGCGAGGGGAATAACGCACGCCGGCATCGTCTGGTGTGAGCAGGGCAAATATTCTATCGGTGATTGGGTCAGATATTTGCGCCTTGTCCACGCAGTTTACGATGCTGACGAGTTGCGGAACGAAGTATATTTCCTGTTCCGCGTGGATTGACGAAGGCGGCAGTATATTCTTCAGCAGACGGGTATTGAAATGCAAACCGATTCGCCGCACAAAAGCAAAGCCACCGAGCTAGAGCGCATCGTGGACAGCTGGGAGCGCCGGCACGAATGGCGGCTGCTATCGCGGACGGTACCGCGCTCGCTGATCGCCGCGCTGTTTCTGAGCTTGATCGTCGGCGCGGTCGGCTATTTTCGCTTGCGCCTGCAGGCAGAGCAGTTGGCGCTCATCAGCGCTGGATTGTGCGCGGCCGGCGGCGTACTTAACCTGCCAGCCTGCCCCAGCGGGCCGCTTATTTCGACCTCGAATTCGGCTTGCAGGAACAGATTTCTACCGCCTTTGAGTTGATGCACGGTCGTATCAAGACGCACCCGGAGATTGAATCGCGGCAGATCGCCGAGGCGCTGGAGCAGGCGCGCGCCATTGACCCCAAGCGGCGCATCAGCCTGGACTTTCGGCCGCGCGAAATGACCGTGCTCGGTCTGCTGGCGGTGGCGCTGATCGGCCTGATCCTGCTGCCGTCCATCGCGGGCGAAGCGCTGCTGGCGGAGGCGCCCTCGCCGGCTGTCGAAGCCGCGCAAGAAGAATTACGCGAGATCATCGAGACCGTGGCCACGGACACCAATCTGGACGATGTCGACCGGCAGGAATTGCTGGAAGCGCTGGAGGTTGCGCTGGAACGCCTGCAGGAAGAGGACATCAGCGAAGAAGAAGCCTTCGCCGCCATGAGCCAGCTTGAGGCGCAGATGGAAGAGCTGCAGCGGCAACTAGAGGACACAGTTGAGCTCGATCAGCTTTCGACCGAAGCGGCCCTGGAAGCCCTGGAAGATTTCGCGCCGTCGTCGGACATCGACAGCGCGGCAGAAGACAGCGCAAGCTCATCCGAGGACCTCAATCTGCAAGATCTGGCCGAGGCGCTGGAGCAGCTGGGGCAAGAAGCGGCACAGATGAGCGCGGAAGAAGCGCGTCAAACCGCCGAAGCGCTGCGTCAAGCCGCGGAAGACTTGGCGCAGATGAATCAGGAGTTGGCGGAGCAGCTGCAGGCCGCGGCCGACGCGCTGGAGGAGAACAACGCCGCCGATCTGCAGGAGAGCCTGGATGAGGCGCAGCGGCAGCTCGAGCAAGAGCAGGGCCAGCGGCAGCAGAACCAAGACGCGCGCTCCATGCTGCAAGAACAAGCCGAACAAGCGCTGGAAGCCGCCGAGGCCATCGCAGAGCAGCAGCCCCAGGAAGGCGAGCAGCCGGCGCCTGACCCGCGGCAGGGTCCTGCGGAAGAGTCGGAATCGGGCCAGCAAAGCGGCAGCCAGCAGGGCCAGGACGCCTCCTCATCGCAGCAGGGGGACCAAGAGGGGAATCAGCAGCCGCAGCAGAACCGACCGGGCCAGGGCGAAAACGCCGGACGAAATCAAGACAGCCGCTCAGCCGGCGCGGGCGCAGGCGAAGGCGCGCCCAGCAACGAGAGCCTGCCCGGCAGCGGCGGCGAAGATCAAGGCGCGGATACGGACAACAATCCCAGCGGGCGCGGCCAAATTCAGTACGAAGCGCTCTACAGCCCCAGCGGCATCAGCGGCGGCGGAGCGGAAGAGATTCGTTTGCAGACCGACGCCAGCGATACCACATTGGCCGAGGGCGACTTTGACGACAACCCCACAGGCGAGTCGCGCGTGAGCTACGACACCGTCTTTAGCGACTACCAAAACGCCGCCAACCGCGCCCTGGAGAGCGACTACGTGCCGCTGGGCTTGCGCGATGTGGTGCGCGAATATTTCACTTCACTGGAGCCGAACCGTAGCTAGCCTGCCCGCTTGATCGGCTTCGCCAGGCGCAGCAGCTTGATCGAGTCGCCGCCCAGCCGTACTTCATTCGAAGCGTCAATCTGCTGGAAGCCGGCCGCCGCATAAGCCGCGCGCGCGACCGTGTTGCTTTCGTCGACATCGAGTACCAGCCGGGCGCAATAATTGCTCGCCGCCAGCCGATGCGCCTGAGTCAGCAGCGCCTTGCTTAGTCCAGCGCCGCGAAATTGCGGATAAATCGCCAACATCGAAATATAGAAGTCGTCTTGCTCCAGGCTTTCGCCGAGAAAATCCAAGACGTCGCGCAGCAAGAAAGCCATCGCCAGCAGGCGCGGCGCCTGAAAACGAGCGTAGCGCAGCAGCAGCCACAGTGTACGCCGCGAATTTGCCCGCGCCGCCTGCGCCGGGTAGGCATGCAGCATGCCTGCTACGGTACAGTCGGCATCGTCAGCTAGCAGGAAACTTGTATGTGAGTGGCTGAAATCGTTGCGCGTCTCGAGAAGAGCTATTGCCCGCGCGCCGAAGAGGGTTGTAAAGAGATCGTCGCTGGCCATCTGCGCCAGAATGGCGAAATGAGCGGCCTGCGCCGGTTTGGGTTGTCCCGCAAGTAGCTCCACGCTATTCCCCGCAACACTTGGCCATCCGCGTTTGCTATAATGTGCCAGAATTTGGGCGATACAAGGGAGAACTCGCCGATGGCTGACCTGCTGATTCAGAATGCAGACGTCCTGCAGGTGGAGGCGGAACGGGCCGAGCTGCTTAGCGGCCACGATATCATCGTCAGCGGCAATCGCATCAGCGCGATAGAGTCGAGCGGCGCCACGGATCCTTCCCACGCGGCGACCGTACTCGACGCTGCCGGCCAAGTCGCCATGCCCGGTTTCATCAACACACACGCTCATGTGCCGATGGTACTCTGGCGCGGCCTGGGCGAAGACGTCAATATCGAGAGTTGGTTCAACGACATTATCTGGCATTTGGAAGCGAATCTGGAACCGGAGGATGTCTATTGGGGCATGCAGCTGGGTGTGCTGGAGATGATCGAAGCCGGCATCACGGCGGTCAGCGACCACTACTGGCACATGGAATACGCCGCGCGCGCGGTCGAGAAAGCCGGCACACGCGCTCTGCTCGGGCAAGCCATGTTCGGCGCCAAGGGCCTGGGGCAGATCGACGAGACGGCTGCCTTCGCGCAGCGCTGGGACGGGGCGGCCGGCGGGCGCATCCGTACGATTCTTGCGCCGCACGCGCCCTATACCTGCGATGACGAATTCCTGCGCGCCAGCGCCGTCAAGGCCGAGGCCATCGGCAGCGGCATCCACATCCATGTCGCCGAGACTCTGGGCCAGACCCAAGCCAGCCTACAGCGCCGCGGCCAGACGCCAATCGAAGTCCTGCACGATTGCGGCATCTTAAACGTGCCGACCATCCTGGCGCATGCGCTGGGCGCCACGCCGGGCGATCTGGAAATCCTGGCGGACCTAAGCGCGCCGGTCGGCATCGCCCACTGCCCCAAGACTTACGCCAAGCTGGCCATGGGCTTCAACAATCTGGTCGAGCTGCGCGCGCTGGGCATCGCGGTCGGCTTGGGCACCGACGGCGCGGTCAGCAACAACACGCTTGATCTTTGGGAAGCCATTCGCTTGACCGCCATGGGGCAGAAGCAGCTGCTGGGCGATGCCGAGCAGTTGACCATCCCGCAAGCTCTGGCGCTGGCGACGCGCGAGAGCGCCCGCGTCTACGGGCAAGCTGATGAGCTGGGCGATCTGGCGGTTGGCAAGCTGGCCGATATCATCCTGGTCGATTTGAGCGGGACGCACCATTTTCCGCTGAACAGCGTGACGGCCAGCCTGGTCTACAACGCGCGCGCCGGCGATGTGCGCACGGTGATTTGCGATGGGCAGATCATCATGCGCGAGCGCGAGCATCTGACGTTATCTAAAGGCGAGATCGTCGCCAATATCATGCCGCGTATGGAGCGCCTGCGCCGGCGGGAGAATGCGGGTAATATTCAGACGTACCAGCCGTAACGGGAGCGCTCGACAGCGTTGGGCATGAGGAGACGAGTCTATGACGAATCGGCTCTATTACGGCGACAATTTGGAGATTTTGAGCAATCGCGAGTATTTCCCCGATGAGTGCGTCGACCTGATCTACCTCGACCCGCCCTTCAACAGCAACCGCAATTACAACGTGCTCTTCAAGTCGGAGAGCGGCGCGGACAGCGAGGCGCAGATTACCGCTTTCGAGGACACCTGGCATTGGAGCGAGACGGCGGAAGCGACTTACGACGAGCTCATCGTCAACGCGCCGCACTAGGTGTCGACGGCGATTGAAGCGCTGATGAACTTGATTGAGCGCAACCAGATGATGGCTTATCTGGTGATGATGACGGCGCGGCTGGTTGAGCTGCATCGGGTCTTGAAGCTGACCGGCAGCTTGTACCTGCATTGCGATCCGACGGCGAGTCATTATTTGAAGATCGTGCTGGATGCGATATTCGATCCGAGAGGTTTTCGTAATGAAGTCATTTGGCAGCGCACCAGCGCACACGACTTAGGCGCGAAGCAGTGGCCCGCCGTGCATGACATCATTCTGATGTACAGCAAGTCTGACGTATGGACTTGGAAAAGAGATTACGTCGATATCAACGGGGGCAAGATCAAAGGATTCCCTCACACTGATGACCGCGGCGCCTATGCCACTCGCGATATGACAGGTGGGAAAGCCGGAGGCACGGAAGCATACCAGGCTTGGCGGGGAAGAACGCCTAGTACCGGACGCGCGTGGGCATTGCCGGGTTACCATCGGTTTCCTGAATGGTTGCGCCAATTGTTGCCGAGTGAAGACGAATGGGTACGCCTGGGTATTCATGCCAAGATGGACGCATTGGACGGTCTGAACGCAATTCATTGGCCGTGGATAGACATGGGCATTCCTAGGCTCAAATATTACCTGGTAGACAGTCC
>JAGWBC010000164.1:6697-9822 GCA_021296115.1 Anaerolineae bacterium | reverse complement strand
GTCTCGGCGTCGTCGGCGCCGGCCCTCTCATCTTGGGCATCGTCCACGGATTCAGCCTCGCCTGCGAGCGCCCCGTCCGTATCGGCAAGCGCAAGCTCGCGCTCGGCGCTGTCCTCGCCGGAGGCAGCCGAGTGCCCCACCATGGTGATCTTCCCGTCGATGAAGGCGCCTTCTTCGGTGGTCAAGGCCGAGGCGCTGATATCGCCCCAGATGCGGCCGGTTCGCAGCAGCTGCACCTTGTTGCCGGTGACATTGCCACGCACAGTGCCGGCGATGGACACGTTGCGCGCGTTGATATCGGCGCGGATATCAGCCGCTTCGCCGACCAGGATATTGCCGCTGATTTCCAGCGAACCACTGAATTGGCCATCCATGCGCACGTTGCCGGAACTGGCGAAGGCGCCTTCAAAATGCGTATTGGAGCCGATGACCGTATCAAAGCCCACTGGCCGTCCCGCCGGCACAACAGAAACCGATTCCGGCGCTTCAACGTCTGACTGACTGCGACGATTGGCAAAAAACGCGCTCATGTGATTCCCTCTTTGACTTGACTCACCCGCAACTATACATTGCTAAACATTGTCTGGCTTTCCGGCAAGGCGCTGCCTGCTCAACCGAGCCTGGCTTCATGCAAGCGGAAATGCTCCAGGGCCGACAATTCGCGCACTTGCTCCGCGGCGCGGTAACTGCTGCGCACCAGCGGGCCGCTCTCCACCCACTTGAAGCCCATGTCCAGGCCGCGCTCGCGCAAGTGATCGAACTCGTCCGGCGTATAATAACGCTCAATCGGCAGGTGACGTTTGCTGGGTTGCAAATATTGGCCCAGCGTCAAAATATCGACGCCGATTTTGACCAGATCGTCCATGGCGCCCAGCACTTCGTCAAGCGTCTCGCCCAGACCCAGCATGATCCCGCTCTTCGTCAGGACAAGCGCATCCATCTTCTTGGCATTCTCCAATGTCGCCAGCGCCCATTCGTAGCGGTCTTGCGGCTGCACGCGTTTGAATAACCGCGGCACGGTCTCCACGTTGTGGTTGAGAATCTCCGGTTGGGCATCCATCACGATCTTCAGCGCCAGCTCGCTGCCTTTGAAGTCCGGAATCAGTACTTCGATCGAACAGCCCGGCTGAAGCTGGCGAATGCGGCGGATGACCATCGAAAACAAGGGAGCGCCACCGTCGGGTCGGTCGTCACGGTTGACGCTGGTGATCACGACATGCTGCAATCCCATCGCGCGTACGCTCTCGGCGATGCGGTTCGGCTCCTGCCAGTCGAGCGGGCTGGGCCGCCCGGTCTTGATATCACAGAAGCCGCAGCTGCGCGTGCAGGTATCGCCCATCATCAGGAAGGTCGCTGTACCTTTGCCCCAGCATTCGCCGAGGTTGGGGCATTGCGCCTCTTCGCAAACCGTGTGCAGAGTCTTGCCGCGCATCAATTGGCGCACTTTCTCGTAGGTCTCGCCGCTGGGCGCGCGGACGCGGATCCAGGGCGGCCGGCGCCGCGGGCTCTTAGGGTCCGGCTGCCAATCCGCAGCGCTGCTTACCGGTATCCGTTCCGGCAGAATCGTCTGGCTCAAAGCGTGCCTCCGTTGTTATACATAGACAAAGAAAACGGGACTCGATACCTGGATTATACAATAACCTGCAAAGTCCCGACTATAGCGCGACTGGCTTAGCCAAGTTTCTGCCGCGCCTTAGCCTGTGTGTTATCCTAGGCTGCAGTTCCAAATGCCGAGAGCGCCGCGATGAGGACAGTCACGCTAAAGAATGTCAGCAAGACCTTCTACGACAAGAGTCGCTAATTGACGCCTGTCCTGGCGATAAAAGATTTCAACTAGCAGATCGAGGATGGCGAGGCGGTCGTCCTACGACGCTGCTGCGGCTGATTTCCGGTTTGGATCAGCCGGACACGGGCGAGATCTATTACAACGATGTGCCGCTGGACGCCATAGCGGTAGGTGATCGCGGCATCGGCATGGTCTTCCAGAATTACGTGCTGATTCCGCATTGGGAGAGCCGCAAGACTGTTGGCTTCTTCCTGCGGCTGCGCGACCGCGAGGCCGAGGTGCCGGCGCACGTCAAGACCGTAGCCAAGATCACCGGCGTCGACATCGAGCGCCTCATGGGACGCTTTCCCCGCAGTCTGTCCGGCGGCGAGAAACAGCGCGTTTCTATCGCGCGCGCCTTCGCCCGTGACCTGGAGCTGCTGCTTTTTGACGAGCCCTTCGCCAATTTGGACGCCAAGTTCCGCGGCCAGGCGCGGGTCGAGCTGAAGCGTCTCATTCAGGAGTTCAACGTTACTTTGGTTTATGTGACGCACGACCAGGTAGAAGCGATGAGCATCGCCGACCGTATCGTCGTTCTTAATGCCGGACGGATCATGCAATCGGGGGCCTACGAAGCCTTGCATGACGATCCCGATAGTTTGTTCGTGGCTGAATTCCTCGGTACGCCAACGATCAACACCTTCTGGGGGCGCGTACAAGATGGCGAATGGGACGGCAGCTACATGGGCAGAGCGCCTTTGCCCGGCCCTCGCCCAGACGGTACAGAAGTATTCGTCGGCATCCGCCCGGAACATATCTGTCTTTGCGATGAGCAAGAGGGGATCCCGGCGATTGTCGACCGGGCGATTCCCTACTATGCCGAGAAATTCTTGCTGCTGGAAGTGTGGCTCAGAAAAAGGCGCTGGCGCATTCAAGTTGCGCTGGGCGAAGAGCACAGCCCGGGCGATACTGTCCATTGCCGCCTGGACTGGACGCGCGCTCTTTTCTTTGACGCGCGCAGCGGCGCCCGAATCCGCTAATCGAAGGCGAGTTGGTCCTGCAGATTCTCCAATGTCCTGGGCCCAATTCCCGATACCTGGTCCAGATCGTCCAGGTCGGTGAATTCGCCAACCTGCTCGCGATACTCAATGATGCGCTGCGCCGTGACTGGGCCGACGCCCGGCAGCGTTTCCAACTCCTCTTGGGATGCCGAATTGATATGAACGCGCCGGCCGCCGGAAGGCGTCGCCAGCTCGAAATCAGCAGCGCTGCCTGTGGTCGCTGCGACATGAATCTGGTCGCCGTCGCGAACAATGGCGGCCAGGTTCACCGCTGACCGGTTGGCGGCGTCGGTCAGGCC
>JAGWBC010000164.1:0-6574 GCA_021296115.1 Anaerolineae bacterium | reverse complement strand
GGATGAATGGTGATACTGATTGAATTCTGCCTCCGCATTTCGTGAAGCAGTAGCGCGCCAGAAACGGCCAATACAATCACCAGCATCAAGAAAACTGCAACTGTCGTCCGCGAAGAGAAATTGGACTCCATATCAGAGCGCTTCCATGCGCGTCAATTCTATGCTGGCGGGCGCTTACCGACTGCGTCGCGCCGCTGACAGCTTACTCGTCCACCCACACGGGCAAATGCCCCAAGGCGACGATGTCGTGCCATCGGGCGCGATCGCCCTCGGTAAAGATGGCTGTTTCCGCCACCACATCGGCGCCGGCCTTGTCCATGATCAGGCGCATGCCCTGCAGCGTGCTTCCGGTGGAAATCACGTCATCCAGGATGGCGATGCGCTTGCCGGCTACCAGGCGGCGATCCTTTTCGTCGAGGAAGAGCGTTTGCGGCTCGCCAGTCGTGATGCTCAGCGTCTCGCTCTGCAGCGCTTCCCCCATGTAGGGTTTGTGCGACTTGCGCAGGACTACATAGGGCAATTGCATAAGTGTGCTGAGCGCATGCGCCAGCGGGATGGACTTGGCCTCGGCGGTGACCAGCACATCAATCGGCTTGTCCGCCAAGGCTTGCGCCAATTCCGCGCTGGCCGCGTTGACAAACTCGTAATCGCCCAGGATATTCAGTATGGCAATCTTGACGCCGGGCTTGATCTCCATCAGCGGCAGCTTACGCTGGATGCCGGCCACCTCGACTGGAAAGAATTCGTCTGCCATCGCTAGTCCTTCTTGAATACGCTAGTCTCGAATCTGGATTATAGCGCGTGATTTAGACGCGCAAAACGATTCTCTGGAAGCGGATTCTCGACAAGCCGTTCAGGAAAATTTTCGAGAATTGGAGACTATGTAGCGCCGTTGCCCGCGACAATCACGCCATCGACCAGCGAAAGCACGCGGTCCATCCGCGAGGCCAGCGACTGATCATGTGTGACCAGGACCACGGTAGTGCCATTCTGGTCTCTGATGGTAGAGAGCGCCTCCAATACGGTTTCGCCGGAGTGCGAATCCAGGTTGCCGGTGGGCTCATCCGCCAGCAGGATCGGCGGGTCGTTGGCTAACGCGCGGGCGATGGCGACGCGCTGCTGCTGCCCGCCGCTGAGCTCATTGGGGCGGTGGTGCAGGCGGCCGCCCAGCCCCAGCATTTCCAGCAGATCTTCGGCTCGCTTGAAGGGTTTGTGACGCCTGACCTGGGCGAATTCTATCGGCAAAGCGACATTTTCCAGGGCGGTAAGCGTCGGGATCAGATTGAAGAATTGGAAGACAAAACCAATCTTCTGGTTGCGTATGTCGGTCAAGGCGCCCTCGCTCATGCGCGTTACATCGACGCCGTCGATAGCGATCGTACCGCTGGTTGGGCTGTCCAGGCCGCCGATGATTCCCAGCAGCGTGCTTTTGCCGCTGCCCGACGGCCCGATTATGCCGACCATCTCATTGCGATGTATCTCCAGGTCGACGCCGCGCAAGGCATGCACCACATGCGTTCCCAGCTTCAGGTGGCGTGTGACATCGCGTGCTTCAATGACGGGCGGATTCATCAGGCTGCGTTCTCCTTCGTGTTGTCGTGAATTAGTACGCAGCGTGCCAAGCATCGTTTCGAGTTGCGGGGCGCGCCAAACGCGATCCCTATGTCTGACTGGCGCGCCACCCCAGGCCTAGACCTCGTTGACGATACTGAAAATCATCGGGCGGCGTTTGGTCTCGTTGTAGATCAGCTTGCTGAGATTCTCCTCTACCAAAGATTGCCGATTGCCGTTGAGATTACGCCAGCTGCGACTGACTGTATGCGTGATATTCTCGCGAATTTGGGCCAGGAAGTCTTCCGCCTCTCGCAGATACACGAAACCGCGCGATACGATCCGCGGCTCGTCCACCAGCTTGCCGCTGCGCTGGTCCACGTTGACGCTGACCAGGACGAAGCCGTCTTTCGCCAGGATCTCGCGGTCGCGAATTACGGCGCGCCCAATATCACCGACGCCGCTGCCGTCCACAAATACGTAGCCGCCCGGCTGCCGCTCGCCGACCTTAACGCCCTTCCCGTCCAGTTCGACAGTGGTACCGTTCGATATGACCGTGACGTTTTTGGCGCGCATGCCGTTGTCCACAGCCAGCTTGGCGTGCAAATGCAAGTGGCGAATTTCGCCGTGAACCGGTATCAGGTTCTTGGGCTGCACCAGATTCAACATGAGGCGCATTTCTTCCTGACAGGCGTGGCCGGATACATGCACCGACTCGATTGGATCGTAAATGACATCCGCGCCACGCTCGATCAAGCGGTTAATGGTGCGGTAGACCATCTCTTCGTTGCCGGGAATGGGATGCGATGACAGGATGATGGTATCGTTCTCGCGCACATCCAGCTGGCGATGACGGCCGCTGGCCAGCTTGCCCAGGACGGCCGATGGCTCGCCTTGAGACCCTGTGACCATAAAGACCACTTTGTGCGCCGGCATGTTCTGCGCTTGGCCGATGTTGATCAGCATGTCGTCGGCCACATTCAGGTAACCCAGTTTGCGCGCGATCTTGGCGTATTCCGACATGGTATAGCCGGTGATGCAGACCTTGCGCTTGTGGTTGCGCGCGGCATTCACGACTTGCTGCACCCGCGACATCAGCGAGGCGAATGTGGCCACCATGATGCGGCCCTTGGCTTGCCGAAAGACGCGATCCAGGGCAGCGCCGATGACCGCCTCGGATTGCGTCCAGCCCGCTTTATCCGAGTTGGTGCTATCCGCCAGCAGCAGCGCAACGCCGCGCTGCGCGAAACCCGCCAAGCGAGCGTAGTCAGTCTTTCGGCCGTGCACGGGCGTGTTGTCGAACTTGTAGTCGCCGGTGACGACCACGACGCCATAGGGCGTGTTGATGCCATAGCCGACGCAATCAGGGATGCTGTGACAGACGTGAAAGCTTTCCAGCTTGAATGGCCCGATCTGAATTTTGTCGCCTGCTTCAAAAGTATTCAGCTCGGTCGTTTTCAGCAGCCGGGCATTCTTGAGCTTGACTTGCAGCAAGCCCGAGGTAAGCGGGGTCGCGTAGAGCGGGAGCTCGGGAAAAGCTTTGACCAGATGCGTCACCGCGCCGATATGATCTTCGTGACCATGCGTGAAGCAGATGCCGTGCAAACGAATGTCATCGCGCTCCTCCAGCCAACGAAAGTCGGGGATGATGTAATCGACGCCGTGCATGTCGTTTGCGGGAAACATGATGCCGCAATCGATCAGGAAGCCGTCTCCGCCGAGTTCAAAGAGAGTCATATTCTTGCCGATCTCTCCCAAGCCCCCAATCGGAGTTATTTTGAATTTCGGTTGTTTTGCCATTTAGCGTGCTCTCCAAGCAGTAATTGCCCGCCGACATTCATTGTCGTGGGACCTTCGAGGTTATTTGGTGTTTCGAAGATAACAGCCGATCTAATTGCTCCGCTTCGGCCTGACGCCATTCAGTTCTGCTCACGCCGTCGTCCGCGGCATGTTATAAGTCGTGAATTCGGGTCAAACGCATCTCGCACCATGTCAATTGTATCACAAGTAGCGGATCTGTTTAATCCCAGGTTTCGAACGCGACAATTGAGCTGATCACGTCATCGAGTTCTGCTGGCGTCAGCGCGTAGAAGAATGGCAAGCGCAGCAGCTGGTCGGCCACAGTTTCGGCCACCGGGCAGTCGCCGGCTTTTCCCCCATAGCGCCGGCCCATGTCCGACAGATTCAGCGGCAGATAGTGGAAGACGCTCAGAATCCCGCGATCTTTGAGGTGTTGAATCAGCGCCGTTCGCGCCTTGAATGACGGCAACACCAAGTAATACATGTGGTAGGATTGTTCGCAGTAATCAGGCACGGTTGGCAATTGTACATCGTTTGCGGACGCCCAATCAGCCAGGCCTTCGTCATAGCGTTCCCAGATCTCCCGCCGCCGCGCCTGGATGTCGTCCGCGCGTTGGAATTGCGCCCAGAGATAGGCCGCCAACATATCGGACGGCAGATAACTGGAGCCAAGGTCAACCCAGGTGTATTTGTCCACCTGCCCACGGAAGAAACGGCCGCGGTTTGTGCCTTTCTCGCGAATGATTTCGGCCCGCTCGATCAAGCTGTCGTCATTGATCAGCAGGGCGCCGCCCTCGCCGCAAGTGAAGTTCTTGGTTTCATGAAAACTCTGCGTTGCGAGCTGGCCAAAGGTACCTAGATATCGCCCCTTATAGCGGGAGAAGAGCGCGTGGGCGCTGTCCTCGACCACGGCGATGCCGTGTTGACTCGCAAGCGCCATGATCGCGTCCATCTCGCAGGCGACGCCGGCATAATGCACCAGAACAATAGCGCGCGTTCTGTCGCTGATTAGACTGGGCAGCTTTCGCTCGTCCAGATTCAGTGTATCGGGTCTGATATCGGCGAAGATCGGCTTGGCGCCGCGAAGCGCAAAAGCATTGATGCTCGATACAAAGGTGAAAGACGGGACAATGACCTCGTCGCCCGGCTGAATGTCGAGCAAGAGCGCGGCCATTTCCAGCGCGTGCGTGCAGGACGTCGTCAGAATGGCCCGGGAGACACCCAGCGTCAGCTCCAGGAATTCGTGACACTTCTTGCTGTATTTGCCATCGCCTGAGATATGAGACGTCGCCAGGCTGTCGGCAATGCAATCGGTTTCAGTACCCAGGAAGGTCGGTCGATTGAAGGGTATACGATAACTGGTCATTTCCATCCAACATTAAGTCGAGCGTTAAAGACATTCGGCTGCGTTAGTCAAACCACTTGTGAAACCACAGTTCTACCGAGCGGGTTACGAAACCGCTGCGTTGATACAGCCTCTGCGCAGCGATATTCCGCCCCTGTGTTACGACATTAAGGCGATGCAAACCTTGCCCGGCAAACCAGTGCGCAGCATACTTTATCATCCCGCCGGCGCAACCCAATCCGCGGGCGGACTCCGCCACGCCGACCAGCCCAATGTTGCCTTCGCCCGGCGGCTTGTGCAAGTGGCAGGTGACAAAGCCGACAGCGCTATCATTTCTTTCCGCCACAACTACCGCAGCGTCCGGCGCCTTGCCAAAGCTCTTCCGCAGCCAGATCTGAAACATTTGCGTTGCCCTGTCATGGCCAAACCGTCGATCGATGTAGAACCTGGACTGGCTGTAACTCGTGCCGGCTATTGGCAGCAGTTGATCCAGGTCGCGCTCTTCGCCGAGTCGAAAGCGAATGCTGTCCAGTTGGCGAATTGCTGGCAGAACATCGTAACGGGCGGACAGTGTGAGGCGAATGTCGACGAAATCAAAGCCGCATGATTGCAGCGCAGCGATCGTAGTTTGGTCGGAGGCCTCAGCCAGGAAGTATAGGCAGTCGATGTCATTGCGCTGACACTCAGCCACCAGGTCTTTGCAGGAACTCAAGTCGACCTGTCGGCGAGCCGCGCGGGCTATGCGGCAACCGAAGTGCTCCGAATCCCAGGTCAGAACATCAATGGTTTGACTTGTCATCTCTAGTCTTCAACTGCCTCATCAGTCATCTGACGTACAACGTATGCCGGCCGATCCATTATGCGCAGGTACATTCGGGCCAGATACTCGCCGATTATCCCAAGAGTAAACATCTGGACGCCGGCAAATATAGACACCAGGGAGGCGGTGAATGTAAAGCCGGGCACTTCAAAACGAAAGGCGAACAACTGACTCAAGACGATGTACGCCAGAATCACCGAGCCAAAAGCGGTCATCACCAATCCGAGCGCGCTGGCCAATCGCAAGGGCAGAGTACTGAAGCCCGTCATCATGTTGAAGGCATGGGTGACCAACTTGCCGAATGTATAATTCGACTTGCCGATGGTTCGCGGCGCATGCTGCACGTGAATCGCCACAAAGCTGCTGGTCGCCCAAGTGAGCAGCACATCAATATTGACCAGCGGACCACGGAAATGCGCGAATGCGTCTCTTAGGTTGGCGCGGAAAACGCGAAATGCGCTGACATTGCGCGCGGTTTCAGCCCCCATCACGCCTTGCAGCACGACTTTCGTCGTTTGCGCAGCAATGTTTCTTAGCGGGCCATGCCGCAAGTTAGCAGGCGTACCGTAGACGACATCATAACCATCGCCGAGTTTGTCCACCAATACCTTGACTTGGCTGGTCGGGTGCTGCAGGTCATCGTCCATTGTTACGATTAGTTCGCAGGTCGCCGCGCGGATCCCGCAGAGTAAAGCGTTGTGCTGACCAAAATTGCGCATGAGTTTGAAGCCGCGCACAAATTCGTATTCCGCCGACATCTGCTCAATGGCCCTCCAACTACTATCGCCGCCATCGTCTTCTACCAGGATTACTTCGAAGCGGTCTGCGATCCTGGGAAGCTCCGCGGCCAATTCTTTGACAAGCAGCGGAATGCTGTTCTCGCTGCGGTAAACGGGAATGACAACCGAAATGGAAGGCATCATTTGCATGAGGTCAGGGAAAATATTTTTAGCAGACCAGCGGAATTACCCACCGTCCATTCCTTCAGTCGAATGGCATTGTATCGAATTATAGCGGACAGATTCGCTTTCATGCCTGTCGGATTCCGCCACATTTGC
>JAGWBC010000163.1:6412-19709 GCA_021296115.1 Anaerolineae bacterium | reverse complement strand
CGACAGGCTCGTTAAGAGCAGTAATTGAGTACAGACGGCCACCAAATGCGCCGGGTTGAAGCGGCCGAACACAAGAGGGTTGTCGCTTTGATTCGTCCAGACAAGCGGCACGAGCAGCAGCTGCGCAATCAAGCACAGCAATAGCGGGGGCGCAGCAAGTTGAAATGGCTCGCCGATCGACTTGGGTTGAGTCGAGCGGCGAACCGTCACCATTATGGCCAGGGTAATGACCAACATACCTATAAATGCGGTGTTCAATTCTGTATCTATGAAGAATGATTGGAGATGCTCGAGAGTGTTCGGAAAGAGATTTGCGGGGGAGGCCTGCGGCGAGTTTAGGCTAGAGTCAGACCCGGCAAGCCGAATGGCTACACCGGGCGCGGTCGCCATAACTAGCAGTCCCGCGAGGGTCGCCACCCAGCCAGACCTGCACAGTAGCAGACAATTTCGCCGGGACTCTGGCGGAGTCATTGCGTATACAGCGGGCAACAATATTGTGAAAAGCGGCAACTGCTCTGCGGCGAAGACTTCCGACATGCCTGCATTAACGAAGACAACCAGAGCGAAAATGGCGCAGGCGAGCGCAAGCCGGCGTATTGACTGAATCCGCGGGGCGAATGCGCAACCGGCTGCCATGGCAATCGACAAAATGACAATTGGCAGCGTATGGCGCGTCGCAGATGAATAGGAGTAGATTGACAGCGGTGTTATCAGCCCATGTACTGAGAGCCACACCATTGCTGCCGCCACTACGATTACCGTTGCCAGCGGCGGTCTGTATCGCCCAAAAAGCTGGTGACCGGCATTGATCCACCAGGCTAGACCAATTGTCCAGGCTACGATGATGACGATGACAATTACGCTGGCAGCTTGGGTATCAAGCGGCGCGGTCAGTCCGTGTAAGAAGTAGAAGCTGAAGCTGCCGTTTAATGAGTTTCGCCAATATAGAAGGTTGCCCCAGGGTCCGTACTCCTGCCCCGAGATCAAGTGACAGAAGTCGTCGCCCATAATCCTGCTGTGGCTGCCCAATATTACAATTGAAGCCAAGGGCAAAAGCGCGAGTACCAGGACGATCGTCCAAGCGACTCGGCGCCGGGGTGCTAAATTCAACTTGCAATCCTGTTGAGGGTAATCCGCGATCCAATCGAACTCAGATACCAGCTTCGAGTTCGCCCGCGATTTCGTCTTCTTCCACGCTGACCATCGTCAGCCCGCCGTCATCGTCCACGTCAATGCGCACGATGCTGGCCAATCCAAACTCGCCCGAGAGGATGCCATCGGACAGGCGGTCTTCCACTTCGTTCTGGATCAGGCGGCGCAGCGGACGCGCGCCAAACTCCGCACTGTAGCCATTCTCCGATAGCCAATCGATGGCGACGTCTGCCGCTTCCAAGGTGATGGCGTGCTCCAGCAGGCGCTCGCGCACTTTGTTCAGCTCGAGATCCACAATCTGCTTGATCTCTTCCTGGCTGAGCGAGCGGAAGATGATGGTGGCGTCCACGCGGTTGAGGAACTCCGGCCGGAACATGCGCTGCAGCTGATCAGTGACGTTGCGGCTCATGTCTTCGTAGGCTTCGTCATCGAGCTTGCCGGCATCCATCGGCGTATTGAAGCCCAAGCCCGAATTGGGTTTGATCATCTCGGCGCCGACATTGCTAGTCATCACTATCATGGCATTGCGGAAGTCGACGCGGCGGCCGCGCGCGTCCGTCAGCGTGCCCTCTTCCATAACTTGCAGCAGCATGTTAAAGGCTTCCGGATGCGCCTTTTCCACCTCGTCAAAGACGACAATGCTATAGGGGCGGCGCCGTACCGCTTCGGTGAGCTGGCCCGCGTCCTCATAGCCGACATAGCCGGGCGGGGCGCCAACCAGGCGCGCTACTGAATGCCGCTCCATAAACTCGCTCATGTCGAGCTGGATCAGCGCGTCCTCGCTGCCGAACAAGAATTCCGCCAGCGCTTTGGTTAACTCGGTCTTGCCGACGCCGGTTGGCCCCAGGAACATGAATGAGCCGATGGGGCGGCGCGGGTCCTTTAAGCCGGCGCGGGCGCGGCGCACCGCCTTGCTGATGGAGACGATGGCTTCATGCTGCCCAACGATGCGCTCGTGTAATTTGTCTTCCATTTCCATCAGCCGCTCGCTCTCCTCGTTGGCGATGCGCGTGACCGGGATGCCGGTCCACATCGCCGCCACTTCGGAGATGTCTTCGCCGATCAAGCGGGGCTGTCCAGTCTCTTCATTCCAATTGACGCGAAACTCCGCCAAGGTGGCGTCGAGCGACTCGCGCCTCGTTTCCAGGGCGTCCAACTCACCCCCTTCGCCGGCGACCTCGGCCAATTCAATGTCTTCATTGACATCTTCCAGCTCGTCCATGACGCGGCGCACGGCAGCGGCTTCCGGGCTCTTGTACATGCGCAGGCGGGCGGCCGCTTCGTCTATCAGGTCTATGGCTTTGTCGGGCAGAAAACGGTCGGGGATATAACGGGCGGAGAGGTTTGCGGCGGTCTCAATGGCGTCATCGGTGATCTCGACATTATGATGATCTTGATAAGGGAATTTGATGCCTTGCAGAATCTCAATCGTCTCTTCGATGGTGGGTTCCGCCACCTGAATCTGCTGGAAGCGGCGCTCGAGGGCGGCGTCGCTCTCGATATGCTTGCGGTATTCATCGAGGGTTGTCGCGCCGATGCACTGCAATTCGCCGCGAGCAAGAGCCGGCTTGAGGATATTGGCCGCGTCAACGCTGCTGCCGGCTGATCCCGCGCCCACCAGCATATGCACCTCGTCTATGAAAAGAATCGTGTCCGAGGCTTTGAGTTCCTCGATCACGCGTTTGAGGCGCTCCTCGAATTGACCGCGATACATCGTGCCCGCTACCAGCGAGCCGACATCGAGTTGCAGCACGCGCTTGCGCAACAGCGGCTTGGGCGTATCGCCTTCCACGATGCGCTGCGCCAAGCCTTCGACGATGGCGGTTTTGCCAACGCCCGGCTCGCCGATCAGCGCCGGGTTGTTCTTGCGGCGGCGGCTGAGCACCTGAATGACGCGTTCGATTTCCATTTCGCGGCCCACGACCGGGTCCAGCCGGCCGGTCTCGGCCAGGCTCGTCAGGTCGGTCGCCAGTTGGTCAACCAGCGGCGTGCTGTCCTTGCGCGAAGACTTGCCCTGCTGGCGGTCGCTGGACTTGGGCACGGACTGCACCGGGCTCTCCTGCAAGACCTTGCTCGTTTGCCGGCGCACTTCCTCCGGGCTGACGCCGAGGCGCCGCAGCACATCCAGCGCGATGCCTTCCTGCTGCCGCACCAAACCCAGCAGCAGGTGTTCGGTGCCGATATAGTGATGCCCCATCCGCCGCGCCTCATCAACCGCCAGCTCGAGCACTTTTTTGGTCCCGGGCGACAGGTCCAGCTGCGTGCTCGTCGTGCGCTCGTCTGCGCTCGACAGGCGCCTCACCAACTCTTCGACCCGGCGCAAATCCAGGCCCAGGTCGCGCAGGACGCGGCCGGCGACCCCGCCATCCTCCCGCATCAGCCCCAGCAGCAAATGTTCCGTCCCAATCTGGTGATGCCGCAAGCGATCGGCTTCTTCTTGCGCCAAGCTAAGCACTCGCCGCGCCCGCTGTGTGAAGCGTTCCATTTTGTTCGGCACGGTCTGTTCCTCCAGCTTCAAGGGCCCATAGAGCGGGCAAGATCTGAACTGATTGCCTGTCTTGCATTATACCAGCGTTGCGGGCCTGCCGCGCCCGTTGGCAGTCGGAGGGCGTCAGGCTTTTGCGTCCAAGTTGATCTTAGCCGATGATGCCGAATGTTTCAACGGAAATCCTGCAAGCCGGGACCTGATAGACAAATGAGCGCCCGGGCAGCGCGACAACAAAGAGACATCTCGGCGGATGTCTCTGTTTGACGCTCCGAATACGAATTCTAGCGCGCGACCGCTAGTCTTCAGCTTCCGCCTGCGCTTGTGGGTCGGGCGTCTCCGCTGGCGTCAATGCCGCGGAATCTTGCAGCGCCATTTCCCAATCCAGATCGAGGAACTCGGTCGAATTCACCGATTTCAAGCTCAAACCGAGCCGGCGCTCCTTAATATCAATCTTGACGATGCGCAGGACCAGTTCGTCGCCCCGATTGACCACCTCGCGGGGATGAGTGACGCGCTCGCTCGCCAATTCGGAAATGTGGATGAGACCTTCCACGTCGTCGTGATCGGTCAAACGGGCGAAGGCGCCGAATTTGGTCAATTTGGTGACGCGGCCACGCACCAGATGGCCCCGACGCAGTGTGCTTGCGATATCGTCCCAGGGATCGCTGATGACACGGCGGCGGCTCAGACCGATGCGTTTGGCGTCGGCGTTGACGCTGATAACCTCGACCTCGACTTCGTCGCCGATACTCACCGCCTGGCGCGGGTGCGTAATATGCCCCCAAGCCAGCTCGGAAAGGTGGATCAGCCCTTCGCCGCCGCCGATATCGACAAAGGCGCCGAAGTTCTCCAGGCTGACGACCTTGCCCCTGCGTTTGTCGCCGACCTTCAATTCCGCGATCAGGGCTTCTTTGCGCTTCTGGCGCACATCGCGCAGCGCCGCGCGCTCTGACAGTATCAGCCGGTTGCGGTGACGGTCCACTTCCATAACTTTTACGCCGATGGGCTGATTGACCATCGGGCCATAACGTTCCTCAGGCGTGCCGTCCGACATCCCGCGGACGCGTTCTTCAGACAGCTGGCTCTGCGGGACGAAGCCGCGCAAACGCCCAAAGCGCACAATGAGCCCGCCCTTGTTGTAACCGCCGATGAGCGCCTCGTGGACTTTCCTGGATTTGGAGAGCTTCTGAGCGTTGCGCCAGTCTAGCTCTTCCAACGCGTGGTTGATCGACAAAATCGTATCGCCGCGATGATTGCGCGGGTTGACCACATAGACATCGACTTCCGCGCCAACGACCAGGGACTCCAGCATCTTGCGCGTCATCAATTCCAGTTCTCGCCCTGGCACAACCCCCTGATCGCCATCGCCCAGATCAACGGTGACAGCCGTCGGCGTCGTACTGCTGATCACACCCTGATACACCTGACCGCGCTTGTATTTTGCTTCTTCCGCGGGCTTCTGGGCCTTATCCGGCTGCGCTTCTTCAGCAGCGGCGGGGTCTGCAACCGCGTCAGCGCCTGCTTCTGCTTCACCCTCAGCCGCAACTAGCGCAGCGCTCTCGGCGACTGCCGGGCTCTCCGTCTCCGCTTCGGGCGCGGCGGCGCTTTCGGCATAGCCAGCAGTTTCCGCTTCTGCGACTGCCTCGGCAGCGGCGCTAGACTCGGCTGCGACGCTGCTATCGGCGGCTGGCGCGTCGGTCTCGGTCGAATGTGATGGCGGCAACTCGGCAGACGGAGCGTCCTGCAGCAACTCTCCGTCCTTGCCTCGTTCTTCTACACTCATGGCGATATCCAATTCTTGCCCATTGCTTGGGCAGCAATTATAGCGATTGAGCGGCTTTAGTCAAAGGACAATATGGCGCGACCCTTGTTGAAGCGGGGATCAGCAGGGTCGATTACACAACGATGGCAGCGTCTGTTGTCTCTGACTGCGGCGGCCTGGCGAGCGACGGAGATTATCAAGACCCGCGNGTCAAACTCGTCGTCATCGTCCGTCTGCGAGAGGAAATCGGCGAAGTCTTCGTCTTCATATTTGGCGTCGTAGTAGTCGCCGCCGGCGTAGCTCTCTTCGTAATACTCGCCGATCTCCTCTTGAGCCGGTTCAGCCTCGGCGCTGAAGTCGCTCTGCTGATCGGCGTGGCTAGCGAATTCCAGGCGATCGTCTTGCTCGTCGATGACCACCAGATCGCCGGCATTGAAGTCGCCCTTGAGCAAGTTGATGCTAAGGGGCGTTTCGATATAACGCTGGATGGCGCGGCGCAGCGGACGAGCGCCAAATTGCGGATCGAAGCCCTTCTTCGCCAGCCAGAAGCGCGCCGGCTCCGTGAGGTGGATGCCCAGGCCCGATTCTTCCATGCGCTCGGCCAGTTCGCGCAGATGCAGGTCGACCATTTGCTCAACCGCCTGCAGGTTCAGCGGCTCGAAGATGATAATCTCGTCAATGCGATTGAGGAACTCGGGCCGGAAAGTATCGCGCATGGCTTTTTCGATCTTGCGATGATCGGCCACGGCCTCCTCGTCTTGCTGCAAGAAGCCCAGCGCGCCTCCATGCCGGGCGAACTCCGTGCCTAAATTGCTGGTCATAATCAGCACGGTATTGCGGAAGTCAACCGCGTGGCCCTGGCCATCGGTCATCCGGCCGTCCTCCAGTACTTGCAGCAGCGCGCTCCAAACATCGGGATGGGCCTTCTCGATCTCGTCAAAGAGGATGACGCGGTAGGGGCGGCGGCGGATGGCTTCGGTGAGTTGGCCGCCGGCTTCGTAGCCGACATAACCCGGCGGCGCGCCAAAGAGCCGGCTGACCGTATGCTTCTCGCGGTACTCGCTCATATCGACGCGCACCAAATTGTCCTCGTCATCAAACATGAACTCGGCCAAGGCTTTCGCCAATTCCGTTTTGCCCACGCCGCTTGAGCCGAGGAAAATGAAAGAGCCGATGGGCCGTTTGGGGTCCTTCAAGCCGCTGCGCGCGCGGCGGATGGCATCGGACAAGGCGACTACCGCCTTCTCCTGGCCGATCACGCGCTCTTTGAGCACATCTTCCATGCGCAATAGCTTTTCCGACTCGGTCTCGAGCATGCTCTGCACCGGGATGCCGGTCCACTGCTCCACCACTTGCGCCACATTGTCGGCGGTCACCAGCTCGTCCAGCGTATTCTCACGCCGCCAGTCACTGTGCGCGTGCTCGTATTCTTCTTCAATCTTAATTCGCTGCATCTTGCAATCGGCAGCTCGCTCGTAGTCGCGGGAGAGGCCGGCGGCTTGCTCTTCCAGCGCCAACTGGTCGATGGTCTCGCGCAGCCTTTTCAGATAGGGCGGCATGGAAAATAGCGCCACTCTTAATTTCGCCGCGGCTTCGTCGAGCAAGTCGATCGCCTTGTCGGGCAGCTTGCGCTCAGTCAGATAACGGGCGGATAGCCGCGCGGACGCTTCGATGGCGTCATCGGCGATCTTAACGTTGTGATGCGCCTCGTAGCGATCGCGGATGCCGTAGAGCATCTCGATCGTGTCTTCGATATTGGGTTCCTCAATGAAGATGGGCGCGAAACGGCGATCAAGCGCGCTGTCCTTCTCAATGTGCTGGCGATACTCGTCCATAGTCGTGGCGCCGACCGTCTGCAGTTCGCCGCGGGCCAGCGCCGGCTTCATCATATTGCCGGCATCCATTGCGCCGGCGGCCGCGCCCGCGCCCACCACCTGGTGCAGCTCGTCTATGAAGAGGATGATCTCGCCCTTGGAGCGCTGAATCTCCTCAATGGCGCCTTTGAGGCGTTCCTCGAATTCGCCGCGGAAGCGACTGCCGGCCAGCATGCCGCTCAGATCCAGGCGCAGCACGCGTTTGCCCAGCAGCAGATCCGGCACATCGCTGCTGGCGATTTTCTGCGCCAGGCCTTCGACGATGGCGGTCTTGCCGACGCCCGCTTCCCCGATCAGCACCGGGTTGTTCTTGGTGCGGCGGCTGAGCACCTGGATAACGCGCAGAATCTCGCCATCGCGCCCGATGACCGGGTCCAGTTTGCCTTCTTGCGCCATGCGCGTTAGATCGCGGCTGTACTTCTCCAGCGTGCGATAGCGGCTCTCGGCCTGCGGGTCGGTCACGCGCTGTCCGCCGCGAATATCCTTCACGGCATCGGCCACGCGTTCGCGGGTGATGCTGTACTCCGCCAGCGTCTTGGCCACCGGCGTATTGTGCTCGTTGAGCAGGGCCAGGAAGATATGCTCGGTGCTGATGTATTCGTCGCGCAGGCGGTTCGCCTCTTCGTTGGCGCGGTCGATGATGCTCTTCAGCCGCGGGGTGATGAAGACCTGGTTGGCGCCGCCCTGGCCGTAGATGGTTGCCGTGCGCGGGCTGCCCCGCAGCAAGTCGTCCACGCGCGAGCGCAAGGCGCCGATATCGACGGCGAGGCGCTCCAGTATCTGCGGCACGACGCCGTCGGTCTGCTCCAGCAGCGCCATGAGGATGTGCTCGGTATCGACTTGCGATTGGCCGTAGCGGTGGAGAATCTCGTAGGCGCGGGCGGCGGCGTCCTGCGCGCGTTCGGTGAATCGGTCGAATCGGATCATGCATTGATCTCCGAGGTTTCGATACTGTGCTTTTGTAATTCTACACTGACTGCGGTATGCCGTGATGTTTTCAACTAGGGATTGAGGAGCATCCGATTGCGGGATCAATCGCCTACAGTTGCCAAACTTTGCCCGGTGTCCGCTCTATTTGCGCTTGCGCTTTTTCTTGTTCTTGCCCTGACCTATGCAAAGTGCAATCGCGTCGGCGACGCTATCAATTTGCGCCGGCAATCGCAAAGCGCCGACTTGACTGGAGAATCGCCTCAATGAAACGGCTTGGATTTGAGACGCGTCGGCAAATGAGTCGTTTTCCAATCCGTTCGTGGAATCTCTGCGGATTCTGGTCATCCAGAACAGGTGCTCAAAGCGCTCATCTCCTGTGGTAATTGGCACAACGATGCGCATCTTATCTCGGCCAACTCTGGGCACGTTCATCACAAGGGCCCTCCGCTCTTTGCGAATCTCTTGTCCCAGAGTCTTGTCAAACCTTACTTTCCAGATTTCACCGCGCTGAGGATCAATTGCATCCATGTTTAGAAATCTTCCTCACCGAAAGCCTCAAATTCCTCAAACTCCATGTCTTCTGCCAACTGAAACATCTTTGACATCCAGTCTTCGCGTTCCTCATCATCCATCTCTAACAGTTCCGAGGCGCTTGGATACTCCGAAGAACGGATTAATTCGTCTTCGTCGAGCAGCAGATCATCAGACACAAGCGATACTCTATCTACATTGATAAACCCCTCGCTTACAGCGTGCTGCGCCATCTGACGAAGCAGCAGCGGTTCTTCGTCACCGAGATAGTTGCCGGGTTCGTTTCTGTGCCAATAGTTTGATTTTATGAAACGATTCATGGAAGCGTATGTCGAGTGATTAACTATCTCTAGATCACGAGCGCGGCGAACCCAAGCAGACATGCTCATCCCATATTTTCGTTTGAGAGATTCCAGTTCGCCCCAACTTAGGTTCTTGCGTTTTATCTTTAGCTCGCGGAATGCATGTGCTGCAGGCACCAGAAGCGCTGCTGCAAAACGATAGGCAAGGTGTTCTTCCTTTTCCTTACATTGCTCATCAACCTTCATTACTAGGTGACCAATTTCGTGTGCCAGACTGAGTCGCTTCCGGTCGGAAGGCACGTTTGTGTTTATGACAGCGATGGGATGACGGTCGCACCTACCCGAAAGCCCGTCGAAAAGCCCGGTCTCGTCGTGCCAGTCAATGACAACGACATCGCGGTCCTCGGCTATTTGAACCAGATTGTCCAAGGGACGGTCTCCTACATCCCAATGCTGCCGCAAGTGTTCGGCGGCGCTCTCAGCGTCAGTTAGTGTATTCACCGGTAGTCGGGGTAAATCTGGCGTCGAATTCGGATAAAGCAGTTCCCGCAGCTCAATGTGAAGCGCGGCACGGTCCGTCGCGTAGGCTTTGATTCGATTTCTTTCTCCTTTGCTAAGCCGCTTGCGGCAGCGAAACGCAAACCAGTCAATTTCCTTTGACGGCTCGTGGAGAAAGTATGTGCTGGGGACATCCAGAGTTTCGCTTGCCAACAGGAGAAACTCGGCAGACGGATTTCGTTGCTGCCGTTCATACTCGGAGATTGCCGCCGCGGTTATCTTTAAGCCGTTCTCACCTAAGGCGCTGGCGAGCTCCCGCTGCGTCATGCCAGCCAACAAGCGCGCCTGCTTCAGCCGTGCCCCAATCATGTTTCACCTCCTCGCTCCGTTGACAAGTTTACAATATAATGACAAAAAATCAACGGAAATGTGTGGATCTAAGGCATAGAAACGCACTGTCATTGTGATCTCGTGTACACACCCTCCAGCTGCTCCGCAACCCCGTCCCACGAGAATCGCTCCATGACCAGTTGTCGCGCTCGCTGCCCCATCACGTCCCGCTGGGTAGCATCGCCCAGAAGCAAGCTCAGCTTCTCCGCGACTGCAACCGCCGACGTCTCGACAACGTAGCCCGCGCCGGCTGTCTCCGCCTCATCCAGATTGCAGCCCGTTGACAAGACCACCGGCATGCCCGCCGCCATCGCCTCAAGCGCCGCCATCGGCTGACCCTCGCCTAGTGCGGGCAGCGCGAAGACATCGCCGGCCGCCAGCGCGCCCAGCCGCGCCTCTCCGTCGAGGTAGCCGGTGAAGGCGATGCGCGGGTGGCCATCGGCCAGCGCCCTCAGTGTTGGCAGCATGCCTTCGTCGGGACCGACGATGAGCAGACTCGCGTCCTCTACGCCGGACGCCTTGAATGCCTCGACCAACACATCGACGCCCTTGCGCTTTTGCAGGCGTCCCATGTAGAGCACAGTAGGCGAATCACCCAGGTTGTAGCGCTCGCGAAAGTCCGCAGCCAGTTTGCGCTGGTCAAAGGCGGGCAAGTCTACGCCATTGTGGATGACGCTGAATCGGGTGGGCCGCTGCCGTTTGCCGAAGCCGCGCCATAAGGCCTCGGCTTCCGCCCGCTCCGCTTGGGACAGGGCCACGACATGATCTACGCGCAGGGCCAGACCCGGGCTTAGCAGCCGATCCCATACGGTTTTCAGCCTGCTGCGGCCGGTGTCCAGGTTGAGCGTGCCATGCGGCGAAAGCACGATCGGCTTATCGAGTCGCTGAGCGACCGGCGTCACCAGCAAGTTTTCCAGGGTGCGGAATTCGTGGATGTGCAGGACATCGACAGTTGGCAGCAGCGCTTCCGCTGCCTGCTTCATGCTGCGCGGCGTTGACAGGTTCAGGCGTCCTCGCAGCCAGGGCCAGACATTCGGCCGACGTAGCACGCGCAGGCCGTCGACTGTCTCATCTGACGGGCCCGGGTAGCGCCGCCGCTGATCGAGGGCGTCTGTGGTCAGGATCGTTACATCATGCCCGCGCTTTACCAGCGACGCGGCCATGCCTTCAACTGCGCGTACCACGCCGCCGAAAGCATAGGCGGGCGCGTAGTAGGGCGTCAAATGCAGGATGCGCATGGCGTCACCAACTCAGGTCCACATCGCGCTTCCATATTCGCGCCAACAGCGCCGCGCCGGGCATGGTCGAGGCCAGCCGGTAAATCAGATCCCAGTCCTCAGCGCTCAAGACGCGCGCCAATATGACGCCGCCGAGGTAAACGCCCAGCCCGCTTATCAGAGGCAGCGCGATAAATTGCTCTCGCAGCGCCAGCATTACCAGCGCCGCGGGAATGGCGACGACAGCGGCGCGACCGGCGCTGAGCGCGACGCGTTTGGGCTGCCAGCCCAGGGCGCGGAAGGTCAGCAGCAGGGCGACAAGCACCAGGGCTTCGCCGATTATTGAGGCGACGACGGCGCCGCGCGGGTCGCGCCAATTGAGCAGCAGCAGGGCCGTTAGCGCGATATTCAGCGCCAGGCTGGCTCCGCGGATCAACAGCAGGCGGCGTTGGCGATTTTGTATCAGCAGCCCGCGTGTGAGGACATTGCCGACGATGGCGAGGCCGGTGTACCAGATCAAGAGGCGCAGGATGCCAGCCGAGGGCGCGTAAGCCTCGCCCAGAAGCGGCGCCATGATCTTGTCAGCCAGGATGCTGATGCTCAAAGCCATGGGCAGCGCGACCAGGAACATGTATAGGGTCAGCTTCTCGATCATGAATCCGAAAAAAGGATTGCGCCCCTCGTCATAGTAGCGCGAGAGCAGGGGATAGGCGGCCACCAGCACCGAAATGCTGAGCAATTCGATGACGCCGAAATTGATGACGAAGGCGGCGGTCAAGTAGCCGGTGACCCTTTCGCTGAGGATGCCGGTGGTCAATAGCTTGTCGGAGTGACTGTAAGCCAAAGTCAGAAAAGCCGATAGCGCCAGGGGCGCGCTGTTGATCAAGAGCGGCTTGGCCGTCGCCCAATCGAAGGGGAATTCCGGGACTACGCCGTCGCGCAAATTCAGGCCGACCAGCGCAATCGAGCGCAGCAGCCCCGAAAGCAGCGACGCGCCATATACGCCCAGCAGCCCCCAGCCGGCGCCTAGCGCCAGCCAGATATGCACGGTCTCCACCAGCGAGGCCTTGACCATTTTCTCCCGCGCGATAAGCAATTCGTAGCCCATAGTGCCGAAGAGGTCGACAAAGAGGTTGATGCCGGCCAAGGCAGCTAATCCGCGCAGGGGCTCGCTGTAGCCAATAGCGACGCCGTTCACGCCGATGTAGGCGAGCAGCGCCAGCAGAGTCTGCGCGAATAGCATGGACGTCCAGTATTTGCCGGCCTTCTGCGGCTCGCGCGCCACATCGCGAATTACGATCAAGCCCATGCCAAAGCTGGCGACCGAAGCCGCGGTCACCATCATGCCGCCTATCGTGCCGTAGATGCCGTATTCGCTGGGTCCCAGCAGCACCGACAGCGCGATCTGCCACAAATAGAGCGCGCCCTTGCTGATGACGCTGGCCAGCATTAGCACACTGACGTTGCGCGCGGCGCGTTTGGCATCGCTGCCGGTGAGCCCGGCGGATTCGGTCATGAGGGTCAGGCTCCTGGAGGAAACTCAAGCGGAGTCTCAGGGGAAAATCTAGCCCAAAGGCCGAGATTTACACAGGGGCAATGGACGCCCCGGCTGCCGGCCTTCGCGGCTGTGTCAGGCGCCAGTCGCCCGTTTGCCGAGCCCGGAATCGCAGCGGAATCCACTAGGCAGCGCCAGGTCTTTGGTTATGATTGGCGCATTGGACCTCAGGGACATTCGCTTATGTTAGACGATATGGATGCGGCCATAAGTTATATTTTTCGCACCCGTCGCCGGCTGGATGCCGCGCCGCGCGGGCTCGACGAATATACACGCGATACCACGCCGACGCGCAGTCTGCTCGCCCGGGCGGGCCTGCTGCAAGCAGCGCGCGATTACGTCGTGGTGACCGGCAGCCGCGGCAAAGGCTCGGTGACCGCCATCATGGCCAAGCTGCTGCAAACCCAGGGACGCCGCGTCGGTACCGTTACCAGCCCGCATCTTGTGCACTGGAACGAGCGGATTCGCGTGGACGGGCGCATGATCCCAACCGAGCGCTTCCTGGGCATCCTGAACGACTTGCGGCCGACCATCGACGCCACCGTGGAAAGCTTGGACGGGGCGCAGTATCTCAGCCCGCAAGGCATATTCCTGGCGA
>JAGWBC010000163.1:0-6295 GCA_021296115.1 Anaerolineae bacterium | reverse complement strand
CGCTTCTGGGCGACAGCCTGGCGCGGATCGCCTGGCATAAAGCGGGTATCATCAAGCCGGGGAGCCACGCCATCAGCTTGCCGCAAGCGCCGACTGTGCTGGACGAATTGCAGCGCGAAGCCGATGCGCAGGGGGCTAGCTTGATAAGTCTCACGGACGCGGACATGGGCCAGTGGCTGGCGGACCGTCCCGATGGCCAACTGCTGCGCTTGCCCACGTACGGCGAGCTGCCGCTGCCGCTGCTCGGGCGCTATCAGATCGAGAACGCCACGCTGGCGATTCGCGCGCTGGAATTGTTGCGCGACAACAGCGGCGCGCTGCCCGCTGAATACCGGGAGACGATTCGCCGCGGCTTGAGCGCGGTCCGCTGGCTGGGCCGTGTGCAGCAGTTGGACGACGCCCCGGCGATTTACGTCGATGGCGCGATCACCCTGCGCTCGGCGCAGTCCTTTCTGGCCAGCGTTGCGGCGCGCCTAAGCCAGCCCGTTATCTCCATCGTGGGCATTCCCCGCGACCGCGATTACGGCGGCGTGTATCGTGTGATGGCTACGGTCAGCCGGGCGCTGATCATCACCGAGACCGACATCAATCCCAATACGCGTTTCCCGGCGCGCGAAACGGCTCTGGCGGCAGCGGCTGGATTGACGGGCGAAGTGTACCACCGGGCCGACTTGAGCGGGGCGCTGGCGCTCGCGCGGTCGCTGGCGGGCGAATCGGGCACAATTCTGCTGGCGGTCTCGCTGATGCTGGTCGGCGAGTGCATGCTGATTTGGGATGTCGATACGACTGCAATCTAGGCCTCTACTCGCCTCGGCCTGAGCGGGCTTGCCGCGTCAAGTGTAAAGTAGTGCAACAGCCAGCCCATTGGAGCATTATGCCTGATCGATACGATAGCACACGCCGCGCCTGGGAAGATATCTGGGACGAAGCGACAATAGAGCTTGAGCTGGAAGCGGCCGCCTATGCGCGCTCCCAGGAAACCATCAACGCTTACCTGCCGTTCCTCGAAAAGCGGGACGTTCACCTGGAAGCGGGCAGCGGCTTAAGCGCGATCGTAATTACGCTGCGCCAGAGCGGCTACGATGTGCACGGTTTGGATTACGCCCTCAACGCCTTGCTGGCGTCGCGCAGCCACGATGAGTCGCTGCCGTTGGCGGCGGGCGATGTGCACCATTTGCCTTATCGCGACAATTGCTTCGGCAGTTACCTGTCCTTCGGCGTGCTGGAGCATTTTGAGCAGGGTATGCTGCCCGCCTTGCGCGAAGCCTACCGAGTGGTCAAACCCGGCGGCGTCCTGATTTTGACGATTCCCTATCCCAATCTGATCAACAGATTGGTGCAATGGCGGCGTAAGCTTTCCGGCGCCGGACCATTGACGGACGACGCCTTCTACGAAAGTACGTACACGCGGCGGCAACTGCGCGATGTCGTGACGGAGGCCGGCTTTCATATCGAGCTGTCGCAGCCCGCCAGTCATTCCTTCACCTTGTGGCAGTTGGGCGGGCCCTTCCGCGAAAAGGACTATTATCGCACCAGCCCGCTGGCGGAACGCCTGGGCGCGCTGCTCAAGCGCCTGCTGCCTTGGCCCTTCAACTATTCAACGCTGATCGTGGCCCGCAAGTGAGACGTGGTGATTTGATTGCCTTTCACTGGCCGGCGCAGGCCGGATTCACCACAGGGACACAGAAGTAGAACCGAGTTAGTCGTGCAAAATTTCGCACAAGGTCGAAATGTAGGGGCGACACAAGCGTAGCCCCAAAAATATACCCGACCCCTCTGTGTTCTCTGTGTTTCCTCATTTCCTCTGTGGTAAAGCCTGGGTTGCGCGCGCCATTGGGAATATAGCAATGAGTCACCACTGCCCTCCCTGCCGCTGATTGACAAAGGCTATGCTTTTCAGTAGCCTTCAAGTCAGGTGTCCAGCGGATCAGTATTTTCGGGAAGGAAGCCACATGGAGCATCCAAAGCAGACGCAAGAAAGCATGGCGGCGCGCGTGATGCGCTTTGAGGAACTCAAAGGTAAAGGCATCCCGATCATGTTTATCGACAGCATGCTGCCCAGGCACATGCGCATGAATTACGCTGTCATCGGCGACACCGCCGCCGAGAACCCGGATTACAGCATTCAGCGCGCCATTACCGAGCCGCATCGCTATCAGATCGGCATGGCCTGGGCGCCGCCCGGCTGTGGGCCCGCCTGGCATACGCATGACTACACCGAGTCCTTCTTCATTCTCTCCGGGCCCTTCACCTTTTACTGGGGCAATTCGGACGATCCGGACCAGGTCGAGGGCGAATTTGTGCTGAACGAATGGGACATGATCTCGCTGCCGCCGGGCATGTACCGCAGCTTCGAGTACTCCGGCGATTCAATCGGCTGGTTCTACGCCGTGCTCGAGTCGCATGAGGTCTTCGAGGGCAAGGATCCCTACTGGGCGCCCAAGATTGAAGCGGCTGCGGCGGCCAAGGGCTATGAAGCTGACGAGCGCGGCAAGATGGTGCATCCGCCCGACTACGAGGCGCAAAAGGCGCAGCAAAACGACTACCTGCTCAAGTCCTTCCGTGATCTGGCCGGCGTCGAGCTCAAAGACTTCCGTCCGCCACGTTAATCCCAAGGGCAACCCTATGAAAACGAGCACAGACCGTATTCTGACCACCCACGTCGGCAGCATGCCGCGGCCGCAGGCAGTGGTCGATCAGCTTTTTGCGCAAGACCAGGGCCAGGCTTACGACCAGGCCGAATTCGATCACGTTATGCAGCGGGCCGTGCGCGAGGTAGCCGCGAAGCAAGTGGCCGCTGGCGTCGACATCATCAGCGACGGCGAGATGAGCAAAATCAGCTACGCCACCTATATCCGCCACCGCTTCACCGGCTTCGAGATTGACGAGGTCCCGCGAGCCACACCCAAAGATCTGGACGACTTCCCGGCTTACAAACAGCGCCTGGCAGACGCCGGCGGCACGCCCAAGTATCATCGGCCCGTCGTGCGCGAGGCCATCACGATCAAAGACTTGTCGCCGCTGGAGAAGGACATCGAAAACCTGCTGGCGGCCCAAGAAGCGGCCGGCGCGACCCAAGCCTTCATGAACTCGGCCTCGCCCGGCGTCATCGCCGTCTTCCAGCCCAACGAGTATTACTCGGACGATGAGCAATTCCTGGCGGCGCTGGCCGAGGTGATGAAGGTCGAATACGAGAAGATCACCGAAGCCGGTTTGATCCTGCAGGTGGATTGCCCCGATCTGGCCATGGGGCGGCATATTCGCTTTCGCGATGTCGATACCGCCACATTCAAGAAAGCCGCGCAGGCGCAAGTCGAAGCGCTGAACTATGCCCTGGAGAATGTGCCGGCTGATCGCGCGCGCATGCACTTGTGCTGGGGCAATTACGAGGGGCCGCATCATCACGATGTCGACCTGCGCGAGATCATCGACATTGTGCTGTCCGCCAAGCCGCAAGCGATTCAATTCGAAGGCGCCAACCCGCGCCATCAGCATGAATGGCAGATCTGGGCGGAAGCGGATATTCCCGATGACAAGATCCTGATACCCGGCACGCTGGATACCACCACCAACTTCGTCGAGCATCCCGAGCTGGTGGCGCAGCGCATTGAACGCTTCAGCGCCATCGTTGGCAAAGAGCGCGTCATCGCCGGCACCGATTGCGGCTTCGGCACTTTCGCCGGCTTCGGCGCCGTGCATCCCGATATCGCCTACGCGAAGCTGCGCTCCCTGGCCGAAGGCGCTCGCATCGCCAGCCAGCGGCTGTGGCAATAGTACAGAATTGCCTTGGGACAGAGTTTCCGCTTGAATTCCTCGACCATTGAAGACGCGCGCGATAAGTGGCGGCGTCGAAGCGGCCCGTTTGCCGTCGCATTTGCGGCTTGGCTTGGCTGGGCGCTTGCGGCGATCTTGCTCATTCTCCGCCTGGGAGAGCCGGGACTGCTGCTGGCGCTGCTCCTCTTGGGTGGCTTGCTGTTCTTCAGCCTGGCGGTCTTGCTGCTCGTCATTCGGCGAGAAATCTGGCGGCAGCGGCGGAATGATTTAGGTCAGATGCAGCGAGAGAGTCATCAGATGCAGCGAGAGAATCTTCAAATGCAGGAGCTTGTTTGGCTGAGTTCGAGAGTCTCTCCCCGGCGTCCGCTTCCGTTTCCACTCTACAAAACCGGGTACGAGGCGGCGCTAGACGTGCTCATCGCGGCCTGGGAGCTAATTGAACAAGAACGCCCGAAGCGTGTATTGGAATTGGGTAGCGGTCTGTCGAGTTTAGTGAGGGCTTATGCTTTGGAGGCCAATAGTCAAGGCACACTGCAGTCTCTTGAGGACAGTGCCTGATATGCAGATTTAACGCGGAAATTGTTGGCAGAGCATGGACTCTCCGATCGAGCCCAAGTAATCGAGGCTCCGCTTGCTCCTCTTGAAATTTACCAAGAGACTCACAAGTGGTACACGCTAACAGACTTGCGCTTGGACGAGCCCATCGACTTCTTGTTTGTAGACGGGCCGGCCAAGATATTGGGCAACATTATTCGTTACCCGGCGATTCCAGTCTTGGGCCAGCACCTGGCGGACAAGGCATTCATTATTCTTGACGATACTCATCGCGAGCAAGAGCGCCTCATCGTTCAGCGATGGCTCGATGAAAATCCCGAAATCCGAGTTGTTGATTCCGAGCGCTGTCGCAATTCAGGCTTTGCCATTTTGCTTTACTCTCGTTTGCGGAATAACTCATAGTTAGGCTGCGCGTCATAGTTTGCAGCAAACTTGGGGCAGGAGGCGTTTGGATTGTCTGGCTGAGTTGAACCCGTGTCTGTAACAAGCAGCGTCTTTCGGTTCTTGATTCAAGAGAGGAATAATATGGTAATCCGATACATAAAGCGCGGCAAGACCGTCGAGCAGAAAGCCGATGCCGACGCCAAAGTGCAAGCAGTCGTGCGCGGCATTCTGGCGGACATAAACGAGCGCAAAGACGCCGCCGTCCGCGAACTGTCGCAGAAATTCGACAACTGGAATCCGGACGACTTCAAGCTCTCGTCGGCGCAAATCCAGCAAGTCATCAGCGGCCTGCCCGAGCAGGCGATCTCCGATATCAAGTTCGCCCAGGCGCAGGTGAGAAACTTCGCTCAGGCCCGTCGAGACCCTGCCCGGCGTGGTGCTGGGCCACAAGAACATCCCGGTCAACCGCGTCGGCTGTTATGTGCCCGGCGGCCGCTATCCCATGGTGGCCTCGGCCCACATGAGCGTGGTGACAGCCAAGACGGCCGGCGTCAAGCGCATCATCGCCTGCACGCCCCCCATCAATGGCGAGCTGCCGGCGGCCACCATCGCGGCTATGCACTTCGGCGGCGCCGACGACATATACATCCTGGGCGGCGTACAAGCGCTGGCGGCCATGGCCTATGGCGCGCTGGGCATCGAGCCGGTCGATATGCTCGTGGGACCCGGCAACGCCTTCGTAGCCGAAGCCAAACGCCAGCTCTTCGGCTTGGTGGGCATCGACCTGCTGGCCGGCCCCACTGAAGTGCTGGTGGTCGCTGATGCGACGGCTGACGCCGAGCTATGCGCGGTTGATCTGCTGGGCCAAGCCGAGCACGGGCCGACTTCGCCCGCCGTACTGCTGACGACCAGTCGCACGCTGGCCGAAAGCATCGAAGCCGAGATCGGCCGCCAACTGGAAGTCCTGCCCACCGCTGACCTGGCGGGCCTGGCCTGGCGCGATTACGGCGAGGTTATCCTGGTCGATACCGACGAAGAGATGGTGCTGGTCGCCGACGAAATCGCCAGCGAGCACGTCGAAATTCTGACCCGCGACCCGAACTATTTCCTGGACAACATGAGCAATTACGGCGCGCTCTTTCTGGGGCCGGAGACCAACGTGGCCTACGGCGACAAGGTCATTGGCACCAATCACACCTTGCCGACCAAGAAAGCGGGACGCTATACCGGCGGTTTGTGGGTGGGCAAGTTCATCAAAACCGTGACCTACCAGCGCGTGACCGAAGCAGCCAGCGTGCTCATCGGCGAATACGGCAGCCGACTCTGTGACCTCGAGGGCTTTATGGGGCATAAGGAGCAGTGTGATTTGCGGGTGCGGCGGTATGGCTCAATGCGCTAATCGCTCTTGACTTGGCGAGGCGGCATAGATTGCTCTCTCAATTCACGAGAGTCGTGTTAGATATTCCACATGGGTTAGCGCTTCCTCTGCGGTGAATTCTCTCGCCATCAGGGCTAGATAGGTCTCGACTTCGCCGACTTCACTGTTCTCGGTGGGAATGAAATCAATGCCAGCGTGTGCCGC
>JAGWBC010000162.1 GCA_021296115.1 Anaerolineae bacterium | reverse complement strand
GGCCGCGGCTTGCTCAAGCTTGGCCGCCAAGTCGTCCATATTGTTGTTTTCGAAGCGAAAGCGTTGCGCTTTGCACAGGCGAATGCCATCGATGATTGAGGCGTGATTGAGCGAGTCGGAGATGATGGCGTCGTCCGCCGTCAGCAGCGGCTCGAATACGCCGCCATTGGCGTCAAAGGCGGCCGCGTACAGGATGGCGTCATCGGTATCCAGGAACTCGGCGATAGCGCTTTCCAGTTGGCGATGAAGATCGAGTGTGCCGCAAATGAAGCGCACCGAAGCCATGCCGTAGCCGTAGTCGTCCAGCGCCGCTTTGGCCGCCGCGATGATCTCGGGATGATCCGCCAAGCCCAGATAATTGTTGGCGCAGAGGTTGATAATGGCCTGCTCGCCGTCCGCAAGCGCTACCCGAATCTCGCCCGCTTGCGGCGACGTGATCAGCCGTTCCCGCTTGTACAGGCCCTCCGCTTCGATGCTGCGCAATTCGGCGCGCAGACGCTGATAGGTCGATTTTGACATGGCTTGCGTCCACTTATGTCTCCAATTCCATTGTAACGGCGATTCACTGACCCGCGACCTTTTAGTCGCCCCGCCACCGCCAATCCCGGCTACGCTAGCCCCATGACCGCCCCTGCCCATGACATCCGCCACTCCTGCCCAGCCCACGCTATCGGACAGAAAACCAGGCTATCTGTCCGAAAAAACTTTTTCGTCGGACAGAAACGGACAGAAACAGCAGAAAACGGACAGAAACAGGCCCGAAGAGACGTCGCTATTAGCCTTGCGGCGCCTTTTGGCTCATGGCGACCAGCTCATATCGCGGTCGAAGGGGTAGATAGGGCGTCTGAGCTTGTGGAAGGGCAGATTTTCCGGCAGGGCGTGCACCGCGCCCGGGCTCAGCGCCATGATGGCCAGCGGGGCGATGCGCTGAAAGTCGGGGACGAGGTAGCCCAGCTTCAGGCAGACGATCTTGTAGGTCAAGAGATCGATGCCCAACTGCGAGAATTTCACCAGGCTCGTATAAGCAAGGCGGCGTTCGCTCAGGATAACATCAATGTTGTCGACGCTCAGGATGACCTGCCGGCCGCTGTCCGGGCTGTCGTGCAAGCGCTTCACGCTTCCGCTGACCGCCAGCGGCTGACCGTGAACCGGGTCGAGCTTGCCGCCGAGAGACAGGCTGAGTTGGGCGCCCGGACCCGCTTCGAAACAGGCGGCGACTGCGGCCGCGTCGGAAATGCCGGTGACCAGCGATCGCGGCACGCTGTGCGCCAGCATGCGCTCAAGCACATAAGGATTGTCGCCGGCGGCGCCAGCGGTGATATTGTCGCCCGAGTCGCTGAGGAAGACGGTTGACTCGTCCGCCGCCAAGGCCATGCTGATGCAGTCGTCGACTTCCCCGGTCGGCACGCCGAAGTCGAAGTCCTGGCGCGCGTCCCAATAGGCGCCGGCCAGCGTACGCGCGGCGGAGTGAGTCGCGGCTTCATCCCAACCCAGCGCCACGGCGGCCGCTTGGCTGCGCGCTTGATCCGCCCAGGTGAAGCCGACCAGCAGCGAGGCGTCCAGCACGGCGTCGCCATCGATGAGCTGGGGGATGCTGGCGTAGACGCTGCGGCCCGGCTCAATCAGGGTCATGCTGCGCTCGCCGGAGAGCAGCAGCGGGATGCGGATGAAAGCCTTGTGCGGGCGTCGTCCCGTCCGCAGGCAGCGCAAGAGCAGCCTCAACGCGCGTTCACGGGTTTCAAGCGCGTCTTCGTGGGGCGCAGTGCGGTAGGCGGAGATGAGATCCAGCTGCTCCATGATGGCTGCGGTTAGATTGCCG
The DNA here is from genome assembly GCA_021296115.1 of Anaerolineae bacterium. Classification (GTDB taxonomy): domain Bacteria; phylum Chloroflexota; class Anaerolineae; order Aggregatilineales; family Phototrophicaceae; genus UBA6055. Next base: position 4,771 of record JAGWBC010000162.1, on the reverse strand, counting down.
TGCAGGTCGTAGCTGGCGCTGATGAGGCAGTCAGGCCCGACCAGCGCGCGCGCCGCACTGATAAAGTCGGCTTCGGCATCGTCGATGCCCTCGACGGCCATGGCGCCGTGCATATCCAGGTAGACGCCGTCCCAAGGCGCGCCCGCCGCCAGTCCGTCCAGGAATTCGCCCTTGAGCGCCTCGTAAGCCGAGCGCCGCACGACGCCGCCGGGAACGGCATTCGCATGCAAGAAGGGCGCGAAGTCAATGCCGTCGAGCGCTGAAACGAAGGGATAGCGCGCCAATTGTTCGTCGCCGCGCAGCACCCGAAAGTCGGACAACTCCGAGAGCAAGGGCGAGAAAGTGGCGCATTCAATGGAGATGCCGCCGGCGGCGATTCTGGTCATAACAGTCTCCGATCAATTGGCGAATGGATCGTCCAGCCAGGGATACTTGCGCAGATCGGCGCGCTGATAGGGAATCTCGCGGAAGCGCGGGGCGACGGCGCCGGGACCGGCCATGTAGATGATCTCGCTGGCGCCAACTTCAGGCGTGGCAAAGCCGGCGTAAAAGTGCTGCGTGGATTTGACCACCAGCAGTCGTTTTGACGCCGGATCGATGCCGAAATTGGAGAACACGGTCGGGCTGAAGACCTGCCGGCGAATGCTGTTGACGATGATGTCGATGCCCTGGCAGTGCAGGCGAACGGCATCGCCGCAATCGACCGAGACGGCGCCATCGCTTTGCGTCCACTGCTGCTTCATGTCTGCGATTATGCCGCTCACAATCACGCGCAGGTCGAGCGGGTCGCCGGACATGGGCCCCATCTTGCCGCCCAGCCGCAGGTCGAGGGTCGCGCCTGCTCCGGCGGACATGACGACAGTGACCGCGACCGGATCCCAGATCATGCCGAGCGCCGCGTTAGTCACGCCGCGTTCCAGCAGGGCGCGCAGCACAAAAGTGGAGTCGCTGGGCGCGCCGCCGCCGGCATTATCCGCTTGGTCGGCGACGACTACCGGTCCTGCGTCGGCCGCCAGCGCTTTGTCGAGCGCCGCGTCCAGGGACAGCGACGGTGGATCCAGCGCATGACGCATGGCGAAGAAACGCCGGCCGAATTCCTGCGCCAAGTTTGCCGCCAGGGCCGGATCGTCATCGCTGATGGCCAGCATCTGCGCGCCGCAGCTGGGCACGTCAGCCCAGGGGAAGCAGTGCGCCAGCGACAGCGACAATACGCCCGGCTCCGCTTCACGCGCGCTCATGTCATCGACGAAGCCGCGCATCGGCTCAAAGGGCGTCAGAAAGAGGCCGATCATGCGGCAATCGTAGAGCGCCATGGTCGGGCGGGTTTTGCCTTCGGCGGCGTCGGCGATGATGGCGAAGAGTTCTTCGGCGCGCTCGTTGATGTCGGTGTGGGGGTATTCCTTGAAGATGACGATGGCGTCTACCGCGTCGATTAGCTCCTGTGTTAAATCGCAGTGCAAGTCGAGCTCAATGCCGATTTTGGCGCTTGGTCCGACGATTTCTCGCGCGCGGGTCGCGATATCGGTCTCGCAGTCGTCGTAGCCCTCGGCCACCATGGCGCCGTGCAGCGGCAGCAGGACGATATCGACGGGCAGGGCGTCATGCAGCGCCTCGAGCATTTCATCGCGCAGGCTCTCGTACACTCCGCGGACGGTTGTGCCGGCGGGTTGGGCTGAGGCGTAGAGGCTGAAGTGGTAATCCCAGCCGCGCTCCTGGCAACGCCGGCGGAAGATGTTGAAGGGCCCGCCGAAGCCGCCCATCTGGCCGCTCTCGTCAAGGTCGGCGGCGCGCGCAATGTCGAAATCAGCCAGGCCCGTTGGCATGGGCGAGAAGGTATTGGTTTCGGTTGATATGCCGCCAGCGAAGACTTTCATGGGCGCGTCTCCTCGGCATGTGCCTTCACCAGAATATAGTCTCTCGTGGGCGCCAGCGCAAGAAATCTTGCGGCGCTTGTTGCGGGGGCAAGGCGGGTTGCTATAATATGCCATGCTTCCGATTGCCTGATAGTGCCTTGACCGATGCGCGCCCGCGCGGCTATTAGCGAAGGATATGGACTTGAAAGCGATAACGATTCGATCTATTGAGTTGCATACCGTGCTGCTGCCTTATCTGACGCCATTCGAGACCAGCTTCGGCGCGGAAACCGCCAAGGTGGCGGTGCTGGTCGAGCTGACGACCGAAGCCGGCGTGATCGGCTGGGGCGAGTGCTCGATTGAGTTCTGGCCCGGCTACGGCCACGAAACAGCGCTGACGGCCGAGCATATCCTGGCGGAATTCATGGCCCCGGCGGCGGTGGGCGAGTCAGTGGGCGACCCGCGCGACTTTCCCGCGCTGATAAAGCGCTTCCGCGGCAATCACCATGCGCGGGCCGGCCTGGAAGCGGCCGTCTGGGACGCCTTCGCCAAGACCAACGACCTGCGGCTCACCGACTGCTTCGCGCATTACGCGCCCGCGGGGCATGAATCCGAGGGGCGGGCGACCGTCGGCGTCAGCATCGGCATTCAGCCGTCGCTGGAAGCCACGGTGGCGGTCGTCAGCCAGCGCCTGGCGGAAGGTTACGGGCGCATCAAGCTCAAGATCAAACGCGGCTGGGATGTGGAGGTGGCGCGGGCGGCGCGCGCGGCGCATCCGGACATACTGCTGATGCTGGACGCCAACAGCGACTATCAGCCGGGGGATGCCGAGCATCTGGCGCAGCTTGACGCCTTTGATCTGCTGATGATCGAGCAGCCGCTGGCGCATGACGATATCTACCATCACGGGCATTTGCAGCGGCGGCTGAAGACGCGGGTTTGCCTGGACGAGAGCGTAAAGTCGGCCAGCGACCTGAATATCGCGCTGCAGGTGGGCGCCATTGGCATCTTGAATCTCAAGCCGGCGCGCGTTGGCGGATTCACGGAGAGCCTGGAGATGTACCGCATCTGCGCTGAGAACGACTTGCCCTTGTGGATCGGCGGCATGCTGGAAATCGGCGTGGGGCGCGCGGCCAATGTCTCTTTCGCTGCGCTGCCGGCGATCAACTTGCCCTCGGATATTTCGGCGACCGACCGCTATTTCGCCGCTGACCTGACCGAGCCGCCCTTTGTGCTGGGACCGGATAGCACGCTGGCTGTGGCCGACGGCTACGGCATCGGCGTCGAGGTACAGCGTGATCGCTTAGCGGAAGCCAAGCAGCGCTGGCGCGAACAGAATCCCTACGGAGGCTCCAAATGACCTTGGTCGATCGTATCAAGGAGATCATTAGCGCGGCCGAGATTGATGCCGGCGTGGCGATTTGGCATATCGAGTCTGATACGCGGCTGGATGTCAAGGGCGACGAGCCCTTCCCCATGGCCAGCACATTCAAAATTCCCATCCTGGCGACCGCCTGCCAACAGTTGACGGCGGGCCTCATCAGCCTCGATTCGCGCTTGCCGCTGGCTGACGAGGACAAGAGCCTGGGCAGCGGCATCTTGCCTTACTTCGAACCGGGATTGCAGCCGACCCTGCGAGACCTGCTGACCTTGATGATCATCATCAGCGACAACACCGCGACCGACATGGTGGCGGATTATCTTGGCGGCGCGGAGGTGATCGAAAGCTACATGCATGAGCTAGAGCTTACGGAGATATTCTTTAAGCTGAATTGCAAGGACCTGCTGCGCCATGCCTTTCCGCCGGAAATAGCCGATTTGCCCGTAGAAGAGCTGGTCAAGTGGACGGCGCAAAACGATGTGCTGCGCGACGGCCTGTGCTTCAGCAAGGGGCCGGACAATAACGTCAGCACAGCCAACGCCATGAATGAGCTGCTGCATTTGATGAATGGCGATCTGTTTCCAGCAGATCTGCGCGCGGTCGCATTTGATATACTGCACAAGCAGCAATTCAACGTGCGCATCTCGCGTTTTCTGCCGCTCGGAACCAAGGTGGCGCACAAGACCGGCACCATTGGCGGCATACGCAACGACTGCGGTATCATCAGCCTTGGCGAAACGAACCACGTTATCCTGACGCTCTTCACCGAATGGGATGAAGCGCCTGTTTGGAATCAGCCGGTCGCGCATCATCAGCGCGTCTTCGAAGTGGAGACGGCGATGGGCAATATCGGGCGGGCTGTCTATGATGAATTTGCGGACGCCGATTGAGGCAGCGGACGGGAGGACTTATCGAAATCTGAGTCTTTATGGAAACTTGTTTATTCTATGGTCTTGGAGGAATAGGAAATGAAGAAGTCTGGAATTGCAGTATTCGCGCTTGTGATGATGGCCACCGTCCTGTTTGGCGGTGTTGTTCTTGCGCAAGATGATATGATGGAAGGCAAGGGCGGGCGGCTGGTAGTAGCGGACGCCAACTCGAATACGTCCTTCGATCCCTTTGTCTCGTCCTGGCACAGCTGGCCGCATTACGCGATGTATCCGACCCTGTTCTCGCGCGCTCTTGACATGAGTTATGTCGGCTACCTGGCGGACACCTGGGAAGTTTCGGAAGATTCCAAATCGCTCACGATCAATTTGATCGACTACGCTACTTTCACCGATGGCACGCCGATTGACGCGGCGGCGCTCAAATGGAACCTGGAGAAATATGCCGATCCGGAATCGACGGCATCGACCGGACGCGCTTTGATCACGCTGCTGGACAATATCGAGCTGCACGACGATTACAGCATCACCATGCACATGAATTCGCCGCACGCGCCGCTAATCTTCGTGGTGGCGGGGCTGGAGTACGTATCGCCGACAGCTTACGAGGAAATCGGCCCGGTCGACTACGGCACCAATGCGGTCGGAGG
>JAGWBC010000161.1 GCA_021296115.1 Anaerolineae bacterium | reverse complement strand
AGCCCGTGGTCGCCCAGCATCTCGCCGTGATCGCTCATAAAAATGATGATGGTATTTTCGCGCTGTCCGGATGCGTCGAGGTGATCAAGCAGCCGGCCGAACTCCGCGTCGAGGAATTCGATCATGGCGTAATAGGACGCTTGCATCTGCTTATGCTGGAATTCTTCGGGATGGCGGGCGCGATTCTGAAAGTCGATACCGGCCGCTTCGAGACGCCGCTGATGCGCCAGGTCGCTCTCGGCGAAGTGGGCACCGGGCAGTGATTCCGGATCGTAGCGTCGATAGTACTCGTAGGGCGCGTCAAAGGGCGGGTGCGGGTCAAAGGGATTGACGCTGAGGAACCAGGGCTTTTCCGGCTCTCGATTGCGCCCGATGAACTCTATCGCCTTTTCTGTACACCAATGCGTCTGGTGCAAATGGGTCGGCACATTGTCGTTCTCCGGCGTCGGCTCGCTGAATCCGCCGAAGCCTGGGTCGCGGTGCGAGTTGCGATAATCATCAGTGGAGGCGATGCCGCGCGGACGCAAGACGGTATTGTGGTCGATGCCCTGCGCCTTGATCCACTCGACGTACTCGTTGCCCCGTTCGTTGCCACCCTTGTGATCATGGCTGTACTGAAAGTATTCGTAGCCGTCATCCACGCGCTGCTCGCGCCGCAGAAAAGCGCTGGCCAGGTGCAGCTTGCCGATGAGACCGCAGTCGTAGCCGGCGCCATGCAGCACTTTCGAAATCAGCCGATCTTGGTGGTGACGCGGGAATGACCGGAAGCCATTGCCGTTGACGCCGACCGCGCTGGGATACATGCCGGTCAAGAAGCTGGCGCGGCTAGGCGTGCAAATCGGCGACTGGCAGAAGGCATGGGTGAAGGCCGCCGACCGGCTGACGAAGCGATCAAGATTGGGGGTATTGATGTACTGATTGCCCAAGGCGGCAATGGTGTCGAAGCGCTGTTGGTCGGTGCAATACCAGAGGATATTAGGGCGGTCAGACATTGTTGAGTCTCCCTTTCTATTATGCTGAGTGTAGCTTTTTCAGCCGCGCTTTGCCGCCACATTCCTTGCTGAGATTTTGCGCAAAAGGCAGTACAATAGGCGAACTCGCAGTCAAAACACGAGGAGCGCGCTATGGTGGATTTCGGCTTAGGTCTGCTGCATGGACCGCCAAAGGGAGAAAACCAACGTTTCGTCACGGAACTTGCCGAGACGATGGGCCAGCTCAAGGGATATTTTCGCAGCATCTGGATGACCGACCATTTCTTCTGGGATGGCGCGCCGACTTATGAAGCCTGGACCGTGATGAGTTACCTGGCCGCGCGCTTCCCCGATTTCGAGGTGGGCCCGATGGTCTTGGGGCAGAGCTACCGCAACCCGGCCACGCTGGCGCTTATGGCGGCGACGCTGCAGGCGCTTTCCGGCGGCAAGTTCATCATGGGTATCGGCGCCGGTTGGAAAGAAGACGAGTACCGCGCCTACAACTATCCCTACCCTTCCCCGAGCATACGGGTGCAGCAACTGGAAGAGACGCTTATCCTCCTCAAGAAAATGTGGGAAGAGCCGGGCCAGGTCAGCTACCAGGGCCGACACTACGCCATCAAAGACGCCTGGTGCGAGCCCAAGCCGGAGCCGAAGATTCCCATCCTGGTTGGGGGCGGCGGCTACACCACCATGAAACACGCCGCCAAATACGCCGACATCTGGAATCTGCCGCACAACCCGCTGGGTCCTTATGTCGAGCGGCTTAACATTCTGCGGCGGCACTGTGAAGACATCGGGCGCGACCCGGCGACTCTGCGCTGCAGTTGGTTTGGGCGCGTCTCGCTGGGACGCACTGAGGCGGAAGCGGAAGCGCGTGGCTTATCGCGCGACGACAAGTGGACGCCCGAGAACGCCTTTGTCGGCACGCCGCAAAATGTCGCCGAACAGATGAACGGCTTCGTGGAAGTCGGCTGCGATTACTTCATGGTGGATATCATCGGCTCGCCCGCTGAAGACGTCATCGGCATGTTTACGCAGGAATTGATTCCCGCATTAAATGGAGCGTAGAAGTATGAAAATCAAGTGGTATGGACACGCGGCTTTTCTGGTCACCGGGGGAGACGGCACGACGGTAATCACCGACCCGTATACGCCGGAAACTTCGGGCTATCAGCCGATTCCCGATCATCCGGACATCGTGGTGACCTCGTCGCTGAATGATAGTTTTCACGACCGCTCCGATCTCATCGGCGGCGACCCCGAACGGCTCAATCTGCTGGATGTCGCCCGTGACAGCGGCGAGCTGACTTGCAAAGGCGTGACATTCAGAGCGATTGAGTCGTCAGAGATGTACGCCCATCCTGAGCACGAGCCGGACAAATGCGCCATGTACCGCTGGGAGATGGACGGCATCAGCATCGGGCATATGGGCGATGTCGGCAATCCCTTCACACCGGAAGAATACGAATTCTTCCGCGACCTCGATGTCTTCCTGGTTCTGGCGGGTGATGTGCCGACCATCGACCTGGGCGACCTCAAGCAAGTGATCGACCGCGTCAAGCCCAAGCTGGTCATTCCCATGCATTTCCGCACCTTACGCTACAAGCCGCGCAATATGCAGTGGATCACCGCCTTCCTGAGCCACTTCGACGACGCCGAGGTCGATTTCCAGTCGGATTGGGAAGTGGAGCTGAGCCGGGAAGATCTGCCGGAAGAGACGCGAGTGCTGGTCTTGACGCACGCTTTGTGATTCTAGCTGCGCTAGCCGAGCCAGTCTCAAATGTGATATGATAGAAATATGAAGCTCAAGGATACGAAATGGTTGATCTGGCTGAACCCATCATCTTACTCGCGAGCATTTTCGGCGTATTCCTGTGGTTACGTAATGACATCAAGAATTCACGCGAAGAGGTACGGTCCGATATGCAGCAGTTTCGTGCGGAGATGCGCGGCGACATGCAGCAGTTTCGCGAAGAGGTCCACAGAGACTTTCAACGTCTCGAAGGCAAGGTGGACGGGCTTGACAGCCGATTACGCGCTGTAGAATCCGAGCAATCGCGCGTGGCCGAGCTCTTGGAAGGCTTGGGATTGGCCGGTGTTTTGCCAACCAGAGATGATTAAGCCCTCTCGACAGAAATTGACAGCACGCGCCGAAGAAGCAATAAGTCTGCTCAGTCCATGTGACCAGTCGTGGCTGACAGCAAGAGGCTCATAACCGCGCGAACGTTTCCTTCAGCGCCGGATACAGCGACTGATACACTGAGTAGCGTTCCGCGTAAACCTCAGCATCCGCGCTGACCGCCACTGCGTCGCCCGTCTGTATCATCGCTTCGCAGGCGCTCGCCGCGTCATCATAGAAGCCCGCCGCCACAGAAGCCAATATGGCTGCCCCGAAGGCGCCGCCCTCGGTGGTATTGATGTTGACCAGTGGCGCATTGAGCACATCGGCGATAATCTGCTGCCAGACCGGGCTTTTAGCGCCGCCGCCGCTGATGCGAACCTCGAACTCATCCGGCAGGCCCGCTTGATTGACGAGGGTGAAGGAGTCCTTCAATCCGAAAGCCACGCCTTCCAGCACGGCGCGGGTCATGTGGCCGCGGGTGTGGCGGCTGGTGATGCCGATGAATGCGCCACGGGCCAGGGGATCGGGATGGGGCGTGCGCTCGCCGGTTAGATAGGGCAAGAAGAACAAGCCGTCGCTGCCGGCGGGGGATTCCGCCGCTTCCGCCAGCAGCGCGTCAAAGGCGAGCTCCGGCGCGAAGGTATCTTTGTACCACTGCAAGCTGCCGGCTGCGCTGAGCATGACGCCCATGAAATGCCAGGTATCCGGCAGAGCGTGGCAGAAGGCGTGCAGCCTGCCCTCTGCTTCAAAGGTGTAGCGGCTCAATGGCGCGAAGACGACGCCGGATGTTCCCACGGTTACGCCGATCTTATCCGGCGAGACGCAGCCCATGCCGACCGCGCCCGCCGCTTGATCGCCGCCGCCGCCGACCACAGGCGTGCCCGATTTGAGACCGGTCGCAGCAGCGCCGGCAGCGCTTATCGTGGATGTGACCTGCGTGCCTTCATGGACTGGCGGCAGCCACTCGGCGGGGATCTCAAGCGCATCCAGCACTTCAGCGGACCAGGCGCGCTCCGCCACATTCAGCAGCGATGTGCCGGCCGCCCCGGCCAGGTCGGTGGCGTAAGCATCGGTCAGTTTGTAGCGAATGTAGTCTTTGGGCAGCAGCACTTGTTTCACCCGCGCATAGACTTCCGGCTCGTTGTCGCGCACCCAGAGGAGCTTGGGCGCGGTGAAGCCGGTCACGGCTGGATTGCCGGTCAGCTCGATCAGCCGGCGCGCGCCGATTCGCGCGGTCATTTCATCGCACTGCGCTTGTGTGCGCTGGTCGTTCCAGAGTATCGACGGACGCAGCACAGCGCCCTTCTCGTCGAGCAGAACCAAGCCGTGCATCTGCCCGGTCAAGCCGATGGCGCTGATGTCGTCGCCGCTCAGTCCCGAACCGGCCAAGGCTCCACGGATGCTCGCGCTGATACCGTCCCACCAGTCAGCCGGGTTCTGCTCGCTCCAGAGCGGCTGGGGCTGACTGATCGGCTGTGGACTGTTGGCGACGGCGACGACCGCGCCCGTTTCGTCGATTATCAGCGCTTTGGCGCCGGTAGTGCTGATGTCCAGTCCCATCAAATAGGGCATCTTCTGTCCTTTCTCGAAGACTCGCAGCGTTTTCGTATGAACATTGCCGGGGCGGGTCGTCCGCAGCCAATTGAATTCAAGGCGACGGGCGACTCACAGAGTCGCCCCTACATTTCCTCTGTGCCCTCTGTGGTGATCCTCTAGCGCACACCCAGCAGAATATCGAATGTCAGCTGATCCAGACGTTCGTAAGGCAAATTGCGCGCGCCCAGGCTCACGCGGTCGAATTCGGTCGCTTTCAGCCGGTCGGCGGCGGAGGCGCTATAGCCGTCCGAAAGATAAGCGTAGCTGCCGTCATCGGCGTTGATCTCGGCCAGCAGCGCCCGAATCTCGTCATCGGCGTTGAATTGCGCCGCTTTCTCTTTGAATACCAGGTAGGAGCGCATGCAGCCGCGGGCGAATTCCACTACATCTTCGTACTGTGAGCTGCGGTAAGCGTGGGCGTCAAAGTGGCGGCTGCCGTCATAACCTACGTCCTCCAGGAAGCGCACCAGGTGGAAGTTCTGCTTGATCATCATGCTGCCGAAGCGGAAGTCTTGGTCGTAGCGGCCAAACATTTGGTCGTTGAGGTCGATATGGAAGAGCTTGCCGGCATCCCAAGCTTGCGCCACAGCGTGCATGAAGTTCAAGCCGGCCATGTGCTCATGCGCCACTTCCGGGTTGACGCCGACCATTTCGGAGTCGTCCAGCGTGGCGATGAAACCCAGCATGGCGCCGACGGTCGGGAAGTAGATATCGCTGCGGGGTTCGTTGGGCTTGGGCTCCAGCGCGAAACGATAGCCGTAGTCATTGTCTTTAGAATATTCGCAGAGGAAGTTGATGGCATCGCGCATGCGCTTTACGCCGTCAGCCGGGTTCTTGGCGCTATCACTCTCTGCGCCCTCGCGCCCGCCCCAAAAGACATAGACCTTCGCGCCCAGCTCAGCGCCCAGGTCCATCGAACTCATCGTCTTTTGCAGGGCGTAGGCGCGCACGGCCGGGTCGTTGCTGGTGAAGGCGCCGTCTTTGAATGAAGGATCGGCGAAGAGATTAGTGGTGGCCATTGGGCAGACGATGCCGGTGTCGGCCATGGCGCGCTTGAAGTCGGCCACGATCCGGTCGCGCTCGGCTGACGACGCGTCGATGGGCACCAGATCATTGTCGTGCAGGTTGACGCCCCAGGCGCCGACCTCGGCCAGCATGTGCACGATATCGACCGGCGAGATGGGGTCGCGGGTGGGCTCGCCGAAGGGGTCGCGGCCGATGTTGCCGACCGTCCACAAGCCGAAGGTGAATTTATGTTCCGGTTGGGGGCTGTAGTCCGCCATTGTCGCCGTCCTTTGCTGAAGGTGGGTTTGGCGGAGATTGTAGCAAATGCTTGCCTGGTCTGACAGGAAAGGCTAGCAGATAGAGATCTGAAAGCCTGAGAAAGAGTTTGTTGACAATGAGAACATTTGTACTATTATAAGAACAATTCATTTTTTGATGAAGCGCCGCGATTAGATGATTGGCTTTTTTGCGGGAGACCCCGACAGGGGCATTCACAAATCGGCGTTATAGCCAGGAGGAGCAAATGTCCGCACCAATGTTAACACCCGGATCCGGCGGCGGTAGCAAGCCAAAACCCGTGCCTTACGATCCACTGTCTTCGATTCAAGCGCCCAAGCCCAAACCCGAGCCACAGAAACCCATTGTGCCCATTGTCGTCTATACCGCCTTTGACGCGGGCACAGCGGAAACGCTCAAAGAGCGTCTGGAGGAAACAATACACCCTGTGAACCAGCCCATGCAGACGGAGACTTACGACCCGCCGCCGCCCAGAAAGGCGACTGAGAAATCAAGCCAGCCGAGCCTGCCCGATGTCGAAGAACCCGAGTTGACCGTCGCCGATCTGGAATTTGCCTGGTCGAGCGAAGCGCCCTTCCCCAGCCTGGATGCCGGCGAAATGTCCGACTATTTTTCAGCGCAGGAAGATAACC
>JAGWBC010000160.1 GCA_021296115.1 Anaerolineae bacterium | reverse complement strand
GCTCGACTTGCAGGCGGTCGTCTGCGCGGATGGCTGACGCGCTAGTCTGCATGACGGTGTTGCTGTAGCAGAAGGCGTCATCGGCGGCGCTGGCTGCGGCGCCAGTCAAGACATCAATCTGCGGATTCGCCGATGTCTGGCTGACCGCGGCATTCAAACCACTGGCAACCGCCTCGTTGAGCAAGACGCCCTCGGGCGCCGCAAGCATCTGTTCGGTCACGGAAGCGATGAACTCGCGCGAGGCGCCGCTGTCTTCCAGCAGGATCAAGCCGGGATTGGTGCAGAATTGCCCCGTGCCCATCGTCACCGAAGCGACCAGTCCCTCGGCGATGTCGTCCGCGCGTTCGGCCAGCGCGGCTTGGGTGATGACAACCGGATTGACGCTGCCCATTTCGGCGTAGACAGGGATGGGACGGGGACGGCGCGCGGCGATATCGTGGATGGCGCGGCCGCCGCGCAAGCTGCCGGTGAAACCGACCGCTTCAATGCCATCATGCTCCGCCAGCCATCCGCCGACATCTATGCCGCTGCCTTGCAGCATGGAGAAGGTTCCCGCGGGAAAGCCCCGCGTTTCGACGGCTGCGGAAATCGCCTGCGCGAACATCTCGGAAGTAGCCGGATGGCCCGGGTGCGCCTTGACGACGATTGGGCAGCCGGCCGCCAAGGCCGAGGCGCTATCGCCACCGGCTACGGCGAATGCGAAGGGGAAGTTGCTGGCGGCGAAAATCGCCACCGGCCCCAGCGGGAATTGCATCTGCTTGATGGCGGGCTGGCCGGGCGCCTCGCTATTGATGATGGCGCGCGCATAGGCGCCGTCACGCAGCAATGCGGCGAATGATCGAATTTGCCCGGTCGTGCGCCCGCGTTCGCCGGTCAAGCGCGGCAAGCCCAGCCCGGTCTCGCGGTCGGCTGTGTGCAGCAGGTCGTCGCCCAGCGCTTCGATCTGCGCGGCGACTTCGTCGAGGAAATCAGCGATCTTGCTCGAGGGATAACGGCGGATCTGCGCGAAGGCGACGACAGCGGCGGCGACGGCGCGGTCAACTTCGCCGCGGGTGGCGTTGTGGAAAGGCAGGTCGCCGGTGGTCTTAGTGCGCGGATCGACGCTGAAGAAGGTATCGGCGCCCTTTGCGGATGTAGCGCCAGCGATATAGTTGCGGCCAGTCAGTTGCATGGATTGATCTCCTATCTGTTTCTGGGCGACCCGTCGGCCCGCCCCTACAATTGTCAGGTCATAGAAACGCGCAGTTCAAGCCGGTCCACTATAGCAAAGAAGGCGGGCAAATCACATTCGTCGAAGAGCGGGGTCGGGCGGCGCACATAGGCGCAACTGATGGCGCCGTAGCGTTTCATCAACTGCTTGCGCATGTGCAGCGAGTATTCATGGCCCCTGCCTGAGACCGCTCTGATCAAGGGATCGCCGTCGCTGATGATTTTGGCGACCGCGTCAGTTTCGCCCCCCGTCCACTTGCCCCAGGCGGCCAGGAATATCTCATTAAAGCCGACGCCGGGGATCAAGCCGCCAGCGCCGCTGCGCAATTCGTCGAGCGCGGTGATGCCGCCGCCGCCGCCGAACATAAGCGTGCCGCCCTCGAGCAAGGGCGCAAGCGCTCTCATCTTGGCCGCCGAGCCGGGACCTTCGATCTTGAAGTATTTCACGGCAGGCGCTTGATCGGCGATCTCGGCCAAGGCGGCCGCGGGCAGCTCCGTGTGGGCATACATTGGAATATGCGGCGCCTGCTGAATGATGATCGGCACTTCGCTGGCGCGGCCAAAGTCGATGTAGAAGTCGACCAGCGCCTGGACGCCATTGTCCATGGTCGCTGGCGGCAGCGTCATCAGGGCGGCCGGTCGATATGGCGCCAGCTGCCGCGCTTGCTTGATAGCCGCTTCGAGGCTCGCAGGCGCGATGCCTATGATGAGCGGCAGCGCGTTGGCCAGTTCGCCGGCGACAATCTCGACATTCCGCAAGCGCTCGCCGTCGGTCATTTTGTAGGCTTCGCTGGCGAAACCGTTGATGCCGATGGCGTGGACGCCGCCGTCCACTTCGAAGCGCACGATATTGCGCAAGCCGTCCGCGTCGATGTCGCCGCTTTCGTCAAAGGGCGTGAATAGAATCGGGGCGATGCCTTCGAGCATGGGCTTCTCCGCAAGAGGAAGGTCAGACAGTGAGCATAGGTTAACCTATGCCCTCATCCTTGACCACCGCCTCGAAACTGGAGCACAAGTAAATCCCGACTACACGCAAGCAAACAGAAAACCTGTGCCTTCGGTGTACTCGGCAGCAGAAGAGATCCCCGGTCAGTTCCTGTGGCAGAACTGCGGAATCTCGATCCGCGCGCCGCCATTCATGGCGGATTCATGGGCGCAGATGCCGGCGGCGGTCCAGGCGGCCGTGGTGAGCGCGTCGGGCCAGGGCTTGCGCTCTTCGATGATGCTGCTGACGAATTCGTGCACAAGATGCGGATGTGAACCGCCATGACCGCCACCCTGCAAGAACGACAAGTGCGCCTGCGTTTCGTCATAGACGCCGCGTTGCGTAAAGCGCGCGATTTCTCTCGGCAGCAAATCCTGCCGATCGCGTACGTCGATGCGCTCCGTTGTGATGTCGTTGCCGCGTCCCCAATGGGTGACCACGGGCTTCATACGAAAGACGACCGGCGGTTCCTCTTCAATCTGCTCCCACTCGAATGTAGCCCTTTCGCCGTAGACATTGAAGCTCTCGGTGTAGCCGCGCGCCGTATGGAACAGGCTGCGGGTGATCTCCGCGGCCAGCGGCGGATCGCTACGGAGTTCGTATATCGCGGTCTCAACCGGGAAGGGATTGCCGTACTGCTGGCGCAATTCAGGCCGCATGAGGCCGGAGCCGAAGCAGTGCACCGCCTTCGCCTGCGTGTCAGCAAGCGCCAGCACTGGCGAGACCGCATGCGTGGCGTAGTGCATCGGCGGCAAACCCATCCAGTAGGGCGGCCAGAACTCCATATCTTGATAATGCGCGCCGCGCAAGAACTGTATGCGGCCGATTTCGCCCCGCTTGATCATCTCTTGTACGTGCAGGAAGCGCCGCGTGTAGACGGCGGTTTCCATGCCCATATAATTTTTTCCGCTTGTGCGCTGGGCGGAGACGATCGCGTTGAGGTCGGCGATGCTGGTCGCCATAGGCACGGTGCAGGCGCAGTGCTTGCCGGCGTTTAGAACGGCCACTGTCTGCTCGGCATGGACGGGGATGGGCGTGATCAGGTGCACGGCGTCAATGGCGTCATCGGCAAGGATTTCATCCAAGCCGGTGATGCGCTTTTCCACCTCGAAACGGTCGCCGATCTTTTGCAAGACGTCTGGATCCGAGTCGCAGATGGTAACGCTGGCGACATTGGGGTGGTGCAAGAAGATCGGTACGAACTCGGCGCCGAAGCTCAGTCCGGCGAGGGCGACATTGATTTTGCGAGATGCGGTCATCGTGTATTTCTCCGCAGTATTTCAATCAGTTCGGGCGACTCACCGCCGCGCGCAGACACATCGGTTCAGTCGCCCTACAAATGACTTACACTATGGAAACTGTAGGGGCGAGACAAGTCTCGCCCGCCGCGATTACGCCAGTCCTATCCCTGCACAGCGCCGAAGGTGATGCCTTCCACCAACTGTCGCTGCGTCAGCATCAAGAGCGGCACCAGCGGCAGCAATACAAACATACCGGCGGTCGCCACCAGATCGAGATTGCTCGATTGGTAATCGGCTTCGCGCGGCGGAATGGTATACAGTTTCGTCGTGAGCACTTGTGTATCCGGCGATGTCGACAAGGTGAAAACAAAGAGGAATTCGTTCCAGCCGGCGATGAAGAGCAGCAGGAAACTGACGAATACGCCCGGCATAGCGATGGGAATGATAATGCGGAACAGCGTCGTGAAGCGCCCGGCGCCGTCGATGGCAGCGGCATCGTCCAACTCGCGCGGGATGGCGTTGAAATAGGCAAACAAGAGCAAGGTCGCCAGTGGCATGCCGCCGGCGGTAAATACGAGTATTAGTCCGATGTGCGTGTCGAGCAGATTAAGCTGCAAGTAGGCGATGAAAATCGGTCCCAGCGTGACCATGGCCGGCACAGCCATACTAGCGACCAGCAGACCGTACATCATGGAGCGGCCGCGAAAGGTCCCGCGGCTGAAAGCGTAAGCCGCCATCGCGCCCAGTATGGTCGCGCCCAGGCCCGAACCGCCCGCAAGCAGAAGCGTATTGCGCAGCGTCAGCCAGAAATCCCAGGCACGTGCCATGAAGGGGTAGTTCTCCAGAGTGGGGTAGCGAGGCCACAATGTCGGCGGGATGCGGTTCACCTCACCGGCAGTCTTGAACGAGGTAAAAGCCATGAACAAGACGGGGAATACCAAGCCCACCAGGACGATAATTAGCAGGACATAGAGCAAGGCTTTTTGCAGACGGCGCTTTCGATGGATCATCAGATCTCCCGGGAACGATACAAGAGCCAGGCGAAAATGCCGCCGATCAAAATGGTCACAAGCAACAGGACCAGATTGACCGCCGAGCCGTAGCCATAGCGCAGTTGCTGGAAGAAGCGCTCGAAGGCATATAGCGCGAGCGTCTTGGTGGCGCTGCCGGGTCCGCCGCGCGTCAAGCCATAAATCTGCTCGAAAGTCTGCACCTCAGCCATGGCGCGCAGCAGCAGCACCAGGTAAATGGCCGGCTTCAATAGCGGCAGGGACACGTACCAGAAGCGCTGCAGGGCGTTGGCGCCGTCCACAGCGGCTGCTTCCAGCACCTCTTTGGACAAGGAGCCGATCGCCGCCATGAAAATCAGCGCGACCCAGCTTACGTTCTTCCACACCGTCATGACAATCGTGGAAAAGCGCGCCGTTTCGGCATCGCTCAGCCAGCGCACGGCGGCGTTGCCAAAGCCCAGTTCCTGCAGAATCGCGTTCAGAATGCCGCCGTCTTCAAAGTACAGGATTTGAAAGGCGACGGCCGCCAGCATCGGCGCCACGACCCAGGGCAGCAGCATGATGAAATTGCTCAGCCAGCGCAGACGCAGGTTCTGCATCAAGAGTATAGCGATGCCCAGGCCGATGACGGTTTCGGCGACGGCGGCCGTACCGGTATAGAGCAGGGTCCAGCCCAGGCTGCCGATCAGGGTCGAGTCCCGCACGAGGATCTCGTAGTTGCGCAGGCCGATGTAACGCCCGCCTAAAATGGTGCGATCGGTAAAGCTGATCAAGACCGTCTGGATAATGGGGATGACGGTATAGATCATGCGCAGCAGGAATGCCGGCAGCACGAGCACGTAGAAAACAGCGTATCTACTGGAGAATATGCTCTGCAGGCGACTCTGCGCTCGCGGCGTCGCTCTGGCTTGCGCCATTACGGTTTACCCAAGTCAGTTCTTTAGGGGCGTTTCACATGACGCCACTACCCACGGTCGGGCGGGTACTGCTGGGGCGACCCGGCGGGCCGCCCGAAACAGTCATTCAAAGGGGTGGGGGCAAATCGCCCTAGTACGCCAGCCGGATGATCGTGTACTCGTCCTGCGCCCACTGGAAGGCTTCGTCCACGTTGCGCTCGCCGGAGAGGATCATCTCGCCCAGCTGATCAAACATCGACCATAGCTGCGACACCTGCCGATGATTCACAATTGGATAGCGGAATTGCGCGCCCTTGGTGATTTCCGCCCAAGACGGACCCTCCAGGCCCAGGATCGGAATCTTGGCGACGACCTCCTCGTCTTCAAAGAGCGACTTCAAGCCAGGCACAACATTGTTCAGCGCGACAGTTCTCAGTTGGTCGCGATGTCCCAGGTATTCCAGGACTTCTCTGGCTTGCTCATGCTTGGACGAGGCGGTTGGGATCGAATAACCCCAGCCGTGTGTCAGCAAACTGTCGTTGGCGGGCCCCATGGGGAAGCGGCCCCACTTGAGATTGTCCTCGGTTACGACGGTATCAACTGTAGTGGTGATGCTGTTGTGCATACCCTCGTAACCCCAAACCATGCCCGCTTTGCCCCCGGCCATCAGCCCGATGACCTCGGTCCAGCCTTCATTGATAGTTGAGGGCGGCGTGATTTCGTAGTCGTTGACCCAGTCGTACATCCATTGGAGCGCGGCTCTGGTGGCGTCGTCATTGAGCGTCTCCAGATCAGCGCCCGTGTGATGCAGCGCCATCAGCATGGTATTGAAGGCGTGGCCTTGGCCACCCAAGGGCCGCCAGCCCCATACGCCGGTTTCCTGGTCGGTGGCTGCCAACCCAGCGGAGACGAAGTCATCCCAGCTCGACGGGTGCTCCGGCGTCAAGTCCGCGTTGTAGAAGAAAGGTGTGGCGCCCATGAAGTAGAAGAGCCGGAAAACACCGCCCATGGCGCTGTCGAGCTCATGCACTGGGTCGGTTATGTCTTCGCTGTTATCGTTGTAGGCGTTCAGATCGCTCAGATCGAGCGCCCAGCCGTTCATGCCGTACATGCCGGCCAACAGGTCATCGGTCATCATAATATCGACGTGGGAATAACCTGTTTGTGCATCACATCGCTCCAGCGTGATGGCAAGCCTTCGTGATTGATGTTGATGCCGGTCGCTTCCGTCGCCCCCTCAAAAAGCCCGTCGAAAAAGTCCGAGCCCCAGCCGATGATGTTGATCTCGTGGTTGTCGGCGCGGACGATGTTGGGGAAATGCGGCAGCAGTGAGCTAGCCGCAACGGCGCCAGCCCCTTTCAAAAAAGTACGTCTCGAAATATTATTTACTTTGCTCACAATATGCTCCCTAACAGAACTTTTGCTGTTTTGAAAATTGTTATTCAGGAATCAATTCTATCGTCAGCTGTGGAAATTGCAAATTATCTCCAGTAACTGGCGGGGGCGGCCTGCGCGCCGAGGCCGTTTGACAGGTTGACGCCTGTCCTATATGCTTGGCGCGATTCATCATAGAGGACTTCCAATGCGACTCTACATCACCGGCGGAACCGGGCTGGTCGGCAGCAATATCATCCGCCTTGTCCGGACGCGCGACGACATCGAAATCATCGCCTCGCAATACGGTCCCGCGCCCGAGTGGGATGTGGACTACCAACTCGATCCGCTGGATATGTCGGATACCGACGCGGTGCGAGCGTCGATACTG
>JAGWBC010000159.1 GCA_021296115.1 Anaerolineae bacterium | reverse complement strand
AATGCATCTTGCTGACGAGAATCATATCCAAGATTCGGACAATTTACAAAGGATTGTCAAGTGTACATTGTTGACAATATGCCGCCCCAGCGATAGCATTGACCCAGATTGCCGCACAAGAACTCGGCATGGCTCATACGCAGCAGGGCCGCAGAACTGCAAATTCATGAAGAATTACATCTTACAACGCCTCATATACCTCGTCTTTTTGATCTGGATGGTGTCGGTCGTCACCTTCATTGTGATCCAGTTGCCGCCGGGTGACTACCTTTCGACGTATATCAGCCGTTTGGAGCAGGCTGGAGAAGACCTGACCGACCAGCAGGTCGAGCAGTTACGTCAGCAGTATGGCTTGGACTTGCCGCTTTATGCGCGCTATTTTCGCTGGATCGAGCAAGTCATACAGGGCAATTTCGGGTTTTCGTTTGATTGGCAGCAGCCGGTGCGGGATATAATCGGCGAGCGTTTGGTATTGACATTTTCAATTGCGATTTTAAGCGCAATATTTACCTATTCGGTCGCCATACCTATTGGCATTTACTCCGCGACGCATCAGTACTCATTTGGCGACTACGTCGTTTCTATTATCGGATTCATCGGCTTGGCGATTCCCAACTTTATGCTGGCGCTTATTTTGCTTTATATAGGTTTCAGACAGTTTGGGCTGAATCTGACCGGGCTGTTTTCGCCGGATTATCTCAACGCGCCATGGAACTGGGCAAAAGTCGGCGATCTGCTGCTGCATTTGCCGATTCCGATTATTGTAATCGGGACAGGCGGCACAGCCGGCCTGATACGCGTATTGCGCGGCACGCTGCTAGACGAGCTTAATAAGCAGTACGTCATAACGGCGCGCAGCAAGGGCGTCAGCGAAGTTAGGCTCTTATTCAAGTATCCGGTGAGAGTCGCCTTGAACCCCATCGTCAGCAGCCTGGCCTGGTTATTCCCGTCCTTAGTCTCTGGCGGGACGATAACGGCAATCGTACTTGGCCTGCCGACAGCGGGCCCCATGCTGTTGCGCGGCTTAATCGCTCAGGATACTTTTTTGACGGCGACGCTATTGATGTTTGTGACCATACTTACAGTGATTGGAACAACGGTATCTGATATTCTCCTCGTGGTAGTTGATCCACGAATTCGAATGGAACGCGCGGCTAACTAGGTGAATTGAGTCATGTGGCCACAACGATTTTTTCGGCGGACACGCGGCGAGCCTGATCCCGTTCAATATGACGAGAGCTATTACCTGGCGTCGCAGTGGCAGTTGGTGTGGCGCAAGTTCCGCCGCCACCGACTTGCCATGTTTTCGCTGCTTGTGATCGCATTCCTGTATTCGCTGGCGCTATTCGCCGAGTTTTATTCCATAAACGATCATCAGCAGCGCAACGTGAAATATGCCAAGGCGCCGCCGCAAATCTTGTATTTCGTGGATGATGATGGCGCGTTTCACCTTGTGCCTTTCATATACGATCTTAAGCAAGAACTGGATATGGATACTTTGCAGCGCAATTACACGGAGGATCGATCCAAGCGCTATCACTTGAGGTTCTTTGTTGAAGGCCAGCCGTACAAATTGCTAGGCCTTGTCGAGACAAATATACACCTTGTAGGTGTGGATGAGCCGGGAGTGTATTTCCCGTTTGGCACGGACAATCTGGGGCGCGACCTGTATTCGCGCACGATGTTCGCTGCCAGGATCTCGCTGTCAATTGGCGTGCTAGGCGTTGTAATCAGTTTCGGTCTGGGCTGTTTCATCGGCGGTGTATCCGGGTATTTTGGCGGAACCGTGGACCTTGTGATTCAGCGCGTGATCGAATTCATCATTTCGATTCCGCAGATTCCGCTTTGGATTGCGCTGGCGGCTGCCTTGCCAGCGGAATGGAGTTCGATACAGGTGTATTTTGGCATTACCATCGTACTGGCGACGGTCGGCTGGACGACCCTGGCGCGCGCAGTCCGCGGCAAGCTGCTGGAACTGCGCGAGGCCGATTTCGTCATGGCGGCGCGAATCTCCAATATGGGCGATTTCGACATCATCGTCAAGCACCTGCTGCCCTCCTTCGCCAGCTTTCTCATCGTCGTGCTGAGCCTGTCGGTGCCCGGCATGATTTTGGCCGAGACCGCGCTGAGCTTCCTGGAAATCGGCATCCGTCCGCCGGCGGTCAGTTGGGGCGTGCTGCTGCAAGACGCCCAGAATATCCGCAGCCTCAGCCAGAGTCCCTGGTTGCTGATACCGGGTCTGTTCGTCATCGTCACGGTATTGGCCTTCAATTTCCTGGGCGACGGCCTGCGCGACGCCGCCGACCCCTACAAGCAATAGCTCAAGCCATACAAGCTTGCGGTGGACATAATTCGGGAGCAGCGCTTACACTGCGCCATCGAAGTTGAGATGACTTAAACAGTTCAGAGACGATCCGATGCCAACATCCGAAATCTACCGTACGCTTCCCGAACAGATCGCCGCGCGCTTGCGGCAAGATGTGCTGTCCAGCAAGCTCAAACCGGGCGATCCCTTGCGCGAGATTGATCTCTCGGAGCGGTTTGGCGTCAGTCGCGGACCGGTGCGCGAAGCCTTTCGCCAGCTCACGCAGCAGGGTCTGCTGGTGCTCGAACCGAATAAGGGCGTTCGGGTGGCGCAGAATCCGAGTGATGAGGTGCGGCCCTTGGTGGTGGAATTGCGCCGTACCATCGAGTGTTTTGTGCTGGATAGCATTTTCGAACGCATCACCGAGGCGGACATCGAGCTTTGGGAAGAGATCCTGGCGGATATCCGGCAAGCCTGCGAACGCAATGATGTTGACGCGCTGACGGAACACGATCTGCGCTTTCACCAGGCCATCATACAGAGCCACGATGACAAGGACATGATCGCGCTGTGGCAGCCGATAGCCATGCGCATGATGATGCATTACAATCGCCTGGTTGACATTATGGATAGCTACCGTGAGCACGAGCGCATCCTGGACGCGATACGCGCCGGCGATCGAGCGGCCGCGGTCGATGCATTGACGGCAAACATCCAATAAATGTACGCAGCCAGACAATTGGCGCCTACAAGTGATGCCCGCTTGAACAAAGGAATCTCGATATGGCGCAAGCAGCCTATTACGAAGGCAATCGCACAATACGCCATGGGCCAGGCGAGCTGGTCGAACCCAAGTATGGCGAGGTAACGCTCAAGATTTCGCACTGCGGGATCTGCGGCACCGATTTGCATATTTATCATGGCGCCATGGACGCGCGGGTCGAGATGCCCTTGGTCATGGGGCACGAAATGTCCGCCAACGTGCACCAGCTGGGCGCAGGCGTTGAAAATTTTGTGATTGGCGATAAAGTCGTTGTCATGCCGCTGGCGCCCTGCGGCGAATGCCCGGCCTGCGCAGCGGGTCACAGTCATATCTGCCACAATCTGGACTTTCTGGGCATCGACACGCCGGGAGCGTTTCAAAGCTATTGGACGGTGCCGGCCTACACCTTGCACCGAATGCCGGCTCATCTTTCACTGAAGCACGGCGCGCTGATAGAGCCGCTGGCGGTCGCCTGCCACGATGTGCGCCTGGCAGATGTCAAAGCAGGCGACCAGGTAGTTGTGCTCGGCGGCGGGCCGATTGGCATGCTGGTCGCTTTGGTAGCGCGACAAGCGGGCGCTGATGCGCTGGTATCCGAGATCAATCCCTATCGCGTCGACTTGGCGAGTCGACTCGGATTAGACGCCGTCAATCCGCATGAGACCGACCTGACAAAGCTTGTTTTGCAGCGTACCCAGGGCGCCGGGGCCGACATCGTATTTGAAGTATCGGGTTCGCAGGCCGGCGCAACCGTCATGACCGAGTTGCTGCGCACTCGCGGTCTGGCAGTTGTGGTGGCGATTTTCGCCCAAGCGCCCAAGATTGATCTGTTCCGCTTTTTCTGGCGCGAATTGCGCTTGCAGGGCGTCCGCGTCTACGAGTCTGAAGATTTCAGCGCCGCCATCGAATTGGCCGCGCGGGGGACTTTGCCGCTCGACGATCTGGTTACCGATATCCGCCCGCTAAAAGCGCTGCAATCCGGCTTCGAGGACATGGACAAAGGCGGGCAAGTCATGAAGATTCTGCTGGAGTTATAAATGAATGTAATGGAAAGTTTTCGGCTTGATGGCAAGACAGCCCTGGTCACAGGCGCGCGCCGCGGCATCGGTCGGGCCATGGCTAATGCCCTGGCGGAAGCCGGCGCCGACATAATCGCCGTCAGCGCAAACCTGGAAGCAACGGGCAGCGATATTGAGAACGACATCACCGCCATGGGCCGAGCGTTCAGCGGCTATCGCTGCGACTTTTCCCGCCGCGACGACTTATATCGTTTCATCAAGCAAGTCTCCGCCGACCATCCCGTAATCAATATTCTGGTGAACAACGCCGGCACGGTTCTGCGCGAGCCGGCCGAGCGCCACCCTGATGATTACTGGGACAGGATCATCGAGACGAATCTCAACTCGCAGTTCGTTCTCAGCCGCGAGCTGGGCAAAGGCATGCTGGAACGAGGCAGCGGCAAGATCATATTCACCGCCTCGTTATTGACATTTCAGGGCGGCATTACGGTGCCCGGCTACGCGGCCAGCAAGGGCGGCATCGGTCAGTTGACCAAGGCGCTCGCCAACGAGTGGGCCGGGCGCGGCGTACAAGTGAATGCCATCGCGCCGGGTTATATCCGCACGGACGTCACCGAGGCGCTGCAGAACGATCCGGAGCGCTATCGCGCCATACTTGAGCGGATTCCGGCAGGACGCTGGGGCAATATCGACGACTTCAAGGGACCCATTGTATTCCTGGCTTCGGCCGCTTCTGACTTTGTGAACGGCGAGATCCTGGTCGTGGACGGCGGCTGGATGGGCCGCTGAGCCTGACGCGGCTTAGAACTCCGTTTACACGCCAATAGTCGGCGTATCCAAGCCGGCTTGCTCTTCCAGGATGCGCTCGCGCCAGTCGTCGGGCAATCGCAGTTCGGGCTGGAACCAGGATGGTTCGTGCCAATGCAGATTGCTGCGCTTGAACGCTGGCCTGTCGGCGTCGCGCGAGAGCGCGCAATCGAAACGCACGATGTATAAGCCCTTATTGGTATTTGGCATCTGCGGGTGGATGTGGCTCAAGCCCCAGGTGATGCCGCGGCCATCGCCAGAATCGGCGAAGGCATCGGGGCAAAAAGGGCCAGGCGCATGCGGCGAGTGCTGTACATGCGCTTTCGGCACGAAGTTCAGCCCATCGGGCGCGAATTGCACGGTATCTTTTTCCGGTCCATCCTGGATGAGCAACGTCGCGATGCCGCCTTCATAGGGCCAGAGCATCGTTTCATGCCCAGAGTTGGTCACCGGATTCAGCTCGGATTTCACGAAGGGTCCTTCCGGATGCTCGGCGATCGCCACGCCTTGCGCCAGCCTCAAATTGCCCGGCGACTTATCGACGGGCGAGGCTTTGTAGTAGAGCCAAATCTTGCCCTGGTAGACCAGGGGATAGGGATCGTGAATGGCGCAACTGTCCCATTCGCCGGGCGCGCCTTGCGGGACCACCGGCCGGTCGAGACGCGTCCACGGACCATCGGGCGAATCCGACCAGGCGGCGCTGACATTGACACAGTCGTTCTGACGCCACATTGTAGTAAAGGTCTGATAATAGAGATAGTAGCGTCCATTGAACACCAGGATATCGGGCGTCGAAAGCGAGCGGTCGCCATAGGAGCCTTTTGGCGCGCGCGGCACCGCAACGCCCTGCTCCACCCAATCAAAGCCGTCTTTTGAAGTGGCATAACAGATGTCGGCCAGGTCCCAATCCACGACCGGAGTTTCTTCATCTCCTTGCTCGATATTGAAGCGCCCGACCGGCATATGCTTCGTGCGCCGCCGCGTATACCAAACGTAGTAGGTATCGCCAATCTTGAGAACTTTCGAAGGATCCCGCCGGGACACGGAAAGCTCGGTTTCATCTTTCCCGATGCCCGTGACGCGCGAATATCTGAATGTCGTATAGAATGGATTGCCGATATCTTGCTTTGGCGTCCACATATCGTAGACCCGCGCCATCGCAGCGCTCAGCGGACGGTCGGTCGGTTTTTCCAGCGGCAACTTGCCGGGGAATGCGCCTTTTGATTCGCTCATCATGCCTCCCAAATCAATGTGTGTCTGATTCGACATCTGTTGCCGAAGCAAGCACGAAGCAGTACAATCTGTAAATTGTAGACAATAGACATAAGCGCGTCAAATTGTCGCGCAGATTGTTCAGTTCGCTACGGTTAAGAGACCAACAAGTGATCGTCGACTACATAGTCATTGGAGCGGGTTCGGCCGGCGCAGCCGTCGCCTATCGGCTGAGTGAAGATGGGCGCCATTCGGTACTTTTGCTGGAAGCGGGCGGCCCTGACAGCGAGCGTAAGATTCACATTCCGGCTCGTTTCTCGGATCTATTCCATAGCGATGTCGATTGGGATTACGAGACGGCGCCGCAGCCGGGTCTGAATGGTCGCCGGGAGTATGTGCCGCGCGGCAAAGTTTACGGCGGAACCAGCTCAATGAATGCCATGGTTTACCAACGCGGTCACCCTTCAGACTATGATCGCTGGGCGGGGGATGGCAATCCGGGCTGGAGTTACGCGGAGGTTCTGCCCTTTTTCCGCAAGATGCAGCATCAGGAACGCGGCGAGT
>JAGWBC010000158.1:10135-14522 GCA_021296115.1 Anaerolineae bacterium | reverse complement strand
GAGGGCACAGAGTTTTTTATTTGGGTCTGAGGAAAACAACATCCGCTACAATAGACACATCAGGTCTGGGTTGCGCCTGGTTTATTCAACTGATTAGCAGCATACGAAGGATTCGACTAATTGGGGCGACTGACGGGCGGTGTATACGGGCCCAGAAGAGTCGCCCGCCAAGACAGGAAGAGGCATTATGACAGAATCGCTAAAGGACAAAGTTGTCATCGTCACCGGCGCCAGCTCAGGCATCGGCGAAGCCTGCGCGCGTCTGCTGGCACAGCAGGGCTGCAAACTTACGCTGACGGCGCGTTCCGGCGACAAGCTGGAAGCGCTGGCGCGGGAGCTGCCTGCGGAGTCGCTGGTCGCGCGCGCGGACATGACCTCGCCCGCCGACATCAGCAACATGGTCGAGGCGACGCTGGAGCGCTTCGGCCGCATCGATGTGCTCTTCGCTAATGCCGGCATCTACGTGCCCGGCGAGTTCGGCGATGGCGATATTGAAGAGCTGACTCGCATGCTCAAGATCAATCTCGACGCGGTGCTGCGCTGCGCCCATCTCGTCATCCCGCAAATGCAGTCGCAGGGCAGCGGCGATATCGTCGTGACCAGCTCCATCTCCGGCTTCATTGACGTGCACTGGGAGCCGATCTACAGCGCCAGCAAACACGCCGTGCAGACCTTTGTGCATACCGTGCGCCGTCAGTTGGCTGGCGATGGCATCCGCGTCATGTCCTTGGCGCCCGGGCAGGTGGCCAATGCGCTCTGGGGCTTCCACGAGGCTGAGGATATCGCGCGCGTTTCCTCTGGCGAGCGTACGCACTTGACCTCGGACGACTGCGCCGAGGCGCTGCTGTATATGCTGAGCCAGCCCCGCCACGTCACCATCCGCGACCTGGTCATCCTGCCGCAGAATCAGGTGAATATTTGAGCGGCACAAGTCGCCGAGCCAGCAAGTGCTAGATTCTTTCCCGCAAAAGCTCTCGTGCTGACCTGATACGTCGACGAGCCAGCTCGCAGTATTCCTCGCTGATGTCCATGCCGATCCATTGTCGGCTCGACTTCTCCGCGGCAATGGCCGTCGTTCCTGAGCCGATGAAGGGATCAAGCACGATTTCCGCCTTGGTCGACTCAATGCACTTCTGCGCAAGCGCCAGGGGAAAGGGCGCGGGATGGGGGTTTTTTGTCTCTTGCGGGATACGCCAAACATCGCCCTGGGCATTGGCCTTTGGAGCGAGGCGAAATTTGGGCTTGGCAATCAGATAGATAACTTCGTAGGTGGGCAGAATATAACCTGGATTAAAGTTGATGCCGCCATTTCTTTGCCAGATGACGATTTGTCGCACCGGGAAACCGGAGACGATGTCCTGACGGTCTTGCAGCAATCCAGCTTGAACGCGCCATTTGTGGTTGTAAAATATCGCGCCATCTTCGCTAAGAACGCGCATCATGGCGTGCAGGCAGTCTCGTTGCCAGGCGACGTAGACATCATGCGGCATGGCATCGTCGTGATTCGCGTAGCCCCGAATGAGTTCCGCTTGGGGCCACTTGCCGCCACTGCCGTTCTTGAGACCGTTGCCCGTGCTATTTTTGATATTGTACGGAGGACTGGTTACGATGAGGTCAATGCATGCTTCGGGCATCTGGTTCATCAATTCGATGCAATCGCCGTGATGCACCTTGCCGAGCCAACTTGACAAACCCGGCCGTGAGGTATCGAGGGTCGCCTCTTTGAATTCCATTATGCAATATACTATACTCAACTATACAATCTTCACCTCGACATCGCTCGTTTCTTGCCTGGTACGCAGCCAATGACAGACGCGCTTGAAGGCAAAGTAGTCATCATCACCGGCGCCAGTTCCGGCATTGGCGCAGCGGCGGCCCGCGCGCTCGCCAAGCGCGGCTGCAAATTGACGCTGGCCGCGCGCTCCGTGGACAAGCTGCAAGAGCTGGCGGCGGAGCTCTCGGCAGAGTCGCTGGTCGTCCGCGCCGACATGACCGTGCCTGCCGACATCAGCCGCATGGTCGACGGCGCCATGGAGCGCTTCGGCCGCATCGATGTCATGTTTGCCAACGCCGGCATATTCATCCAGGGCGCCTTCGCCGACTACGACATGGACGCGGTCAGCGAAATGCTCAAAACCAACGTGGACGGGGTATTGCGCTGCGCCCATGCTGTCCTGCCGGTGATGAAAGCGCAAGGGAGCGGCGACATTCTTGTTACCAGTTCCGTCGCCGGCCATGAAGAATTGCAGGGCGGCCCGGCTTATGGCGCAAGCAAACATGCGGTCGAGACCTTCGTCAACACACTGCGGCGACAGGTTGCGGGGGACGGCATCCGAGTCATGTCGCTGGCGCCGGCTCGCGTCGCCAACGAGTTGTGGAACCTGACCGATGCTGCCGAGATCGAAAAGCTGTCGGTCGGCGAGCAGCGCTATCTGAAAGTGGAAGATGTGGCGCAAGCGGCTCTGTTCATGCTTTCACGCCCGCGGCATGTCACCATTCGCAATCTGGTGATCATCGCCAAGAATCAAGATGTGTGACAGGCTATGCTGTAGATTCGGATCCTGAAGCGACGTCCGGTGGAGGATGCAATCCGGTCTTTTTCCATTCGCGCCGGGCAATCAACATTAGCGGCTGATTCATGTTAAGGCGCTTGACCGTGGCGCGACCGATAGAGGTCAAGCCAAGAATCTCGCTACTGTCATCACTCCACCGGAAATGCTCTGCCCAGTGGTCACGGCGTGGGTCAAATAAGCGAGCCTCACGTTTTAACTCCGTATCAAGCCCGGTTTGAAAATTAAGTTTGTAGCTATTGCAACTGACACAGGAAAGACAGAGATTGTCCGCTACAGTCTCGCCACCAGCGGAAACCGGGATGATGTGATCCATCACCATCGAAACAACAATATTCTGCTGTGCCTGACAGTATTCGCACCGCCATTTCGCGCGCTTGCCAACAAGGTTTCGCAGTCAGATGGGAGCGCGCGACATCTAGTCGGCCTCAGGCTCTGGGTTGAGGTATGCGTCGATATCGTGGCCGCGCTCCTGCAGCAGCGCCAAGGCTCGTGAACGCAGGATCGTTTGACGATCGACCAAGTCAACAAAGTACCTCAATTCTGCGTGTTCTTGCTCAGTGAGTGTTCCCGCAGTTCCGCCATTCAGCAATTCGCGCATCCGGCTGTCTTGTGAGCGCGTCAGGCGCTGATGAATCAGAGCCCAAAGTTGCTCGTCGGTACAATGGCTAAGTCTGTCAAGCAGAACCTCAACGATGGAATCGCTCCCGAATAAAAGCGCCAAGCCTTCTTGCAGAATCGATTCGATACTGCAATTTTCGCCTGCTGCGATTACCCGAACATGGTCTTCAATTTCCGGCGCGATCTCCAACTCCACAGTTGAACGTTTCATAAGCCAGCTGCCTCAGTATCCTTCACCCATATTCTACCGCAAGTGCCGCCGCGCTTGGCATCTTAAAGCCCGCCGGCGCCTAATCCCATCAGCCACCGCGCCGCAGCCAGGCTCCGCGGCACGCCGACATGCAGCGGCTCCTCCGCCCCCTCAAACTCCAGCGACAGCCAGCCAGCGTAGCCCGCTTCTCGCAGCACGGCCATGACAGCCGGCAGGTCCACCAGCCCGGCGCCAATCACCGCCCCGGTCAGCAGTTGTCCAGAGGGATCGGGAAAGACATGGCTCGGCTCGTCGTTGCCTGCGCGCCGGATATCTTTCAGGTGGACCAAGACGACCCAGTCCGCCAATTCCCGCGCCGCCTCGACCGGATCTTGCCCCACAGGCAGGAAGTTGCCGCTGTCGAAATTCACCCGCAGCGCCGGCGACCCCACCTGCTCGATGATGGCGCGCACTTGATCGCTGCGCCCGGCGAAGCGCCCATGATTCTCCAGCGCCAGGGTCACCCCGCGGGCTTCGGCGTAGGCGGCGCCGGCCGACAAACCTTCCAGGATCCAGGCCTCGCCCGCTTCCTGGCTGACGTCTTCGCGCGCGCTGCCGCTGAATACACGCAGCAGGTCCACGCCTAGCTCCAGCGCGATGTCCACGCCCCTCATGAGGTCGGCTAATTCACGCGCGCGGGCGCCGGCTTCGGGCTGGATGAAATTGTTGCTGATCGAATAGACCGCCATTTCCAGCCCGGCATCGGCGATGCGCCGCTTAACATGCGGGATCTCGCGCTCGGCGTCACTCCAAAATATATCGAGCAGCTCCACGCCGGCCAGGCCTTGCGCGGCAGCGTAGTCGATGAAACCCATTAGATCGAGCTGCCCGGCCTGCACGGCCCGCAAGCAGCTATACATACTCAAGCTCAGTTTCATCGCGCTACCCCCGCCGATTCATAAGCCGCTTCGATCACGCGCATCACCGCCAGGCCGTCAGCACCGCC
>JAGWBC010000158.1:0-10085 GCA_021296115.1 Anaerolineae bacterium | reverse complement strand
TCGTCAAAGCGCTGCTCTGTCCAGTCGGCGTCATCCGCCAGTTTGTAGCGCAAGCCGGCCTCGGCGTTGTAATCCAGCAGCGCCTGCCCTTCCGTGCCATAGACGCGCACGACAGCTTCCGACACCGGCGTCACCCAGCTGCAATTCAAGCTGCCCAGGATGCCGCCGCGGCTGCGCAGGAGCAGCGAAGCGCTGTCTTCCACCGCGATGGGCAGCGTTGACGAGACCTGCGCCTGCGCGCTCTCGACTTCGTCGCCCGTCAAAGCGCGGAAGATGTCGATACTGTGCGCCAGCGTGTCGATCAAGATGCCGCCGCCAGCGATATCGGCGTCCGTGAACCAGGACCGTCCCGCGCGCGCGAAACGAAAGCCGAAGCGATTCTCGATCTGCGCCAATCGGCCCAAGCGGCCGCTCTGGATCAGCGCTTGCAGCGCCCGCAGCGGCGGGTGAAAGCGGTGGCAAAAAGCGAATTGCAGCAGCGTTCCCGGCGTCGTCGCCGCGACCATCGCTTCCGTTTCCGCCAAATTGCGAGCTGGCGGCTTTTCACACAGAACGGCGATGCCGCGCGCTGCCGCCGCTTTCACCGCGGGCAGATGATACTTGGGCGGCGTGCAAATGCTGACGCCATCCGGTTTCACGGCATCCAGCATACGCTCGCCGTCATCGAAGGCCCGTCCGCCGTAGGTCGCCGCTTTTTCCTGCGCGGCCGACTCCACGACATCGGCAATGCCGACGACTTCGCAGCGCTCGGCGTGAGTGGCGTATGAGCGCAGATGGGCCGCCGCAATCCCGCCCGCGCCTATAACTGCGACTCGAACCTTTGCCATTGCGCCTCCCGGCAATTTGCGCGCGCGCAAGCGTCGTTGGCGTGAAGCCTGCGATTATGACCCGCGCGGCATTCTTTGTCAAAACCGCCCCAGATCTGTGACAATAGTGGTGTCAGCCGCGCGCCCCGAGCCGACAGTCCAGGGGAGAGACGACCATGCCCGCCACAGACGAAGGCGATATCCGCCACGAATTCCTGAACATCACGCTGCTGCTGCTGGGCATCGGCATGTGGTGCTTGATACTGGCCGGCGATATCTTGCCGGGCAGCCTGCCCAACCTGGCCATGTTCGACGCCGTCATCATGATCGGCGTTTGCGGTTTGAGTTACTTCATCAAAGCGCGCAGTTTCAACTTCGCCTGCTTCTTCCTGCTGCTCTGCATCGCCCTGTTCGCGGCGCAGATCGCCATCGCCAGCGAGACCGCGTCCGTGCTTTATCTCATCCCCGCCAGCCTGATCATCGCCGTCATCTTGCTGCCTCCGCCCTGGATGCTGCTGGCCCTCCTGATCGACGCGCTGCTGCTGATCGCCCTGGCGCCGCGGGCTGATCTGGCGCTGATGTTTGCCATCGCCGCCAGCCAACTGACGATCGTGGGCTTGCTGCGGCGTTACTTCGTCGACCAGCTCAAAATCAGCCAGAATTTCCAGGATTACGCCGCCGAGCAGATGAATGAAGCCCGCGCCAGCCGCGCCGAGCTAGTGCTGATGTCCAAACAGCTGCAGGAGTATCAGGAGCGGCTGCGCGACACAAACAGGAAACTCGAAATCGCCTTCGAGCAGGCCGAAGAATCCCGCCAGGCCAAAGCCCGCTTCGCCGCCAATGTCAGCCACGAATTGCGCACGCCCATCAATTTGATCGTGGGCTTCAGCGAAGTGATGATCTTGGCGCCCGAGGTCTACGATCAGCCCTTGCCCGCGGCATACCGCGCCGACGTCAACGCCGTCTATCGCAACGCCAAGCACCTGCAGAATCTCATCAACGATGTGCTGGATATATCGCAGCTGGAAGCGCGCCACCTGGCCATCGTCAAAGAGAAAGCCAGCCTGGGCGATTGCCTGCGCGAGACAGCCAATATGGTCGCCGATCTCATCGACAAAAAGGGCTTGAGCTTCGCGCTCGATATCCCGCCGGATCTGCAGCCGCTGTGGTTCGACCCGGTGCGCATCCGCCAGATTCTGCTCAACTTGCTGGTCAACGCGGCGCGCTTCACCAGCGAGGGCGGCATCACGATAGAGGTACGGGTCGACGAGAAAAAAGCAGTGGCCAGCGTCATCGACACCGGCGTCGGCATACGGGAAGAGGAACTGCCGCAGGTCTTTGATGAGTTCTATCAGGTCGGCGGGGTTGATGCTTTGGGCGAGCGCGGTTCGGGCCTGGGTCTGACGCTCAGCCGCGAATTGATTAGGCTGCACGGCGGCACAATGAGCGTCAGCAGCGCGGGTCCGGGCCGGGGCAGCCGCTTTTCCTTCTCGCTGCCGACCACGCAGCAGCTGGTGGCGCAGATGCCCACGACCAGTCAACTGCAGCATGCGGCGGCCGAGAAGCGTATTCTGGTGGTCGACCCCGATGAGTCGGTGACGGCCTTTTTCTCCCGCTACCTCAAGTCGCGCGATGTCAAGGCCTGCAGCCGGGAAGACGAGGCCCTGCGCGCGCTCGAGCAATTCGAGCCGGATGCGCTTTTGCTGGCGCAGGATCACAAATATCCGCAACTGCTCGTCCGCGTCAAGCAGCAGCCCAAGTCGCTCAGTCTCATCACCTTGCCCATGCCCAGCGGGCGCGCCGCCATCCGCCAGCGCGGAGTCTATGATTACCTGGTCAAGCCGGTCTCGCGCGAGATGCTGGCGAAAGTGCTGGCTAGCTTCGGCGAAGACCTGCGTTCCGTCATGATCATCGACGACAACCGCGATATTGTCCGTCTCTTCCGACAGACCTTGCGCAGCCTGGAAGCGGGCTACCAGATCCGCTCGGCCTGCAGCGGCGCTGAAGGCTTGGCGCTGATGCGCGAGCAGCCGCCCGATCTGCTGATGCTCGATGTGCTCATGCCGGAGATGGACGGCTTCGCTGTCATCGAGGCGATGCAGGCCAGCCCGGACTTGGCCGCGGTGCCCATCGTGCTGATTTCGGCCAAGGGCGCCAGCGAGTCCATTACGCCCGATATCCAAGGCGAAATCACGCTGAGGCGGCCGGGCGGCTACTCGCCGATTGAGCTGGTGAGCTGCGTCCAGGCGCTGATCGACAGCGTCCAGCCGCGAGCGGATCTCAAGCTGGCCAGCGCCCGCCAGAGCCTGGCGGAAAGGGCCGCGCCTTAAATGAGAAAGGTGAACGTATGACCACAAAACTCGGTTTGGAAGTCTTGCTGGATTCGCAGTTGGATCTGGTCGCCGGCAAGCGCGTCGGATTGGTCGCTTGCCCCAGCAGCGTCGACCGCCATCTGCGCAGCAGCGTCGAATTGCTGCATAAGCATAGCGATGTCAATTTGGTCGCGCTCTTCGGTCCTGAGCACGGCATCCGCGGCGATGCGCAAGCCGGCGCCAAAGTCGAATCGAGCATCGACCCGCTGACGCAGCTGCCGGTCCACACCCGCGCCGGAAATGCTACGCGGTCTCGATGCCATCATCATCGACCTGCAAGACGGCGGCGTACGTTTCTACACCTTCGTCGCCACGGCCTTTTACGTTATGGAAGCCGCGCGCGAGGCCGGTATCAGCGTGGTCATCCTGGACCGCCCGGCGCCGCTCAACGGCAGGCGCGTTGAAGGCCCCATTCTCGATCCCGATTACAGGTCATTCGTCGGACCGGCGCCGCTGCCGATCCGCTACGGCCTGACCATCGGCGAATTGGCGCGCCTGCGCAACGAGCGGGACATTCATTGCGACTTGACGGTGGTCGCGCTGCAAGATTGGTCGCGCCAGATGTGGTATGACGAGACCGGCCTGCCTTTCGTGCCCTCGTCGCCCAACCTGCCCACCCTGGACGCCATGACACTTTACCCGGGCGCCTGCCTCATCGAAGGCACGAACCTCTCCGAAGGCCGCGGCACAACCCGACCCTTCGAATACATCGGCGCGCCCTGGATAGAGGCTGAGTCCCTGGCCGGCCAGCTCAATCGCCTTGACCTAGCTGGCGCGCGCTTCCGGCCGGTCTACTTCGCGCCAACTTTCAGCAAGCATCAGGGCGAGCTCTGCGCCGGCGCGCACATCTTTGTGACAGACCGCGAGCGCTTCCAGCCGGTTGCCGCCATGTTACAGGTCCTGCAAACGCTGAAGCAGAGCTACCCCGAGAGCTTCAGCTGGCGCAAGTCCTGGATACCGGGCCGTCAGCGTCCCATCGACCTGCTCTGGGGCAGCGACAGCCTGCGCCGGCATATTGACGCCGACTTGCCGGTCGACGAGCTGATCGCGAGCTGGCAGCCGGCACTGCAGCAATTTGAAAGGCTGAGAGGGGATTACATGCTATACTAGCGACGTCGCAAGTTCTTGAATATTCACTGTAACTATTGTGGAGGAAAGTCATGTTTTGCTTACGTAAACCCTTGGTATGTTTGCTACTTATTTCGCTGCTTTGCGGCTTGGCGGGCGCCGGCTTGGCTCAAGACGACATCACGCTGACGATGCTGACGCATTGGGGCACTGAAGATCAACTGGCGGCGCAGCAAGTGATTATCGACGCCTATATGGAGGCCAATCCCGGCGTCAATATTGAGCTGGTCACTGTTGATTTTGGCGAATTGCGCACCAAAATCATCACCGGGCGCACCGCCGGCATCAGCGCCGATGTTTACCACTTCTACCATTTGTGGCTGCCGGACTTCGTGAACGCCGGCGTGCTGGCCGAGCCGACTCAGGATGACCTGTCCTACATTGACGAGAATGTCGCCCAAGGCACGATCGACGCCGTCAGCACTTCCGATGGTCAGATCTGGGGTTATCCCACCGAAGTCAATCCTTACCTGCTGGTCTATAACAAGCGCCTGCTGGCCGAAGCCGGTTACGATGCGCCGCCGTCAACCTGGGACGAGCTCAAAGAAATCGCGGAAGCGATCACCCAGGTGGACGACACCGGCGCCATCAGCCAACTCGGTTTGGGTGTGATGGCCGGCTGGGATTCCGGCATTGTGCATCCATTCAGCGCGCTGCTCTTCTCCAACGGCGGGAGCTACCTGAGCGAAGACCGCAGCGTTGCGGAATTCAACAGCCCGCAAGGCATCGAAACCCTGCAGCTCTACGCCGATCTGGTGGCCAGCGGCGGCACTGACCCCAGCATCAGCGGCTTGGGCGATTTCCCCAGCGGCGCCGTGGGCATGGTGATCATGGCGCCCTGGTGGCGGGCGACCCTGCGCGCGGCCGAGGGCATCGACTTTGATACCGAAGTCGGTGTGGCCGAGATTCCGGTGGGTCCCAGCGGCGACGCGCCATCGAGCATCGCTTATACCTGGCTCTTCGCGGTGGATTCCAACTCTCCCAACAAAGCCGCTGCTTGGGACTTCATCCACTGGATGAACGCCGAGCACGAAGAAGGGCAAGGATCGGCAATTGGCGATTTCCTGGTGAACGCCCTGGGCGCCATCCCCAGTTTCGACCACGATCAAGCCGCCTATGCCGACTCCATGAGCGATCACTATGTGTCCGCCTTTGTCGCCGCATCGGCTTATGCTCATCCGGAGCAGATCGTGGCTGGCGGGCAAGAGATCAAGACGCTGCTGCAAGTCGAGATTGAAGCGGTCATGGCTGGTATGACCACGCCGGAGGAAGCGCTGGCCTCCGTCGCCGCGCAGGCCGACGCCATCCTGGAAGAACAGCGGATGATGGCTGAGGAATAGACCTGTCTACCCCCCTCGGTCCCCCCGTATCAACAGGGGGAAGGCTGCTACAGCAACCCTGCCTGCTCGCGGCGACGCTCCCCTCTCCGATGATTCATGCCCGCCATAGAGATGGCGGGAAGGGGGCCGGGGGTGAGGTAGACTTTGTGACTGGCTCTCCCGCTTAGCATGCCCTGGGATCTTAACACGCCTGAAGGCCAGCAATCGTGAAACTAAATCTCTCCGCCAAGAGCGCCTGGTGGACGCCCGACATTCCCAAGAGCCCGCTGATGCGCCGGCGCATGTTGTGGGCTTATGCCTTCATCTCGCTGCCGATTCTGGCGCTGCTGGTCTTTCTGCTGGGTCCGATTCTGTTTTCCGGTTGGGTCAGTCTGCACCGCTGGGATATGCTCTCGCCGGTGGGCGAGATGCCCTGGCGCGGCTTGAGCAACTACGTATTCCTGCTCACCAAGGACAGCGTCTTCGGCAAAGCGCTGGGCAATACCTTCTTATTCGCCATCGGCGGCGTTGGCGCCAATACCATCCTGGGGCTGGGCTTCGCGCTGCTGCTCAACAGCCCCATCCGCGGCCGCCGCGTCTGGCGCGTGCTCTACTTCATGCCGGTCATCACCGCGCCGCTGGCGTTGGCCGTCATGTTCTCCTTCATATTCGACCGCAACTTCGGCGTGGTCAACAGCGTCATCACCTCGCTGGGACTGCCGCGCCAGCCTTTTCTCAGCGCGCCCTCTCAATCGCTGCTGACCTTGATCTTCATCGCCGTCTATCAGTATATCGGCTACTACATCGTCATATTTCTGGCCGGCCTACAGGGCATCCCGCAAGATTACTACGACGCCGCCCAAGTCGATGGCGCGGGCAGGCGGCAAGAATTCCGCTTCATCACCCTGCCCCTGCTGAAGCCGGTGATGCTCTTCGTGGTTGTGACCAATACCATCGGCGCGCTGCAAGTCTTCGATCTGGTATTCGCCACGACCGGCGGCGCCCCGGCAAACAGCAGCATGACGGTGGTGCTGCATATGTACAATACCGCTTTCAAGTTCTCGCGCATGGGTCGCGCGTCGGCGATGGCCTTCATCTTGTTCGGCATCATCTTGCTGATCACCGTCATCCAGGTCCGCCTGCTGCGCGACCGCGCCTATCAGGACTGAGGGACGCGCGTGACACAGACAGAGCATCCCCTGCAGGGCGCCGCTACCGCGCTGAAATATCTGATCCTGGTCGGCGGGGCCTTCGTCATGGTCTTCCCTTTCGTCTGGATGATGATCGCCTCGCTGATGACGGCTGGGGAGATTCAACTGCGTCCGCCGGTGTGGCTGCCGGCCGCGCCGCAATTTAACAATTACACGGAGCTGGTGGATTCGATCCCCATCGCGCGGCTCTATTTCAACAGCCTATTCACCTCCGGCATCATCGTATTCGGCGTCTTGCTTAGCAGTTCGCTGGCAGGGTTCGCCTTCGCCAAATATCGCTTTCCCGGGCGTGAATTGCTTTTCTATCTGATCCTGGCCACAATGATGATTCCCTTTTTTGTGACCCTGATCCCGGTCTTCTTCATCGTGCGTCAACTGGGCTGGATCGACACCTACCAAGGCCTGGTGATCCCCGGCCTGACCTCGGCATACGGCATCTTTCTGATGCGGCAATTCATGATCACGGTGCCGGACGAGATCATCGACGCGGCGCGGATTGACGGCGCTTCCGAGTTGAGCATCTACTGGCGCATCGTGCTGCCGCTGATCAAGCCGGCGCTGGCGACCCTGGGCACCTTCGTCTTCATCGGCTCCTGGAACAACTTCCTCTGGCCGCTGCTCGTGCTCAACAGCCGCGAACTCATGACCCTGCCCCTGGGCATCAACTCGCTGCGCAGCCTCTACGCCGACAATACCAACTTGCTCATGGCGGGCACGGCCGTTTCCGTCCTGCCTATGCTCTTCCTCTTCATCTATCTGCAGCGCTATTTTATCCAGGGCATCGCCCTGACTGGATTGAAAGGCTAGGTGACCCCCATGCAAATCCGACCCTATCAAGGCGCTGACGAGCCGGCGCTGCTGGATGTATGGCGGCAAGCTATGACCCACGACCGCATCAGCGCGGCCGCTTTCCGGACGCAAGTGCTTCTCGACCCCAACTTCAACGCCGAGAACTTGCCCGTGGCTGTGGTTGACGGCCGGGTCGTCGGTTTCCTGCTTTGCATCACGCGGCAGGTACCCTATTTCTTGGGGGGAATGGATGCCACGGAAGCCTGGATTACCGCCTTTGGCGTGCGGCCGGATTATCGCGGACGCGGCATCGGCAGCGCTTTATTCGAAACCATCACCGACAAGCTGCGCGCGGAAGGCCGGCAGCTGGTCGATATTTCGCCCTACGTGCCCAACTACTTTGTGCCGGGCGTCGACACCAGCGCTTATCCCGAAACCATCCGCTTCTTGACCAAGCGGCAGGGCTTCGACAGCTTGTATCACGCCATCAGCATCGGCGCTGAGCTGACCGGCTTCCAGATCCCGCCTGTCATACAGGCGCGGATCGAACGCAGCGAAGCCGAAGACGGCCTGACAATCCGCCCCATTGAAGCTGCTGACATCCCGGACTTGATGCCCTTCCTGATTAAGCATTTCGGCTGGGACTGGTTCCGCTTCGCGCAGAGTTATCTGCTGGAATATTTCGGCGACAGTCCGCATCAGATCAGTTTCCTCATCGCGCGGGAAAAAGGCGAAATGGTCGGCTTCTGTCAACAGCGAGCCGAGCGTTTTGGTCCCTTCGGCGTAAGGCCGGATTGCCGCAATCGTGGTATCGGGCGCATGTTATTATTCAAGTGTTTGGAAATCATGAGCGCCAGGCAGGTCTTCTTCGCTTATTTTCTCTGGACCGACGAGGACGCGGCGCGGCTTTATTCGCTGGCCGGCTTCAAGCGGCGGCGGGAATTCGCCGTCATGCGCAAGAACTTGTGATTAACCGACGGGGGAGAACAAAATGGCTGGACATTTGATGGTCGTAGGCGGTCATATTTCGGACGCCGAAAATATGGCGGGCGCCGTCATGCTCAAGCACAAACAGGCGGGCTGGGATATCACAATCGTTCACGCCACCACGGGCGAAAAGGGCCACCCGACGCTCAGCGCTCAAGATTATCTCAAGATGCGCCTGGAAGACGCGCGCGGGTCAGCCGAATTAATCGGCGCCAATATGGAACTGCTGCCCTACGGCGACGGCGAATTGCCGGTGGACGATCGCGCCATCTGGCTCATGGCGGATCTCATACGCCAATATCAGCCCACGCTCATCATCACGCATTGGAAAGGCAGCTTCCACATCGACCACAACAACACCCACGATGTGGTCATGAAGGCGCTCTTCCGCGCCGGCTTGCCCGCCTTTGAACGCGAGCGCCCGGCCCATTCGCCGCAAGCCGTCCTCTTCTCGGAGAATTGGGAGGATATGGAAGGTTATAACGCCGATATCTATCTCGATGTCAGCGATGTCTTTGACGATTATCTCAAGCTGCTGAAGACCCATGCCCTGATGCGCGAAGACTATTCCAGCTTCCGCTATTGGGATTATTACAAAGCCCTGGGGGAAGCGCGGGGCGCGCTGGGCGGCTTCGACCGCGCCGTCACGCTGATGCGGCCAAGGAGTCTGTATTCATTCGAGCGAAGGAGCGGGCTGCTGCTCGATTATTGAGGGATGCAGAACTCAGAAAGAGCGTGAAGTGCGGGTGGACGAGCCAAGGCTCGCCCGTACGCACACAGCATTAGATTTCCTATATTGTGTGAGCCAAGTTGTGACTTCCGAGCGACTGTGTACTCGGTGGCAAAGCGTCGCAAATCCGTAAAAGAGCGGCGCTCAATGCCACTCGCCCAGAAGCGCCAGGAACTCATCCCGCGACGGCGGCTTCTTGAGGTAGCCATCCGCGCCCAGCGATCGCGCCAGGTCTTCCATTTCCAGCACCGAGCAGATCAAGACCGGTATCTCAGCCGTCGCCGGGTGGTTCTTGAAGCGCTGCAAGATCTGCCAGCCGTCTTTGCCCGGCAGCATGACATCCAGGATGATGCCGAGCAGCGGCGTGGCGCCCGCGATCTGCAGGGCCTCGGCCTCGGTCTGCGCCGACAGCAGCTGATAGGGCAGCTTGGCCAGGTAGCGCTTGAACAAGCCGATGGCGTCGGGATTGTCATCGACGACCAGGAGCTTGTGCAGCGCCCGCTGGAGGCGCAGCGTAACCTGCGGCGCGCAATCCAGCTCCGCCTTGAGGCTGGCCAGCAGAGCAAGCGCTGTCGGGTTCTCCAGCAGACGCTCACAACACTCGCCAGCCCGCGCTGAGGAAGCGAGACCGCCGAAGCCGATCAATAGCGCCTCTTGCTGCTGGCTCAGCTCCACCTCTATGTGCCCGCCCGGCGCCTGGGCCAGGAGCAGCTCGTTGAGCAGCAGCACGATGAATTGCCGGA
>JAGWBC010000006.1:32645-34969 GCA_021296115.1 Anaerolineae bacterium | reverse complement strand
GCGCGAGGCGATTGATCGTCGTGCTTGGAAGTAACAGACGCCAGGTCGAAAACGGAAAGATGCGCCGACTTGCGCCTTTTTTCACCACAATGAACAAAGAAGTAGAACTAACTAAGCGATGCGACTTTCGCCGGACATCCCAAACGCAACAGCGAGTCACCCTTCCCTGATGATTCGGGGAAGGGCCGGGGATGGGGTAGAAAAGCGGCGAATTCGGTATTCTCATTACTTTGTTAGAACTGCAGAGCGCACAGAGGCTGCCAGAGTAAAGCCAAGATGACTGGTCAGAGACTTACGCACCTCAATAGCGAGGGACAAGCCGAGATGGTGGATGTCGGCGGCAAAGCCGAGACGCAGCGACTGGCGCGGGCCGGCGCTACCGTCGTCATGCAGGCGGAGACGCTGCGGCTGATTCGCCAGGGCGACATCAAAAAGGGCGACGTCCTGGGCACGGCGCGTATCGCCGGCATCATGGCGGCCAAACGCACAGCCGAGCTCATCCCCCTCTGTCACCCCCTGCCACTGACCAAGATTTCGCTCGAGTTGTCCCTCGACGACGAGAGCAGCGCGGTCACGATCCAGGCGACGGTGAAAACCACCGCCCAGACCGGCGTGGAGATGGAGGCGCTGACAGCCGTCACTGTGGCGGCGCTGACCATTTACGACATGGCCAAAGCTGTCGACCGCGCCATGCGCATCACGGATCTGCGGCTGCTGGAGAAACGCGGCGGCGTCCGCGGCGACTACCTGGCGGAGGCATAGAGGAGGCCATGCGCATCACCGTGCTTTTCTTCGCCACGCTGCGTGATGTCGTCGGCGCGCGCAGTCTTGCGCTGGAGCTGGACGAGGGCGTCACCGACATTAAGCAGCTGCGCGCGGAATTGACCGCTCGCTATCCCGCCGCCGCCGATAACCTGGAAGTGGCGCTGGCCGCCATCAACGAAGAATTCGCCTTCGACCACGACTGTTTCGCCGATGGCGCCGAGGTGGCTTTCTTCCCGCCGGTCAGCGGTGGCGCGGTTCCCGAACGACCCGAGATTTTCCGCCTGCCCAGCGAAAGCATCAATCACGACGAAATCATCAGCGCTATTTCTACTCCGCGTACCGGCGCCGTCTGTATGTTCACAGGCATGGTTCGCGGGCAGACAGCCAAAGACGGCCATCTGCCAAATACGGAATACCTGGAATACGAAGCCTATGAGCCGATGGCGCTGGCGAAGATGCAGCAAGTCGCCGAGGAGATTCGGGCGCGTTGGGACAAAGTCGAGGGCATCGCCATCATCCAGCGCGTCGGTACACTGCAGGTCGGCGACAACACTGTGCTCTGCGCCTGCTCCGCGCCACACCGCGATGACGGCTGTTTCGAAGCCGCCCGCTATGGCATCGACCGCTTGAAAGAGATCGTGCCGGTCTGGAAAAAAGAAGTCGGCAAATCCGGCGAAACCTGGATTGAAGGCGACTACCGTCCGACGGCCAAAGACGCGCAATAACAGCCAGGATCAAATGGACGAGTCGGCGAATGCAATCAGCAGCTTTGAAGCGATACTGGGAATCAGCTTCAAAGATCCCGAGCTGCTGAAGCAAGCCCTCACCCACTCGTCCTTTGTCAATGAATACGAAGGCAAAGCCGCAGTCCGCGACAACGAACGGCTGGAGTTTCTCGGCGATGCCGTCATTGATATCGTTGTGGCCGACATGTTGTATCGCCGATTCCCTGATGCCAGCGAGGGCCAGCTGACGCAATTGCGCGCGGCGCTTGTCAGGACCGAGTCGCTGGCGCAGATCGGGACGCGCTTCCGCCTGGGCGAGTTTCTACGTATTGGGCGCGGGGAGGAACTCAGCGGGGGACGACAGCGGCTGACGATTCTCTGCCAGGGTTTCGAAGCGGTTGTCGGCGCCATATTCGTCGACCGTGGGCTGGACGCTGTGGTCGAGTTTGTGTCGCCGCCGATGCTCAAACTCCTGGACGAAACCATATCAAACAGGCTGCACATTGACGCCCGCAGCGAATTGCAGGAACTCACTCAAGGGCGCCTGAACACCGTACCGACCTACGAGGTGGTCGGCGCGGCCGGGCCCGAGCACGACAAAGAATTTCGCGTCGAGGTTGCGCTGGGGGACAGCGTCATCGCCAGCGGCAGCGGAGGCAGCAAGCGCTCGGCAGCCCAGGCGGCCGCCAGCGCTGCGCTGGAGCGGCTCGAAAGAGAGGGTTTCCCCGGTTCAGTCGCTGACGCCCCGTGCGAGTCCTGACATCAGAAGCGCCGCCGGCCAAAACAATTCTCGCAGATCCGATAGCGATGCCGCGACGGCAGTAGCGCGCCGCA
>JAGWBC010000006.1:31688-32596 GCA_021296115.1 Anaerolineae bacterium | reverse complement strand
TCCCGCACCTGCGCGTGGGCGTCGCAGAATTGCGCGAATTCGCGCCGCCGCGACAGCCACAAATATATGTCGGCGCTAGCGATTGAGAACTCGGTCGCTTCCAAGTCGCCGCCATCCCGTATCGGCGAGGGCGCGTCGGGCGGCAGCGGAATCTGATAATTCTCCAGGATCATGTAGGCGCAGTCTTGCCAGAAAGCCCGCGTGGCTTTGCGCGTCGGCGCATTAACCAGCTGCAGCGCGCTGGCCAGGCCCAGCCTTTGGATCTCATCGTCCGAGAGCATCTTCGCCAATTCGATGCGTTCGTCCAGGTCCGCCGTCGTGATCACGGCCCGCAATTCGTCGGGTATCGACTTGAGTTC
This sequence comes from Anaerolineae bacterium, assembly GCA_021296115.1. GTDB lineage: Bacteria > Chloroflexota > Anaerolineae > Aggregatilineales > Phototrophicaceae > UBA6055. The sequence goes on along the minus strand of JAGWBC010000006.1, from coordinate 32,237 downwards.
AGCCCACTGCGCCAGTTGCTCCGCCAGGCTGCCAGGAATCATGTCCAGGTCGTCGACCGTGGGCGCCACGCGCGCGAAAGTCAGCTCGGCCGGTTCCTGCGCGTAGAGCTCGCGAATGACAGCCAGGTCGGCCCGGCTCATGGCGGTGATCAAACCGGTGGTCGACATGCCGTAGCGTCCCGCGCGCCCGCCGATCTGATGAACTTCGCTGGGGTAAAGCCGGCGGTCATTCTTGCCGTCGAACTTCTCCACATCATAGAAACAGACCACATCCGCCGGCAAATTCAAGCCCATGCCGACCGCATCGGTCGCGATGCAGATCTCAGTCTCGCCCGCGGCGAAGCGATCCGCCTGACGCCGCCGCACCTCGGGCGGCAAGCTGCCGTAGACCACCGATACCGCCCGTCCCAAGCGTTCGAGTTTCATCTTCAGGTCAAGCACTGCGCGTCGGGAGAAGGCCACTAGGATCGTTGAAGCCGGCAGCGTTTCGAGCGTGAAATGGCGCTCGGCCACGGCGATTGGCGCCAGCCGCTGATGTTCGACCAACTC
>JAGWBC010000006.1:27770-31636 GCA_021296115.1 Anaerolineae bacterium | reverse complement strand
GGCGCAGCCGACTCCATCAGCGCGCGCGTCCAGGCCCAGCCGCGGTCGGCGTCAGCCAGCATCTGCGCTTCGTCCACGATGACGCAGGCGCCGCTCTCGGTCGCGTTGAACATCTCTATCGTCGCTGCCGTGATGCGCGCGCCCTCTACCGGGATGTATTCCTCGCCAGTCAAGAGGCTGCAGGCCACGCCTTCGCCGTTGAGGCGATCGAAGATCTCATAAGCCAGCAGCCGCAGCGGCGCCAGATACCAGCCCGAGCCGGCGTCCTTCAGCGCCTGGAGGGCATCATGTGTTTTGCCGCTATTCGGCTCGCCGATATGCAAATAGAGCTGCTGATGCTCGCGATAGGCATTGCGCCACTTGGGGAAAGCGTCAATCAGACGATTGCGCAGCTTCTTCTTGGCTTCTTGCCGGCGGCGCCGCCGCGAGCGACTACCGCGCTTGCGTTTGGGTTTGCCTTCTTCCTTGTCCTCAGTCTTTGCGACCAGCAGCTGATAGAACTCCGCGTAGGTCTCCGGCAGATTCCACAAGCCGCGTACATCGCGCCAGGTCAAGTTTTTGGCCGATAATCCCATCTCGCTCAACTGGCCTTTGAGGCGACGCGTTTCCATCCCAAGCGCAACGCTCAGCGTATCCGGCCCCAGGCGCTCATAGCCGGCGATCATCTCGCTTAGATCCGGATCGGCGGCGGTAGGCTTGAAGCTGTAAACCGGGAAACGCAGCTTGCCGCGCGGATCAAGAAAACTGTCCAGCGCCAGCTCGGTCGCCGCGTGGCGCAGGGTGGCCGGGTTGACGCCGGCCAGCCGCGCTGCCTGTTTCAAGGTATAGCTGCGCGAGCAAACACGCTTTTCTACCGGATCATCGTTCTTCTCGCGCCCGGCATTGTCGCGCAGTTGGTCGCCGCATAGCTCCAGAACGCTTTGCCAGGCTTCGGCATCTCCGCCGGCCCGCGGCTCGCGGTCGCCGAGCCTCTCTTCGATTGTCTTTTCCAAGCAATTGCTCCCATAGCGCGATAGCCCGGGCGGTTACCAGCGGTAATGTGGCTCGCCCGTACTATCGCGACTGTCTTTGCCAGCCGATTCCCTTTGGCTCGCGGGCTCAGTAAACAGCGACGCCTGCTCAAGAGACTCCATGGCATAATGCCGCAGAATCCGCTTTACCAGCGCTGTCTTGCGAGGCGTCGCCAGGCTGATCTCGGCGGCAAAACGAGCCGGGTGTTTTTGGCCCTTCTGTCGATTGCAGTCCGGGCAGGCGACCGCCAGATTCTCGGCTGTATTGGCGCCGCGCTGCTTCAAACTGATGATATGATCCAACTCAAAGGCATCATTGACCAGCCCGCGGCCGCACCATTCACACAGCCCGCCGGATTCCAAAATGCGGTCGCGCAGATCCGACGCGCTCAGCCGTCCGCTGGCGCGCGCTTGTTTGGCCCGCGTATTCAAGGCAGAAGCATACTGTTCCAAAGCGGCGCTATCAAGATGATCTTGATACTTCATTCGGCTGATTCGTCCTGGGGATTGTCCAGCCGGAAGCCGTGACCACGCACCGTAACAATATACTGATGCTCGCTGTCCATCTCGGCCAGGCGGTCCCGCAAGCGCCGCACCAGCGCGTCAATCGCCTGCTCGCTGACGCCCAGGCCCATGGCGTCCGGCCATACGGCGTCCATAACATCGTTGCGGCTGCAGACCCCGCCTTGGCTGACGAACAGGATCTCAAGCAGGCGGTATTGCGGCAAGCTCAAGGGCGGATCCACCGTTTCGCCGCGGATGACAACCTCGCGCGATTCCGGATCCAGACGCAAGCGCAAACCCGTCATAGCGCTAGAGGGAATGACATCGGGCAGCACGCGCGTAGTCGAAGGCGCGGTCGCCCCCGAGCCTACAAAGCGCAAGCGTATGTCTTTGGCGATGCGGATTTCATCGCCGTCCTCCAATTGGCGCATGCCGGTCAGACGATAGCCATTTACCCAGGTGCCGTTCTTGCTGCGCATGTCCTCGATGACGCAAGCGCCGCCTTCCATCATGATCTTCACATGTTGCCGGCTTATCTGCCTTACCGGTATTACAATATCACAACCATCGTCCCGGCCCAGCACCATCTCCGGGCTGTCTACTACCCAGTGCGGGTTGGACAAAGAACCGTCCAGCCAAACAATGATCGGAAATTCATCACTTGTTTGGGACATTAGAACGACTCACCTTCACCATTTGCCAATTCTGCTTTCTTAATTCAGTCCCTTTTAATTATACAGCAATATCATTTTCGCCACGAACGCGCATTGTTGCGCCCGGCGCCAGACTGTATAATCGCCGCTTGCACAGGGTCGGTAAGCAGGGGGCGCTTCTTGGCAGTTTTCCGGCGCGGACTTTCCAAAACACGACAGTCGTTCTTCGGCCGCATCTCGCAGATGCTGGGCAATACCGAGATTGACGAGGACACCTGGGAGGACATGGAAACGCTGCTGATCCAGGCTGATGTCGGCTTCGACACCACCGTGAATGTGATCGACAGTTTGCAGGACCGCGTGCGCAGCGAAGGCATGACCAAGACCAGTCAGCTGCAGGGCGCGCTTAAGGAGACCCTGTCCGACTTGCTGGACTTCCCGCCGGCTATGGACATCTCCGGCCGCGAGCTGTCTATCATTCTGGTGGTGGGCGTCAACGGCTCGGGCAAGACGACATCCATTGCCAAGCTGGCGCATCGACTGCAAAACTTGTCGCGCCGCAAGGTGATGATCGCCGCCGGCGACACCTTCCGCGCGGCCGCCATTGAACAGCTGCAGACTTGGGGCAGCCGAGTGGATGTGCCCGTCATCGCCAATCGGCCGGGCTCCGACCCGGGCGCGGTAGTTTTTGACGCGACAGTCGCCGCGAAAGCCCGTGGCCATGACGTGCTGCTGATCGACACCGCCGGACGTCTGCAAAACAACTACAATCTCATGCGCGAGCTCACCAAAATCAGTGAAGTCTCGGGCAAAGTCGTGCCTGATGCGCCGCATGAAGTCCTGCTGGTGCTGGACGGCACCACCGGCCAGAACGCCATCGAGCAAGCCAGGAGCTTCCAGGAATCGGCGGGCGTCACCGGCGTCATCGTCACCAAGCTCGACAGCACGGCCAAAGGCGGCATGGTCTTCTCGATCTTTCATGACCTGCGCCTGCCCGTGCACTATCTGGGATTGGGCGAAGGGGTCGACGACCTGGTGCTCTTCACGCCGGAATTCTTCGTCGAGAGCCTATTTGACGACGAAGATGACGAGACAGGTTGACCGCTGCCTTGATCATCACCAGCGAGCAGAATAGCCGAATCAAGCAAGTTAAACGTCTGCGCAGCAAACGCGGCCGCGTCAATGCCGGGCGCTTCCTGATTGACTACGAACGCGACTTGCAGCGGGCGCTGCGCTGCGGCTACACCATTGACTACCTGCTGCACTGTCCGGAAATGGCCCCGGCCTCGAGGCTGGACGAAGTCGAGATGCATCAGGTCACGCCGCAGCTGATGAAGCTCATCAGTTATCGCGAGAATCCCGACGGCATGGTCGCGGTCATGCGCAGTAGACCAGCCAGAGGACCGCTTGAACTTGGCCAATCCGAGTTCAATCATGTCGCTGTGCTGGTCGAGTTGAGCGTTCCGGGCAATGTCGGCGCCCTGCTGCGCACGGCCGACGCCGCTGGCATGGACGCGGTCATACTGGTCGATTGCGCCCTCGACCTCTATAATCCCAATGTCATTCGCAGCAGCACAGGCGCTTGCTTCCGCGACAATGTGTTCAAGCTTAGTAGTAGCGAAGCGATCGCCTGCTTGCGGCAGAAGGGCTTCCAAATTGTAGCCGCCGCTGTCGACGGCGCCACAAGCCTCTTTGAGCT
>JAGWBC010000006.1:0-27501 GCA_021296115.1 Anaerolineae bacterium | reverse complement strand
AATCATTGACGAACTGGAGAGCGAGGCCAGCGAGGGCGACTTTTGGAATAATCCCGATGCGGCGCAGAAGACCATGCAGCGCCTCTCCAAGCTTAAGTCTGCCGTCGACCGCTGGGGCACGCTGGCCGGCCGCATCAGCGACGCCATTGAGCTCGCCGAGATCGCCGACGCCGATATGCAGGCGGAACTCGAAGCCGAAACCGAAGCGCTTAGCGAAATCGTCGAAGCCATGTCGCTGCAAGCCATGCTGGCGGGCGATTACGATAGTGAAGACGCCATCTTCGCCATACACGCGGGCGCCGGCGGCGTTGACGCGCAGGACTGGGCGGAAATACTCGAGAGAATGTACCTGCGCTGGATGGAGCAGAATGGCTACAAGGCGGAGATCCTCGAGCGCAGCAACGGCGACGAAGCCGGTCTCAAAAGCGTGACAGTCAGCGTCAAAGGCGAATATGCTTACGGCTATCTGCAGAGTGAAGAAGGCGTGCATCGGCTGGTCCGCCTCAGCCCATTCGATAGCGCCAGCCGCCGCCATACGTCATTCGCCAAGGTGGAGCTCTGGCCGGATATTCAGAGCGATATCGAAATCGAAGTCGAAGACCGCGACATCCGCATTGATACTTATCGCGCCAGCGGCGCCGGCGGCCAGCATGTGCAGAAAAACGACACCGCAGTGCGCATTACGCATCTGCCCACCGGCGTCGTCGTGCAATGCCAGAACCAGCGCAGCCAGGCGCAGAACCGCGACCGCGCGATGCAGATTCTCAAAGCCCGGCTCTTCGAGATGGAGCGCGCCCGGCAAGAAGCGGAAATGGCCGAGCTGAAAGGCGAGAATGTCGACGCCGGCTGGGGCAATCAGATCCGTTCCTATGTGCTGCACCCCTACCAGATGGTCAAAGACCACCGCACCAGCGTCGAAATCGGCAATACCACAGCTGTGCTCGATGGCCGGCTGGGCGAATTTATCGAAGCCTACCTGAGACATAAAGTCAGCGGCTAGCTGGCGCCTGCATTTCAGGCCAAGCGCATGCAGACGGTCAGCCAGTCTCTCTGCTCGAAAAGCGCGACAACGCAGCCGGAATATGCTAATCTATGGTGGACAATGTCCCTCCAGGTGGCCGCGTAATGTTGACTTCAGCCGACCTATATTCGCGAGATCTCGAGTCACTGCTGAACTCGCTGCCCGACTTTAAACCCCATGAAGTTGACCTGATCACCGCCGCCTATCATCGGGCGGAACAAGCCCACAGCGGGCAGCGGCGAAAATCAGGCGAACCCTACTTTACGCATTGCGTGGCGGTGGCCAGTATTTTGGCCGAGATGAAGATGGATGCCGAATCCGTCGCCGCCGGTTTGCTGCACGATGTGGTGGAAGACAGCGATGTCAGCATTGAGCTGTTGCGCGGCGAATTTGGCAGCACAATTGCGAAGCTAGTTGACGGCGTCACCAAGTTAAAGAACCTGCCGATCAAGAATGTTTCCGCGACCGGCGATACGCGCCGCTCCAGCGCCATCAACCGCGAAATGGAATACATCCGCAAAATGCTGCTGACTATGGGCGATGACGTGCGCGTGGTCTTGATCAAGCTGGCCGACCGCCTGCACAATATGCGCACGCTCGGTTATATGCCGCGGCACAAGCAGCAGTCGGTGGCGCAGGAGACGATGGACATCTTTGCGCCGCTCGCCAATCGACTCGGCATCTGGCAGATGAAATGGGAGTTGGAAGATCTCAGCTTCCGTTACTTGAATCAGGATGCCTATCGGTCGATCGCCAAAGCGCTGGACGAACGGCGAGACGAGCGCGAGAGCTACGTCAAGCGCATAAAGGAACGCCTAACGCGGGAGCTGGGCAAAGCCAAAATCACTAATGCGACCATAACCACACGCCCCAAGCACATCTACAGCATTTACAGCAAGATGACCAAGAAGGACTTGCCGCTGGAACAGATCTACGACATCCGCGGCATGCGCGTCCTGGTCGATACTCTGGCGGAATGCTACCTGGCGCTCGGCATTGTGCACAATCTCTGGCGGCCCATTCCCGGCGAGTTCGATGATTATGTCGCCAATCCCAAAGACAATTTCTACCGCAGCCTGCATACCGCGGTACACGATGACGAAGGCAAGACTGTCGAGGTGCAGATCCGCACCTGGGAAATGCACGAAGACGCCGAGTATGGCATCGCCGCGCACTGGCGCTATAAAGAAGGCAAAAACGGGCACGAACAGGCCTTCGAACAGCGTCTCGAGTACTTGCGCCGGCTGATGGAATTCGGCCCCGAGCTGAATGACGCCTCGCAATTCGTCGATACGGTGAAGTCCGAGGTGTTTCAGGACCGCGTCTACAGCGTGACGCCGAACGGCGACATCATCGACCTGCCCGTTGGCGCCACGCCAATCGACTTCGCTTATCATATTCATACCGATGTCGGCAATCGCTGCCGCGGCGCCAAGGTCAACGGCCGTCTCATGCCGCTGAATTACAAGCTGAAAATGGGCGACCAGGTGGAGATCCTCACGGCCAAGCGCGGCGGACCCAGCATGGATTGGCTCAATACCGATCTCGACTACGCCATCACCAATCGCGCGCGCACCAAGATCCGCCATTGGCTGCGCAAGCAGAATCGCGACAAGCACATCTCCATGGGACGCGAAGTGCTCGAGCGTGAGCTCAAACGCCTGGGCGTGTTGGAGAAAGTTACCTTCGAGTCGGTCGCCAAGCTGCACAATTTCGAAAAGCTCGACGATTTCCTGGCCGCCATCGGCGCCGGCGATGTCACCGGTCCGCAGATCACCAATCGCGTCCTGGAAGAAGAACGCCGCAAGTCCGCCGAGAGCGTCAGCGATGACGACCTGCTGAAACCGCGCACGAAACCGGCCGGCGCCAACGTCGCCAAAGGCGTCAGCATCATGGGCGCGGGTGGACTGCTCGTCAATCTCGGGCGCTGCTGCGCGCCTATGCCGGGCGACGACATCATCGGCTACATCACGCGCGGACGCGGCGTAACCGTGCACCGCGAAGACTGCCCGAACATCGCCGCCTCGCGCGAGACCGAGCGCCTGATTGAAGTCTCATGGGGACCGGAAAACGAAGAGCAGCGCTACCTGGTGCCGGTCGAGGTTGTCGCCTTTGACCGCGAGGGCCTCTTGCGCGAGATCAGCACCATCATCGCCGATCAGCAGGTAAATATCGCCTCGATTGACGTCAGCACACGCCAACACATCGCCACGCTCAACTTGCAGTTGGAAATCTCCAGCAACCAGCAGCTGACGCGCATCCTCAACCTGATCGACCTGGTGCCCAACGTGGTTGAGGCCCGCCGCCGCAACACCGGCTGAGGCCACGCCGCACCATGCGTATCACTCTGCTTGAGTCCTACTATGGCGGCAGCCACAAGACCTGGGCCGACGGCTATCAGCGTTTCTCGCAACACGATATCGAGCTGATCACCATGCCGGCGCAATTCTGGAAGTGGCGCATGCAGGGCGCAGCCATCACTTTCGCGCGTCTGCTGGATTCGCGGCCCGATCTCATCATCGCCTCCAGCATGATCGACCTGTCCATCTTCCGCGCCCTGACATTTCGCCAGCTGGGAGATGTGCCCATCGCCCTGTATCTGCACGAGAATCAATTGTCGTATCCGCAGAACCAACGCCAAGGGCATGGCTGGCGCTACGGCTTCATCAACTACGTCAGCGCCCTCTGCGCCGATGCCGTCTTCTTCAACAGCGAATTTCACCTGGCCGACTTCATGCAGCAGCTGCCGCGCATGCTCAAAAACTTTCGCGACTACTACGAATTGCAGACGATAGATGAAATCAAAGCCAAGTCACGCGTACTGCCGGTTGGCATCGATCTGCAGCGCTACGACCAGTACCGCGCCGTCAAAGACAAAGACCAACCGCCGACGATCTTGTGGAACCACCGCTGGGAGGAGGACAAAGACCCGGCCACATTCATCTACAGCATGATCAAATTAGCCGCCGAAGGTCATGATTTCAAGCTGGCCATCACCGGCGAGCATTTCGGCAAGATGCCGCAAGTATTTGACGCGGCGCAAACCCTGCTGCGCGACAAGCTGATACAGTTGGGCTACGTCGAATCATTCGCGGAATACGCGCGTCTGCTCTGGCAATCGGATTATGTGGTGAGCACCGCCTGGCAAGAATTCTTCGGCATGTCGATCTGCGAGGCGATCTACTGCGGCTGCCTGCCGATCTTGCCCGACCGCTTGAATTACCCGCACCTGCTGCCCGACGAGCTCAAACCGGCCTGCCTCTACCAGCGAGACCGGCTCACAGCCCAATTGCGCTATCATCTGGAAGGCAACGATAGGCTGGATACCAGCGCGCTGCGAGCGAAAATTGCGGCCTTTGACTGGACTGTGGTGGGGCCGCGTTACGATGCTGAACTGGAGGACCTGGTCAATCGTCACCATTCAGAGCGGGATCGGCGCCATTCGTCGAAGCGCTGATGTCTTCGTCTTCGGCGGCCTCCGCCTGGTTCAACAGCGCTTCTATCTCCTCCAGGCTGAGTTCGTCGTCGGCCGACAGGTCATCCGCCGGCACATCGATTCGCTGGCGATACTCCACGACGCCGATGACAGACTCTTTATCGCGCAGCGCGATTACCGGCTCGATTCCTCTAGGCCCAAGCATAACTTTTGCCGCCAGGCCCAAGGTCATGTATTTGGCTTTGCCGCGGCTGGTCACAACCAGGCAGGTGTCGCTTAAGCGGCCCACAGCAGCTGCGACAAATTCGCTTTCGATGCCCTGTATGCCACGCAGAGGCCGGCCGATACCGCCGCGGGTCTGTGAGCGAATTCGCGAGAGTTCGGTAAGATTAGCGTGTCCCCGTTTGTCCACGTGCCAGAAGTGACTTGCCCTCTCCGCAATGAGACAAGCAGCGACGGCGCGATCGTCCTTCAATTCGATGCCGCGTACGCCGCCCGATGCCAAACCAGTGGCTCTTACATCGTCTTCACTGAAGCGGATGGCGTAGCCCCTGGCCGTGGTCAGGACGAGCTCGTCCGCGCCGCTGCTATATAGCAGGGCCACGATTCGGTCGCGTTTCGCCAGCTTCATCACGCTGAATTCGTGAGACATCACGCCAGGCAAGTCCAGCATTTGCAGGCGCTTGACTTGACCCTGCGCCGTGAACAAGCAGACGTATCCCGTTTGCAGATCCGCCGGCAAGCAGAGGAAAGAAACAATCTTTCGTTTTGCGCCGAGGTCAGTCAGATCGCTGTAACGAAGGCCGTCGGCCGCTTGCTTTACTTGCGGTATCTGTTGAACGGGCAGAGTCGCGCAATACCCGTCGTGGGCAAATAGATACAGAATCTGCGCCGTTGTGCTATGTTGCAGCAGACGCGGCGGCTGCTTGGTGCCGGTGGTGATTTTGGGCGCATCGTCGCCGTGCGTCCGGCCCAGATCGCCCTTGGTGCTGAGCATGACCACAGTCTTCTCTTCCGGCATCAGGAAATCGGCCTGCGTCACGCCGGTCGCCTCGCCCTCGGAGACAATCGTGCGCCGCCGGTCGCCAAACTCCTCTTTCACCTTTTTCAGCTCCGCGGCAATATGCCCGCGCTGCTTCGCCGGGCTCGCCAGCAGATTTTCCAGCGATTTAATCAAACGCTGCTTTTCTTTGTATTCATCACGTATGCGGCGGATTTCCAGTGAGGCCAGGCGCCGCAAGGCCATGTCCAAAATAGCCTGCGCCTGAATCTCGGTGACGGCAAAGTTCTTGACCAGGTTCTTGCGCGCCGTGTCAGTGTTGCGCGATTTGCGAATGGCGCTGATGACCGCGTCCAGATTGTCCAGCGCGATGATCAGCCCCTCGAGCACATGCGCCCGTTCGCGCGCCCGCGCCAAATCGAATTCGCTGCGGCGCACAACCACTTCCAGCCGGTGCTCCAGGAAGACACGCAGGGCCTGCTTCAAACCCAGAGTACGCGGCTGCCCGTCGACCAAAGCCAGCATGATAATGCCGAAAGTCGATTGCAGCGGCGTCAACTTAAAGAGTCGCTTTAATACGTCGGTGACGTCGGCGCCGCGCTGCAATTCGATGACCAGCCGCACCGAATTCTGACGGTCCGATTCATCGCGCAGGTCCACCAATCCGTCCAATTTTCCAGCCCGCACCAGACTGGCGATGCGCTCCACCAGCGTCGTCTTGTTGGTCTGATAAGGCAGTTCGCTGACGATGATGCGCGATTTGCCGCGCCCCATATCCTCAATATGCACTTTGGCGCGCAGGGTAATCTTGCCGCGCCCGGTGGCCATGGCCTGCCGCAGCATATTATCTTCGCCGCGCATTTTGAACATGACGCCGCCGGTAGGAAAGTCGGGCCCCTTGACGAATCGCATCAGCTCGTCAACATCAATTTCTTCAAGCCGCTGCCAATTCTCAAGCATATGCACCAGCGCGTCGCAGATTTCGCCCAGGTTGTGCGGCGGAATATTCGTCGACATGCCCACGGCGATTCCAGACGCCCCGTTAATCAACATGTTCGGCGCCATCGACGGCAGCACGGCCGGTTCATTGAGCGTACCGTCAAAGTTCTCGACGAAATCCACGGTGTCCTTGTTGATATCGACGAGCAACTGGTCGCCGATTCTGGCCGTGCGCGCTTCGGTGTAGCGCATGGCGGCTGCGCCGTCGCCATCGATGCTGCCGAAGTTCCCCTGCCCGTCGATCAGCATGTAGCGCATAGAAAAGTCCTGCGCCATGCGCACCATCGTTTCGTAGACAGCGCCGTCGCCGTGTGGATGATATTTGCCCAAGACCTCGCCAACGATTCGAGCGCTCTTCTTGTGCGTGCTGCCGGCGCCAATGCCCATGTCATGCATGGCGTACAGAATCCGCCGATGTACCGGTTTCAGCCCGTCGCGCGCGTCCGGCAAAGCACGCGACACGATCACGCTCATGGCGTAGCTCAGGTAGGCTTCGCGCATTTCGCTTTCGATATTAACCTGATGATTGGATTGATCTGTCATTGCGCGACCTCGGCGGAATCCCCCATCGACGTTGTAAACAGCATTGCGACTGTCGTCATCGTTAGCGCTACCGGGCAGACTGCCCGGCGTAACTCCAGGCTTGGGACAGCCGTCGCCTATGTGACGACTTAAGAATCCATCCGGTCAATCTGACTACTGCCGGCTGCGGCTTCGCAACACGGCGCAAGCGTATAAGAATCGTCGGGAGCGCGACGATAGTAACTCATGCGGACTTCAGTTTCTCATTGTAGAATGTCTTCTGAGAGCGTGTCAAATGCAATCGCGCCTTCTACGCCAACCAACTGACCCAAAAAGACTCCAACTTGCGCCGACTCTCCGACCACTACCCGCCGCACAGCCTTCCAGCGGATCGCTTTCGGCCAAGGCCAGTCAAATGCTGAGATTACTCGTCCTTGTGTTGCTCTGCCCGGCTTTGTTCGCTTGCTCCGGCGAGGTTCCGGTGAGCATTGCGCCCGAGGTGCAGCTGACCGCCAAGAACGTCGAAGCGACGATAGCAGACGTCAACGGCGTGCAACAGCCCACGGCCCTGCCCACGGATCGCAGCTCGCCAGCGGCGGAAACAGGCGCTCGGGATTTCGGCCCCATTGTAGGTCCGAAGTATACGCAGCCGCCGACCAATACCTCCAAGCCGCCGACCCCGACGGCAGTCGTCACCCAACCCGGCAGCGCCTATACCACTCCGGTAGCCCTTGACCAGACGCGACTCGACCCGGCCCGCATGGGCATCCAGCTGCATTACAATTTTGATGTCAACAGCTGGGAGCACAGCCTGCAGCAGATCAAGCCGCTGCGGGTCAACTGGGTCAAGGTGCAAGCGGCCTGGGAATGGCTGCAGCCCGACCGCGCCGGACAATTTGACCAGAACTTCCGCCTGTTTCAACTGCACGTACAGAAAGCCGACAAGTACGGCTTCCAGGTGATGCTGAGCGTCGTCAAGGCGCCTCACTGGGCGCGGCACACTAATCGAAACGAAGACGGCCCGCCCGATGACCTGAACCAATTCGCCGAATTCCTGCGGCTGCTATTGAAGCAAGTCGGCCCCTACATTGACGCCATCGAAATCTGGAATGAACCTAATCTGCGCCGCGAATGGACCGGTAGCCGTCCCATCAGCGGCGCCAGCTATATGGAGCTTTTCCGCGTCGCCTACGACGCCATACGCGCCTACTCGCCCAATATCACGCTGATCACCGCCGGGCTGGCGCCAACAGGCAATCACAGCGGCGCGACAGTCGACGACCGCGCCTTCCTGCGCCAAATGTACCAGGCCGGCCTGGGGCGTTACGCCGACGTCAAAATCGGCGTCCACCCCTACGGCTGGGGCAATCCGCCCGATTTCCTGTGCTGCGACAATGTCGAGGGGCAAGGCTGGGACGACCGGCCGCAGTTCTTCTTCCGGCAGACTATTAGGGATTACGCCAGCATCATCGCCGCGTTCGGGGACAAGGCGCAAATGTGGGTGACTGAATTCGGCTGGGCCACCTGGGAAGATTATCCCACGGAAGCGCCCGACCCCTGGATGAGCTACAATTCGGCGCAGGACCAGATGAATTATAGCATGCGCGCCTTCGAGATCGGCCAGTCGCGCGCCGATATCGGCGTCATGATCCTCTGGAATCTGAGCTATGCGGAAGAGCGCACCGTCTATAATCGCATTGAGCTGGCCGGCTACAGCCTGCTCTATCCGCATTTTGACGGCAGCAGGAACAAGCGCCGGCGCCCGCTATATCACGCCTTGGAACGCCGCCCCTAGAATCGGCAAGAATACAAAACGCGGGACCGTCGCCGGATCCCGCGTCGTATTCGTTAGGGCTGTCAGCGCTTACAATTCGCTGAGCATATTCTCGAAGTCGTCGACATCGCCGACCTCATCCAGGTCCAGCGCGCCCTGAGCTTCCAGAGTAACCGGCGGCGCAATCACCTCGCGCTCATGATAGGCATGGAAGCCCGTGCCCGCCGGGATCAGCTTTCCGATAATCACGTTCTCCTTCAAGCCATGCAGCGGGTCGACCTGGCCTTCGATGGCCGCGCCCGCCAAGACCTTGATGGTATGCTGGAAGCTGGCGGCTGACAGGTAGCTTTCCGTGCTCAATGCCGCCTTGGTGATGCCCAGCAGCACCGGCGTACCCGAGCAGGGCTCGGCGTCTTCGGATATCAGGCGCTCGTTGATCTCCAAGAGCTTGAGCTGGTCGATCAATTCGCCCGGCAGCAAGTCGCTGTCGCCGCTTCTGGTAATCTGCACCTTGCACATCATCTTGCGGATTACCGTTTCAAAGTGCTTGTCGGCGATATTAACGCCCTGGCTGCGATAAACTTCCTGGATCTCGCTCAGCAAGTACAGTTGCGTGGCGTTGGCGCCCAGGACACGCAGAATCCGATGCGGATTCTTCGAACCTTCCGTGAGTTGTTCGCCGGCCGCTATCTTCATGCCGTCGTAGATATTCTTGCGCAAGCGGGCATTGGCTGGAATCTCAAGTTCTTCTACAGTGTCGTCCTGGAAGCGAATGTAGACTTTGGACTCTTCGATATGAACTTTGCCGGCCAGGTCCGCCACAATTTCGTCGTCGCCGTTACGGGCGATAACCGCGCCCTTTTTGATATCCTTGCCGTCCTTGGCGACTAGATCCCAGCCCTCGGGGATATCGTGTTCCTCGCTCTCCAGCACCTCGTCTATGACGGTAGCGATGCGGGCGCCGTCTTCTCGCTCGGTCAAGCGCAGTACGCCGGCAATGCCAGTCGTTACTGCCTCCCCCTTGGGCGCGCGCCGCGCTTCAAACAGCTCTTCCACACGCGGCAAACCGCTGGTGATGTCGCGAACTTCCGCTGTACCGCCGCTATGGAAAGTCCGCAGCGTCAACTGCGTGCCGGGCTCGCCAATGGACTGCGCCGCGATAATGCCCACGGCCGAGCCAATGTTGACCATTTCGCCGGTGCCCAGGTCGCGCCCGTAGCACATTGCGCAGACGCCGTGAACCAAATCACAGGTCAGCGGACTGCGGACTTCAACGACTTCAAGCGTCGATTGCTGGATTCTCGCCGCGATGTCTTCGTCGATCATCTCGTTGCGGCCGACAATCAGCTCATTGGTCTCCGGATCCACAATGTCTTCCGCCGAGCAGCGGCCCACGATCCGTTCTTCAACGGATTGCCCGGCGATGTCGTCCGCGCGGAAAATCCGCAGTCCGCGATTGGTACCGCAATCCCAGCGGTTGACGATCATATCCTGGGCCACGTCAACCAGTCGCCTGGTCAAGTAACCGGCATCCGCGGTGCGCAGCGCGGTATCGGCCAGACCTTTGCGCGCGCCGTGCGTGGAAATGAAGTATTCCAGCGCATTCAAGCCCTCGCGGAAGTGGCTGCGAATCGGCAAGTCGATGATGCGGCCGGAAGGATCCGCCATCAAGCCGCGCATGCCAGCCAACTGCGTAATCGGTCCGAAGCCGCCCTTGGTCGAACCGGACAGCGCCATAATCGCGATCGGTCCATAGGGATCAAGCGCATCCTGAATCTGATCCTGCAAGAAGTCCTTGGCGCGATTCCATTCGTCAATCGTGATCTGGTAACGCTCTTCTTCGGTCATCAAGCCGCGGCGGAAATCGCGCTCGGCGCGGGTGACCACATCTTCGGCTTCGCGCAAGATATCCGCGCGCTCATCGGGAATAGTCAAATCGCTGACCGCGATAGTCGTGCCGGATATGGTGGCGTAGTGGAAGCCGAAATTCTTGATCGCATCGACAACTTCCGTTGTCCGTTCGCCGCCGATCACCTGATAGCAGCGCGCCACCAAGTCTTGCAGCCCGCGCTTGCCCAAGGTCTCCTGAACAAAGCGCATCTCGTCGGGCAGGATGCGATTGAATATCGCCCGCCCTACCGTGCAAATCTCCGGCTCATCCTGCGGGCTGAGCTCATCGTAGACATTGCCCAGCAGAATCGGGCTGTGCAAGTTGACCAGACCAATGCGATAGAGATACTCGACCTCATCCATATCGACCACGACCCGCCGCTCGTGCAAGTTGGTGATTTCCAACCGATCTTCGAGATTATTCGCGCGCAGATACTTGCGCATCTCGTAGGCGTTGGCCAGCATGCAATCGACTTCGCCGGAGAGCAGCGCGGCCACAGTGCGATCGACCGCTGACTTGACCACCTGCGGGCGACCGTTAGCATCGGGCGCCGTCTCATCGAGATACAATTCGCTATTGGGCACGTGCCGGAATTGCGCGTAGTAATAGCCGTTGGAGCGGAAGGCAATGCCCACTTTGTGTTCGCCGGCATAGAGCGCGCTCTCGGTGCGGAAGTCATCAGCGCGCGAACGCAAGGCGACGATTTCGACAGTTGGATCCATCGTCAGATAATAGTTGCCCAGCACCATATCTTTCGACGGCCCCACGATGGGCGCGCCGTCGGAGGGCTTGAGCAGATTGCGTGTGCTCAGCATCAGATCGCGCGCTTCTTTTACCGCCTGCTCGCTCAAGGGCACGTGCACCGCCATTTGGTCGCCGTCAAAATCGGCGTTGAAGGCCGAGCACACCAAGGGATGAATTTGGATCGCCTTGCCTTCAACCAAGAGCGGCTCAAAGGCCTGGATGCCCAGACGGTGCAGGGTCGGCGCGCGGTTGAGCAGAACCGGACGCTCCTTGATTACTTCTTCCAGCACTTCCCAGACTTCCGGCCGTTCGCGCTCAATGATGCGCTTGGCGCCTTTGACGTTGCTGGCGTAGTTGTAAGCGACCAGCCGGCTGATGACAAAGGGACGGTACAATTCCAGCGCCATCGTCTTGGGCAGGCCGCACTGATGCAGCTTCAATTTGGGCCCGATGACAATCACGGAACGCCCGGAATAGTCGACGCGCTTGCCCAGCAGATTGCGCCGGAAGCGCCCCTTCTTGCCCTTGAGCATGTCGCTCAACGACTTCAGTTCGCGCCGGCCGCGCCGACTCAGGGCCTTGCCGCGCTGGCTATTGTCAATCAAGCTGTCGACCGCTTCCTGCAGCATGCGCTTTTCGTTGCGGACGATGACATCGGGCGCGCCCAAATCCAGCAAATGCTTGAGTCGATTGTTGCGGTTAATCACACGGCGGTACAAGTCATTCAAATCGCTGGTGGCGAAGCGTCCGCCATCCAGCTGCACCATCGGCCGCAAGTCGGGCGGAATGACCGGCAGGACGGTTAGAATCATCCACTCGGGACGATTGCCGTGGGGTTCGTTTTCTTGCTTGGTTTCGTCCTTGTCCATGACCGTGGCGCGGCTGCTGCGAAGGCTCTCGACGACGCGCAGGCGTTTGGTCGCTTTGCGCCGGACCTGTTTGGACCGGGCGGTCCGCACTTCATCCCACAGCATCTCGGCCATCCTCGACATGTTGATGTTGCTGAGGATCTCGTAGAAGGCCTCGGCGCCCATACCCGCCTGGAATACATTGCCGAATTTGCTCTTCAATTCCCGGTACTTGCTTTCGGAAATGAAGGGCGAGTCTTTCTTCTGTTCATTGCGGATTTTGGTGGCGGTTTCGGAGTAGGCTACCAAACTCTGCAACTGGTTCAATTCGCCGATTTGCTTGTCGGCGCTTTCACGCAAGCTGCGCAGCTTGTCGTCCAGCTCCTGCAGCTGCTCATCCATCGAGCTGTCGACATCGACGTTGGCGGAGTCAATTTCACCGCTGACCTTGCCAATCTCTTCCTGTGCCAAGGCTTCGATTTCGCCCTGCAGCGAGCTCAGGTGCTCATTGACCAAAGTCTGAATTTTGGAAATATGGTCGTTGGCGATGGTTTCGCCTTTGGCGACCACGACTGCGGAAGCCGAATCCAGCTTGATGTCCTCAGTGGCGTCCTGGCCGAGCAGATTCTCCACACTGGTCTGCGCCGATTGCGCCTCGGTCATGACTTCGTCGCTGAGCCGCGCCAACTCCGTGTCAAAATGGTCGCGAATGGCTTTGGCCTTGGTTTCGAATTCCTCGGCGATCTGGTCGCGATTGTCGCGCAAAGCCGTCATCTGGTCTTCAATGGCGCCCGAGAGTTCTTCTTCTTTGGATTGCAACTCTTTCTCGATACGGGCGATGGCCTTGCTGCGCGCGTCCTCGTCGACTGTGGTCACCACGTATTGCGCGAAATAAAGCACCCGGTCCAGATTGCGCCGGCTGACATCCAGCAGCAAACCCAGATAGCTCGGCACGCGCCGCGTATACCAGACGTGCGCAACCGGCGCCGCCAATTCAATATGCCCCATCCGCTCGCGCCGTACGGAGGAACGCGTGACTTCAACACCACACTTGTCGCAGATGATCCCGCGGTAGCGAATATTCTTGTATTTGCCGCAGTAACACTGCCAGTCCCGTGTTGGGCCGAAAATTCTTTCGCAGAACAACCCGTCCATTTCCGGACGCAGACGCCGATAATTGATCGTCTCGGGCTTGGTGACCTCACCGTATGACCAGGAGCGAATCTGCTCTGGCGAAGCCAAACTAATACGTAATGCGCTAAAGTCTTTCGCCTCCAAGGCGTAACCTCCTATGCGCTATGAATCTGTTGATTGAAGATTGATGAAGTGATGAAATGCAAGCACTATCACCTTTGAATGACAAAAAGACTAACAGAAGGCACAGCCCCTGAGCCCTTTCCCAACTGTGAATTATTGGCGATTTTCCATCGCGGTGAATTGTAACCCTAGCCTGCTGCCTTTGTCAAGACGCGTCTGAATGGTCGCGCATAGTCGTCGACATTACGTCAGCGGCACTCTTGGAAGCCGCGGGACGCTAGCCCTTGACTGCGCCTATCGTCAATCCCGATATGAAGTAGCGCTGCAGCATCAGAAACAACAGAATCACCGGCACCGACACCATACTCGCCGCCGCCATCATTTCACCGTAGGGAACCTGAGCCGCAGTCGCCTGGCTGCGCATGGTCGCAATACCGACGGGCAGCGTGATGACCCTGTTGCCGCGCAGCACCATCAGCGGCCAAATGTAACTGTTCCACGAGCCGAGAAAAGTTAAGATCGCCAGCGTCGTCAAGCCGGTCCGCACCATGGGGTCGATTATCCGCGCGTAAATGCGAAACTCCGAAGCGCCGTGAATCCGCGCCGACTCCATCAATTCCGAAGGCACCGCCTGAATATACTGCCGCATCAAGAAGATTCCGAAAGCCGGCGCCATCCAGGGGATGATCATTGACGCGGGATGATTTATCCAGTCGATCCGGCTCATCAAGATGAAAAGCGGAATCAATATCAGCTGAAACGGAATCATCGTCGAGCCAATTAAGATGATGAATAAAGCATTCTTGGCGCGAAAGTTGTACTTGGCGAAGGCGAAACCGGCAAGCGAACAAAAGAACAACACGAACACCGTCACCACCCCAGCGTAAATGATGCTGTTGATATACCAATAGGGAAAGGGCCACTTGGTCAGCAGGGTTTCGTAATTCTTGAATGACCACTCCGCGGGCGGCAGCCAGGGCGGCAGCGTGAATATCTCGGTCGTCGTGTTGAACGACGAGAAGATCATAAAGGCGATCGGCGCTACTGTCAGCAACGCGCCGCTGATGACCACCACGTGCAGCGCCACAACGCCCACGCGCTGACCGAATCGCTCGTCCATCAGTCCTCCTTCCGGAAGACGCCGTACCACTGCAGCTGAATTAGCGACAAAATGAATACGGTAGCAAAGAGCACTGTGCCGACCGCAGAAGCAAAACCCAGCCGCAAGCGTGTGAAGCCACGAACATACAGATATTGCACGACGCTCATGCTGGCGTTGGCGGGCCCACCCGATCCATTGGTAAGAATCTGGATTTCATCGAATATCTGTATAGAACTTAACAGCACGATAATGCTAACGAACAAGATGATCGGACGCAGCATAGGGATTGTGATACGAAAGAGCTTCTGCAGTGTACTTGCGCCATCTATCGACGCCGCTTCGTACAACTCTTCGGGAATGCTCTGCAAGCCGGCCAGAAAATATATTGACAGCAATCCGGTCGAGCGCCAAGTGATAAGAATGATGATTGCCACCTTGACCCACGATCGATCGCCCAGCCAATGGATAGGCTCCAAACCCAAATAAATTAGCGGCGCGTTCAATAAGCCCACGTCGCGATCGTAGAGAATCTGAAATACCAAGGTAATCGCCACCGTCGATGTCACAATGGGCGTGAAATACATCGCCCGCCAAACACTGCTAAATCGCAAAGACTTGGCGTTCAACAGCACCGCCAGCACCAGCGCCAAGGGTATGACGATGAACAGGCTGGCGATCGCGTAAACCGCCGTATTGGTCGCCGCTTGAGCGAACACTTTGTCGCTGACCAGGCGTCCGTAATTGCGAGCGAAAACAAAACGCGGATCGTTGATGCCATCCCAGCGGAACAGGCTCAGCACCAGCGCGATCAGGCTGGGCGCCAGAAAGAAGAAACCGAACAGAAGGTAAAACGGAGAGATAAAGGCATAGGGCGCGAGCCTGTGCTGGTGGAATCCGCCACCTTCCCGCGCCTCACGTCCGCGCGCAACGGCCGCTTGAAACATGCGCTGCTCCAGTTTGGGGAGCGCCGGCAGGGCAAGCCGCCCTGCCAGCGCCGGATTGCCAACTTATTCGGCGAAAGCGATCTCGTCTTCCAGGTAAACAATCACATTGTCGATCGCCTCTTCAGCGGTCACCGAGCCGTCAAAGAAAACGGCCAATTCAGCTGCCATCTGCTGTTCGAAGGTCGCGCGGAACAGGCTCTGATACCAGATCGGCACATCATCCACGATCTCCGCGAACACCTCGCCCGTCTTCTGATTTGCATAGAATGGATCCTCCAAACCAACGATGCGCTCATCGTGGAACGCGGCTGGCATCGTCGGATAGTAGGCAATCTCCTCATAGCGCTTGATCTGGTTCTCAAGCGTCACATAGGTATACTGCAGCAGCTCCCAGGCATATCGTGCATTTTCGTTTTCCTTGGCCACTGCAAAGCCGGTGCCGCCCCAAACAGATGTCTTATGGCTCGTCCCTTCGTCCCAAACCGGCATGCGCGCGATACGCCACTGTTCGGACATATCCTCGGCCTGCGGTTTCAAGATATAGTCGGAATACCAATCGGGCATAATCGCGCCGACCAGGTTTTCTTCGCGGTAGGCATTTATGATCGCCGGTCCCCAAACTTCGGCGCTGGGCACGTAACGAATCGCGCCGCTGTCCAGCCCCTCTTTCAGCAAGTTCAGCACTTCAATCGCGATCGTCCGATTCTCCTCCTGCGGCAATACAAATTCGCCGTGTTCGTCGAAAATCGCGCCGCCTCGCTGCAGCAAATACATCATGAACATGCCACCGTGGTCAGTAATGTAAGACATGGCGATGCCTTCTTCCGCCAGTATCGCGCCCGTCTCCAGGTACTCGTCCCAGGTCGTCGGCACCGACAGTCCCCGTTCTTCGAAGATCGACGGCTGATAATAGTAGACAACCCCGCATAGCGAGCTGTCCACGCCATAGACTCGACCCTGATATTTGTAAGGCGTGTGCCGCCCTTCCACGATCAAGTCATAGTCATCAGCCAGCAGATCGGTCAAGTCGAGGAACTTGCTCTCGATGATGCCGCCCTGCATGAAACGCGGGAACGAGCCTTGCTCGATGCCCAGCAAATCGGGGATCTCTTCGCCGGCGGCCAAATTGCCCAGCACCTTGTCAAATACACTCGGCACCACCTCGAATTCGAAAGTGAAGTCGACATCCGGGTGGCGTTCTTTCCACTCCTCGGCGCGCGCGCTGAAGAATTGAACGTACAAGCCATCGTGCGTCCACATCGTCAACGTCACTTCGCTGGCGTCCTGCGCCGTGGCAGGCAGCGCCGCGCCTATCAACGTAATCGCTGCCAATAATGCAAATGTCGTAAGAACCCGTCTCATTTTGACCTCCTCATTTAGGGAAAGGTTTACCAAGAAAACCGCTTAACTCGAAGAGAGTCTATCCATTCGCTCTACATGTGTCAACAAATCGACAGCGCCCGATTCGCAGCGCAAGCGGCTGATAAATCTATGCTATAATGCGCGCCCGTAGGCTAGGCCCGGGAGACGGCAAATGAGCGACTTGCTCAACGTTGATACTGCCCTAGAAAATATACTGGATAGCGTGAGCGCGCTGCCGGCCGAGACCATCTCATTGCCCGAGGCGCATAAGCGCGTCATCGCTGAAGACATCGTCTCCCCCATCGACCTGCCGCCCTTCGACAACTCGGCCATGGACGGCTACGCCCTGCATTGTGAAGACAGTACCGCAGCCAGCCTGGCCAACCCGGCAACGCTGCCGGTGGTCATGGATGTCCTGGCCGGCAGCGCGCCCAGCGGGCAGCTGCAACGAGGCCAGGCCGCGCGCATCATGACCGGCGCGCCCATTCCCGCCGGCGCCAACGCAGTGATCCCGGTCGAGGACACCGACGATGACTGGTTGAAGGGAGACACAGTCGCCGCTCCCGCCCAAGTGCAGCTCTATCGCAGTTTGCGCTGCGGGGAGAATATACGGCGCGCGGGCGAAAACATCGCTCAAGGCGACAGCGTGATGCGGGCGGGCACGGTCATCGGCCCGGCCGAAATCGGCATGTTAGCCGGCATCGGCTGCGCCAAAGTCGCGGTCATTCGCCAGCCCAAAGTCGTCATTCTCAGCAGCGGCGACGAACTGGTCGATATCCACCATCCGCTCAAACCCGGCCAAATCCGCGATACCAACAGTTACACTTTGGCGGGGCTGGTGCGACAGGCGGGGGGCATTCCCATCAGGCTGCCGATCGCCGCCGATACTTTGACATCAATCCGCGCGCTCTACCGCCGCGCCCTGGAGATCAATCCCGACATGGTCATCAGTACGGCCGGTGTATCAGTCGGCGCCGCCGATCTGGTCCGAGTCGTCATGGATGAACTGGGCGACATCGACTTCTGGCGCATCAATATGCGGCCGGGCAAGCCTCTGGCATACGGCAGGCTGCGCGGTGTGCCTTTCTTCGGGCTGCCCGGCAACCCGGTGTCGACCATGGTGACCTACGAGGTGCTCGTCCGCCCGGCCTTAGCCAAGATCGCCGGACGCGAAATCAAGCAGCGCGCCATCCAAGCGACCCTTGCCGACGACATGAAGTCAGACGGACGCCGCAGCTACAACCGCGTTACCTTGCAGCAAGGCGCGGACGGACTCATCGCCCATTCCACCGGAATTCAGAGTTCTGGCGCGCTGATGTCGATGGTGCTCGCCGACGGCTTGGCCGTGATTCCCGAAGGCAGAACCTTTCTGCCGGTCGGCGCAGTTGTGGATGTGATGCTTCTTCGAGAGCTCGATTAGGCGCGGGAGGCTTTTATGCAGTCTGAGACAAGCGGCGGCAAAGGAATCACGCTGCGGCGCGCGCAGTTTCTGCTCGTATTGATTGGCTTGTTTATCGCCGGTTATCTGAGTTACCTGAAACTGGCCGCGGCCCCTGCCGCCTGTGTCGAAGCCGGACCCTTCGACTGCAATGTAGTGCTCAACAGTCAATACTCCGAGTTGGCGGGTGTGCCCATCGCCTATCTGGGTTTTGCCGTCTACACGCTCATCGGCCTGGTTATGCTCTTCGAGCGCAAGCTTTCCTTCCTGGAACAATACGGCAGCTTGCTCGTCTTTGGCATCGGGCTCTTCGCCTGGCTGTTCTCGATGTGGCTGGTTTACGTGCAGTTCTTCTTGCTGGAGGCGCTCTGCCCCTGGTGTTTGAGCCACGAGACGAACTTCACGCTACTATTTCTCACCATCGCCTACCGCGTCTACCGCGAAACGGTCGAGGCCGAGGGCTAAGCAGGAAATCAAATAGGAGCGCGTGGGCGCTCCTCAAAATTCAATCCGCTGCCGAGATTCTCGTCAGGCTTAAGCGCCACGCAGCGTGCGCTGCAAGATCTCCTCTTGTTCTTCCCGATGGCTGTTTCGTGAGTTCTGCGGCTGGCTCTCAAGCGCCTCTTCCGCTTCATCATTTCGCATCGGCCGTTGGAAGGCCTGCGCCATCGCGGTCGGCAGATCTTCTTCTTCTTCTTCGACTTCGATTGCCGCCTCTGCAACCGCGGGCTTCATCGACAAATCAATCTGCCTGGGCCGACCATTTTTCTTGATGACCCGCACCTGGACCTCTTGACCCACCGACGCCACATCGCTGGGCGACTTGACGAAATCATCCGCCATTTCCGAGACATGCACCATGCCCGGGCGTTCCGCCCCGAAGTCCACGAATACGCCAAAGTCCTCAATGCGGATCACTTGGCCGGTATAGGTATTGCCGCGTTTAATCGTCTGCCAGGGCACCGCCGGCGGCTTATCCATCGTCAGCGCAACGTGCCCGTCTTTGCGAGTCCTATACACATAGGCTCTGATCTCAGCGGACGGCTGAAGGACCTCTTCAAACTTGCGGTCTTCTTTTTCACCCAGCTGGGAGATATGCAGCAGCGCGTCTTGTCCCGTGCCGATATCGACCAGGGCGCCGTATATGCCGAGATGCCTCACCGTGCCCATGACTTCCGCGCCTACTGTCAGCGCACCTGTCTGTTCCGCCATTGTCTTCCCGCTCCTACAATTGAAATGTCCAGCGCCCGCTCACGTATGGCGCGCTACTGATTTGTCGGACAGATTTCCTCGTCGCCGACGCCTTCGCCAACGTAGTCGAATTCACGTTCCACGTAACTGGTGAACTCCAGGAATCCCTGCCATTGGTATAGACTGGCGCAGGTCAGCAATTCCTGCATTTCGGCTTCGCCCAGGTACATCGTGCCGATTATCTGGCTGGTCACGGAGATCGCGCCGGTCGGTGGATTGGCGACGAAGGCGTAGAGGATGAGCGGTACCTCGCTGTAGACCAGCGCCATATAACCTTGCTCGTCGTTGACCTGCTCCCCGCCCAGATAATCCGGCTCGCCATAAATGTCGTAGACGGCGCCGAAGTTCATGATCGGCGCGGTCTGCAGCAGGAATGAAGATACCATATCGCCATTGCGGCTGACCAATTGACAGCACGCGGGATTCTCCCCTTCGGCAAAGGTGAAGCTTCTGGCTGTACTGCCGTCTTCCGGCGACGGCTCGTCCGAAATCTTAAAGCGATCGTCGCTTTCGATGATGAGCTTGGCATCGCGATAGCGCGTTTCGCCGGGGGTAATGCCATTCCAGCAGGGCGCCGCGCAGGGTTCGCCGCTGATCAAGCTGGTGTCGCTCAGTTTACTTTCATCAAGCAAGTTGACATCAGCGGAACACGCAGCTAGCGCCACAACCGCAATCAAAGCACATAGGACCAGCAAGGCGCGTTTCATTCAGTTTAACTTTCGTATGTCTTAGTTCGACAGCAGCAAGGCATCATATCAAAGCCGGCCGACATTGTAAAGCCAACTCCGGCCCGGGGGCGGCTGCAGCGCTAAGTCTTCGTCAGCGACAATTCGTATACACCGATCGTTCCGCCATATTGGTTCCCGTAACGCGTGGCGATGATCGTATAAGGACCGTTCTCCGGCAGATTGTATCCGCTGATCTGCGAGTCAGTCTTTCTGCCCGTCAAACCCAGCGCGACCGGGTTACCATCGTCATTCGCGACCAGTTCACGCCCGCTCGGGCCGATCAAATACAGATTCGTGTCCAAAGCCAGCGTCACCGCAGTCATGCTGATGGTCACGGTTTCACCGGCGACGCCATCAAACTGATAGACGTCAAAGGTATTGCTGGGGGAAATTGTACCCGTGACCGATGTTCCGCTCGCGATTGCAGGCGCGTCCAGCGCGGCCGCCTGATAGTCGAGTGTCGCGCTGCCCGCGTCAATAAAGCCCGCTTCGCCCGCTAGCGCAAAACCGGACGGCTGCACGGTGAAATTGGTGACCAGGCGTTGGTCCGGCTGCGGCAGTTGCCGCATGCGAGCGATCACCACGTCATTGACCTCAATCTGCAGCGTAAAGTTGACCGGCGGCGGAAAGTCAGCGCAGGGATTCTGGTACCAAACTTCCACTTCGTAGGTGCCCGGCCGCAAGAATCCTTCCGGCCAATACACATACGATACCGGCGCTCCCGCGGCCGCCGGCACACAGTTGGCATTGCCCACTTCTTGCAGGATGCCGCCGCTTGTCGCCAGCGGATTGTCATCAAATACTGATTCTCCCACCGGGTCGCGCACCAATAGTTGCAGGTCCGCCCCGGTACTCCAGAACAAGCTGACTTCGACATCACCTTGCGGCAGATTCAGTGTGCTGACTTGCGGCGCTGCCTGGCCCGTCGGTCCGGTCAAGGTAAGCTGGAATGGGCCGACCGTACCGCCCGCTTCCTTGGCATAACGCGTAGCAACAATCGTATGCCTGCCGCTGCTCAAAAGACGCGCATCCGCTATACGGGAATTGGTCGTCTCCCCCAAAATGGCATCGTCGTTGACATCGACTACGTTTCCAGCGGGATCCACGATCTGGAGCAGCGTATCAAGGCTTCCCCCGGTCGCCTGCATATCAACCGTGATCAACTCGTTGGCGACGCCTTCAAACGAATAGGCGATAAAGGGCCGGGCGTTCGTGATTTCGCCCACGACACCCACTGCGCGCGCAATCGGCGTCGCCAGGCTCATGGCGCTGTCAAACGTAGCAGGCAAGAGGGTTACGCTGGATGGCGGATAGGCCCCGCCCGGGACGACAGTCGTCACGCCCTCCGCGCCCACTTCAAATCGCGCCACATAAATATTCTGTTGCCCAAAGACACCGGGCGCCAGGGTATCAGCTATGGTGCCGCTCAGTACGCCGTTGACTTCCACATCGACGCTGAAGGGCACCGTCGCCGTGAGCGGGTCACAGGCCTGT
The DNA here is from genome assembly GCA_021296115.1 of Anaerolineae bacterium. GTDB lineage: Bacteria > Chloroflexota > Anaerolineae > Aggregatilineales > Phototrophicaceae > UBA6055. The sequence goes on along the minus strand of JAGWBC010000006.1, from coordinate 5,690 downwards.
TCATAATAGACGATGATCTCGTAGCTGCCGGTGGGCAGGAATCCGGGTTGCCAGGTGGCGGCTTCTTCCGGGCTTTCACTGATGACCGCGCACAAGCCGTTGGCGTCAAATCCGAAGCTACCGCCATTATCCGTCGTACGCGAATTCCAAAACAAAGTCCGCCCTTCGGGGTCTCGCACTTCGAGATCCAAGTCCGCAGCGCCCGTCCATGACAAACTGACTTCAATACCCGCGCCCAGCAAGAGTTGATCCGGCACTTCTGCGGCAGCCACCGACGGCGCGGCGCTTTCCACAGTCGTTATTTCCAAGCCCAGGTCAAAGGACGTGTCTTGGGCGACGCCGCCCGGCGCGAAAAATACAATGACAATATGGCGGCCGCCGCTGCCGATCGCGGCCTCTACTTGCGCTGACGAAGCGCTCGCGCTGGCCTGTCCAATGGTATTGCCATTGACATCGCTGACGATCAGCGAAAGCTCAGCGCCCGACACATTGCCAAGCGTTAGCCCCGCGGTACTGTCAGCCGGCGCGTCAAAAGCGTAAGTGACGGCGCCTTGGTCAGCTGCGATAGCGCCGGACAAGACGCTGCCCGCCGCCAGAGTTCGGCTGCCATCCTGCGCCAGCACCGAGACCGGCGCCAGCATTACGAGACTCAGCGACAGTACTAGCCATATGCAGGTAAGCCGCCTATTCTGTAGGTATTGGGACATCGTGAGTCCTCCCGCTTGAATCTCGCTGCGCCAGAAAGTGTACCCGCATCTGGAGACGCTCGCCACACGATCAGCCGACGCCTCTTCTACGCTCTTTGCCCGCGCAACGCCCCGTTTGACGAGATTCGCTGCCGGCGCCGCAGTACGCCATCTGGTGCAAATGCTTGGTTTGCGGCGCATTGCCGCGCAGAATGCCATGATTCTACAAGCAAAATCCGCCCACTACAATTCATAATAGCGCGTTTCGCAGGCCGCAGAAAATGCGCTAAGGTATTTCTGAAAGCCAAAAGCGAAACGGGCAGGAAAATCATGGGCACAATAAGAACTTTCATACTTTTACTGTCGACAATCTTGATTGCAGCGCTTCCCGCTCAGGCGCAGCGCAGTTCCGAGGTCTCGCACGTCGTGCGGCCCGGCGAAACCCTGGGCCACATCGCGCAGCTGTACGGCCTCAGCGTCTACCAGCTGGCGGCCCTCAATGACATCGGCAACGCTCACCTCATCTATACCTGGCAGCGGCTGACGCTGCCCTCGGGCGCTGCCCATACCGATACCGCGATATCTTCAGATGCTACGCATACGGTGCAGCGGGGCGAAACGCTCGACAGCATCGCCAAGCTGTATGGCATCAACCTGTTTGAGCTGCAACTAGCCAATAACATCTTCAACGCCTGGATTTACCCCGGCGATGTCCTTGTGCTGCCGGGCCAAGATGCCGGCCCCGAAGTCGCGGATCAAGACCCGCCGGCGCCAGAAAGCGCGCAAGCCAGTGGACAAACGCACATCGTCCGCCTGGGCGACACCCTGGCTCTGATCGCCGCGCATTACGGCGTCAACTTGTACGATCTGCAAGCGCTCAACGACAACTACCAGGGCTGGATTTATCCGGGCCAGGAATTGCGGCTGCCGGCCGCGGACGGCGAGCCGGCGCCCATCGTAACTGATCCGACGCCTGACGCAGGCATCGCCACGCCAAACGCCAGCGAATACACGCATGTCGTGCGCTTTGGCGAGACGCTGGGCACGATTGCAGTCGCTTACGGCGTCAGCCTCTTCGACTTGCAGGCTATCAATGACATCTGGTCCTACTTGATCTACCCGGGCCAGGAATTGGTGATTCCCGCCGGCGGTACGCCTCCCGAGGAGGAAAGTACAGTGCCTGAGCAACCTGCTAAGCCGGAAGCTCCCGCGACTCGGGCCCAGCCCGACACCCACACGGTTGAACGCGGCGAAACCCTGTTCAGCATCGCTCAAAAATACAATCTGTCGGTCGATCTGCTGATGTCGGCCAACGGCATCAGCGACCCGCGCAACCTCCACTCCGGCCTGGTGCTGCGCGTCAAGGATCTGGAATCGGCTAGTCCCCCGCCGCAAGCCACCGACACGGGCTCGACGCTGGCGCCGTCGTCCACCAACGTAACACGCGAGCAATACGTCGTGCTGCCGGGCGAGTACTTGTCGACCATCGGCTCGAAATTAGGCATGAACTGGCTGGCTATCGCGGCGATCAACGGGATAAGCAACCCCGACTCGCTGTACGCGGGCGCCGTGCTTCAAGTCCCGACGCGCGAAGAGGCCGCCCGCTATGGCCCGGTGCGCCCGGTTCGCGTTGACCCCGGCGCGTACATAGGGGTCGGCCGTGAAATCGTGATCATACTGAGCACACAGACGGCTTATGCTTATGAGAACGGTGTCCTGCAGCGCAGCGCGATTATGTCCAGCGGCTTGCCAGCCACGCCCACCGTGAAAGGCAACTTCAAAATCACGCGCAAACTGCCGTCCCGCCACATGGTTGGTCCGGATTACGATCTGCCGGGTGTGCCTTGGGTCAGCTACTTCTTCGCCGGCTACGCCATCCACGGTACCTACTGGCACAACAACTTCGGCACGCCGATGAGCCACGGCTGCGTTAATATGACCACAGCCGACGCCAAGTGGTTCTACGATTTCGCGCCAGTGGGCACGCCGGTGCACGTCCGCGACTAAGCCTTGACCTTCACGCCGTCGAGCCCCAATTCGGCGGCGTGATCCTGCATTGCCTTCAGCACCAGCGGGATATGAAACTCCCAGACATCCACGCCCAAGATCGCGCAGCCGTCAATCACATCCTGCCGGTTGACGCCAGCGGCGAAGGCTTTGTCTTTCCATTTCTTGCGAATGCTGCGGACCTTGACGTCGCGGATGTCTTTGCTGGGCCGCACCAGCGCCACCGCCGTAATCAAGCCGGTCAGCTCGTCCACGGCGTAGAGCGCCTTGTCGCGCAGGGTCACGCGATCATCCGCCGCCAGCGGGCCGTGACTGAGAATCGTGCGGATGTCTTCTTCGTCCAGCCCGCGCTCACGCAAAATAGGCGCCCCGTCCATGGGATGCTGCTCCAGCGAGGGATGAATCTCCCAGTCAAAGTCGTGCAGCAAGCCGACCAATCCCCAAGCGTCGGGATCTTCGTCATAGTGGCGGGCGTATTCGCGCATGGCGAACTCGACCGCCAGCATGTGCTTGCGCAGTGATTCCGATTGCACAAATTCGCAGACGATTTCGTAGGCTGATTGTCGGTCCAAGGTCTTTCTCCTTTAATTCGGCCAAGTTTATGGGTAGTCACTTCAATCTGATTTCACCACAAAGACACAAAGGTGACAACGGCCTCAAAGTTCTGGATTGGAAGTTTTCCTTCGTTTCATCAACCTGCAAAAACACTGTTTGGCTTGCCGCAGAATTTCAGTCAAACGTATACGGCTGGTCGAGTTCATTACACCATAGGGCATTTACTCTGTGCTCTCTGCGGTCTCTGTGGTTAAATTTTAGCTCAGTTCCATTTGCCATAGCGACGTAAAGGAGCGAAACATGGCTAAGGAAGCGCGCGAGCTTGAACAAGCCTTTCTCAGTTCGCTTGTCGATGAGACTGACGCCGGTCTCGCCGAATGGATGCTGACTTTGGAAGCGGCCGGCCTGCAAAAGAACAATGAAATCGTCAAATGGCTCAAGAGCGAGAAAGCCTTCAACCATATGCAAGCCTCGATGCTGGCGGGCATATTCCTCAACGACGGCGAACCCGTCTTTCATTATCCAACGCTATTCCGCAAATTGTTCGCGGGCAAAGAGAAGCAGCGACCGCTTTATGACGCGATTGCCGCTGTGCTGCAGGCGGAATTGCCCGGCATGCTCTTCATACCTACCAAGACCTATGTCTCGCTTGAGGACGATCGCGTATTCGGTTGCGCCAAAATCAACAAGACCAATATTCGCGTCGGTCTGGATTTGGGCGACGAAGCCTTCGGCGAATATGTACGCAAGGGCGTGGGTCTGGGCGCCATGCCCAATATTACCCACATGATTGAGTTAAAGGATGCGGCGCAGATCGACTACCGCCTCGCCGCCTATGCGCGTCAAGCCTATGAGCGAGCGCACGGCGCCTGAGCGAGCGGCCCGCTGACATACGTCGGCGCGCTATCCCTTGACCGCGCCGAAGGTGATGCCGCGAATTAAATACTTTTGCGCGAACAAAGCGAAGACGATCATCGGCAGGATCATCACCACGCTCATAGCGGCCATCGGGCCCCACTGAATGCCCTTGTCGCTCACGAAACCCGCTACCGCTATCGACAGCACGCTGGCTTTCCGCCGCGCCACGCTTGATGCGATCAAGAATTCGTTCCAGGACAAGAAGGCCGTCAATATGGCCGCCGCCGAGACGCTCGGCATCACAATCGGCAAGACGACGCGCCAAAAGCGCTGCCAGACGCTGGCGCCATCCACCACCGCCGCTTCTTCGATTTCTTGCGGCAAATCCTGAAAGACCACCAGCATCAACCAGGTCACGAAGGGTATGGTGATGCCCAGCTGGCCGATGATAATCGCCCAGACGGTATCCAGCAGGTCAAACTCCCGCATCACCAGGAAGAACGGAATAACCGTGGTTACGCGCGGATAAAAGCGAATGAACAAGAAGATGAATGTCACGCCGGCCAATACGCGGGCGGCAAGCCGCATGCGCGCCAGTCCGTAGGCCGCCAGGGTGCCGCTGATGATGGTGATGCCCGTCGTCCAAAGCGTCACGGTCAAGCTGTTTCGGAAGTGACGAAAGGTCTTGCTGTCCTCGAACAAATCGCGGTAATGCTCAAGCGTAACTTCTGTCGGCAGGATGGTCGGCGGCACGGTCAAGAATTCGCGCGGCAATTTTACGCTGTTGATGACCAGGTACACCAAAGGAACCAGTACAACTGTGCAGGCGCAAAGCAAGATGAGACCATGAAGCCAGGAGAGGAGCCGCTGCTTTTTTGATCGTCGCCGGTTCATGCCGCTATCTCTCAAGCGCTCTCGTCTCGATTAACATATCTGGTGTCCATTCTCCAATAAAATCCGCTGTGTACTTGCCAGCGCTTCGCCGAGATGCTCTCGATAACGCGCCTTGATCTCCAGGACGATATCGCCCTCGTAGTCGTTCAGGCGCTCAAAGGCCTCGGCGAAAGGAAGCGCGCCCCAGCCCGGCGGCAGATGCAGATCGGCTTCGCCATAGGGCAAACGATAGCCTTCGTAATCCACACCCGAGTCCAACTTGCCGAAGTTGTCATTGATATGCAGATGACAAACCCAGGGGGCCGCGGTCCTTATCGCCTCAAGATAGTCCTCTCCCAAGGCCTGAGTCGCCAGATACAAGTGTCCCAGATCCAGTGTAATGCCAATGTTAGGGTGATTCACCGCGTCAACCTGTTCGACGACTGCCGCTGTCCGCATCCGCGCATGATACTTGGCCAAGCGCTCGCGAGCCTTGCCCTGCTCCTTCAGCACCACATATTCCCACAAGTGCGGGTCGCCATTTTCCATGCCGATGACCACGCCCGAATCTCCGGCTATCGGCGCCAATTTGCGCAGCGCAGCCGCCTCGCGCTCCACCCCGCGCGCCAGCTCGTCGTCGCTGGGCAAGGGCGCCATCCCGGTTCGAGCCTCGTCCAATGCTTGCAGGCCGCTGTGATAGACCAAAACCTT
>JAGWBC010000157.1:8131-12474 GCA_021296115.1 Anaerolineae bacterium | reverse complement strand
TCAAAGACTCTTGGTCCATTGATTGGTGAGCTAGAGAAGCGGAAAACTTTCAACAAGCTGGTGTTCAAGAACCTCAAGTCCTGGTCAGATATAAGAAACAGCGCCGCGCACGGTAAATTTGATGAGTTCACACGACACGACGTCGAGTTCATGTTGTCAGGCGTACAGCAATTCCTCGCGTTGCATCTTTAGTCCTTGCCGGCAACGGTCAACCGACGGCAAGGCGCAGAAAGACTTGATTTGAAACAAATTTTTCTGCTATAGTTGGTTGCAGAATTAATAGTTTATAGATGGTAGGAGAGCAATCAAGATGGCAAAGCTACGCAAACCAGGTCAGAAGCCAGCGAAGCCTGGCAAATACATAGAAAGAGGCCAGCGCGGCGGCAAAGTAAACAATCCGAAACGCGCAATCGTCAAGGAGCAGTTTCCACCAACGAAGAAAAGCGGAAATAAATGGGAACGTCCGGGACCAATAAACCGCTGAACTTGGCGACCAGAGCGGATTTACAGGCCATGCAAGCCACGCTGATTAAGTGGATTGTCGGCACAGGCATCGCCTTGTTCGCCGCGCTTATCGCCGCTATGCAATTGTTTGGCGGGGCGCCCTAGGACACTTCCTCTACTCCTCCCCCACCTCGTCAGCCTCACCATCCGCGACCACATGCAAACCCGCACCACGCCGCCGACCCCAAGGACTGGGCGCGGCACTCGCCGAACGCTGCGTCACGCTGTATTGCTCCAGCATATCCATATCAAACTGAATGCCGTTGCCCGGCGAATCGCCCAGGATGATAGTGCCGTCCTCGACCCGGCTGTCGTGTTTGAAGACGACCTCGCGCCCGGCATCGACCACTTCCATCCAGATGTGATTGGGGATGACGGCGGCCAGATGCGCCATGTAGTTGCCCGGGCAATTCATCACCGAGACCGGCAGGTCGAAGCCGTCAGCCATGTGCGCCACCCGCAGCGCGCCGGTGAGGCCGCCCGTGCCCACGCCGATCTGCAAGATGTCGGCCGCTTCGTGGGCGATCAAGGCGCGGAAGTCGGCCGCGTCATCGAGATTTTCGCCGGTGGCCACGGCGGCGTTCACCGCGCGCGAGACCTGACGCAAGCCTGTGTAATCCCAGCGCCGCGCCGGTTCCTCGGCCCAGAAGATCTCGTGATGCCGCTCGAAGTAACGGATATGCTGGATCGCCTGTTTGGGCGACCAGTATTCGTTGGAATCGATGAGCAGGATGGGCTCGCGTCCGGAGGTCGCCAGCGCCTCTTTCATGATGCCGATGCGCCGCAAATCGCCTTCGCGGTCCAGCCCGACCTTGAGCTTGCCGATGCAGATGCCGCGCCTCGCCTGGCGTTCGTAGAACTGGCGGATTTCGTCATCGCTGAGGCAAAGATCAATGCCGCTGGCGTAGGCTTTGACAGCGCGGCTTGACGCGCCCAGCGTCTTCCAGAGCGGCTCGTCATTGGCTTTGGCTTTGAGGTCCCACAGCGCCAGGTCCAGCGCGCCGATGACATCGGTGACGGCGCCGCGGTTGCCGCCTTTGAAGGCGAAATCGGCCATGCGCTGCCACAAGCCGACCACTCCGCGCGGGTCGCGCCCGACAAGCAGGTTCTGCGCCATGGCGTGGATATCGCCCTGCTGGCCCGGGTTGCCGAGGGCCACGCCGGTCAGTCCGTTGTCAGCTTCGAGGAAGACCGCCAGCCCGGCGTTTAAGTCGCGGCCGCGCGGGTTGTTGGCGTCGCCGATGGCGCGATCCATACGATGTTCGAATACGGTCGAACGAATGCCTGTGATTTTCATGTTTTCTCCCGCTATCTAAAGTCACGTGGTCGCGCAAGGCTTGTCCGGTACTGTGACACAGCTGCCGCTCGCTCCGCTTAGGCGAAAACTCGACATCTTTACCACCGAGTACACCGAGTTTGATAGAGTACACAGAGGAAAGGCATCATTCTTAGTTCACAGACAGAATCGGCGAACGTGTGGATCATCCTTGACTCGACCAACCGCCATATTTCCCGGAATCCCTCTCTGTGCCCTCGGTGGCAAAAGTGTCGTGAATCCCTAAAAGCGCGGCGCCCACCCCAACAAACCGTATCGTCATCTGTATTTGAGTAGCGGACAAGCCTTACAGCTCTCCATCCGCATACCATTGCCGCAGCACTTTTTTGTCCATTTTGCCGACGCCGGTTTTGGGGATGTCGGCGACGCTGACGTAGCGCTCGGGCAGCCAGAATTTGGGAAAATGCTCCATCAGCCAGTCATTCAGCGCCGCCTCGTCACAGACGCCGTCCAGCGGCGCCAGCACCGCCAGCGGACGCTCGCCCCAGGTTTCGTCGGGGATAGCGATGACGGCCGCCTCGCGCACATCAGGATGCGACATCAGCATATTTTCCAGATCGACCGACGATATCCATTCGCCGCCGCTTTTGACCAGGTCTTTGCTGCGGTCGGTGATGGTCATGTAGCCGTTCGCGTCAATGGTCACGACATCGCCGGTGCGGAACCAGCCGTCAGCCGAAAAATGATCGGGATCGTCTTCCAGCTTGAAGTATTGCCCCGCCACCCAATAACCGCGCACTTGCAGCTCGCCCATGGTCTCGCCGTCCCAGGGCAGTTCCTGGCCGTCTTCGCCCACGATGCGCGCGTCCACGCCCGGCACAAAATAGCCCTGCTTGGCTTTGATGTCCCAGCGCCCGTCCGCGTCCAGTGCCCCATGCATGGGCGACAGCTCGGTCATGCCCCAGGCGTGCACGACATTGACGTCTAAATCGCGCTCGTAGGCTTCGATCAGCCCGCGCGGCATGGCGGAGCCGCCGACCACCAGCTGCGTGATGGACGAGATATCGTGTGGATGCTGCCGCAACTGGTGATACAAGCCATTCCAGATGGTGGGCACGCCGGCGGCGATGGTGACGCGCTCGCTCTCGATCATCTGCGCCAGCGGCTCGGGTTGGAGGTGGGGGCCGGGCATGATGATGGTCGAGCCGACCCAGGCGCAGGCGTAGGGCAATCCCCAGGCCATGGCGTGGAATTGCGGCACGACCGGCAGCACGACATCGGCTTCGGTGGGTCCCAGCGCCGCCGCCTGCAAGACGCCGAAGGTGTGCAGCATCATGGAGCGATGGCTATACAAGACGCCTTTGGGCATGCCGGTGGTGCCGCTGGTGTAGCACAGCCCCAGCGCCATATTCTCGTCGCTGCAGCGCCAATCGTAGTCGTCGCTGGCGGCCGCCATCAGCTCTTCATAGCGCGACGCATTGGGCAGGTCGATATGCTGGCTCGCGTCGTGGTTGAAGACCACAAAGCGCTCCACAGATTCCAGTTGCGCGGCGATGGGCTGCAGCAGCGGCAGCAGCGAACCTTCGACGAAGATGACCTTGTCTTCGGCGTGGTCGATGATGAATTTGAGCTGCTCCTGCGACAGGCGGATGTTCAGGGTGTGGATGACCGCTCCCGCGCCGGGGATGCCGAAGTAGAATTCCAGATGCTGGTAGTTGTTCCAGGCGAAGGTAGCCACGCGATCGCCGCATTCGACGCCCAGGCTCTCCAGCACATTGCCCAGCCGCTTGACCCGCCGGTAGAAATCAGCGTAGCTGTACTCATGCCAACTGCCGTCGGGCAATTTAGTCTTGATGGTTTTGAGCGGCGTCATGCGTTTGGCATGCTCGACGATGGTGTTGAGCGTAAGCGGATAATCCATCATTAGACCATGCAGCATGTGACCCCTCCGCCGGCAGATTCCTTCCCTATCAAGCGCTACAACTTTAGCACATTCCGCCACCCGCCGCAGACGCAATTGGCTGCTCCGCCAAGGCAAGGCAGCGAGCCCTCGAAGAGTGACAAACTGTAAGGCTTGTCCGCTACTCAAATACCGATGACGATACGGTTTGTTGGGGTGGGCGCCGCGCTTTTAGGGATTCACGACACTTTTGCCACCGAGGGCACAGAGAAAATATGAGTGCACAGAGAGGGATTCCGGGAAATATGGCGATTGGTCGAGTCAAGGATGATCCGCACGTTCGCCGCTTTTGGCTGAGGACTAAGAATGATGCCTTTCCTCTGTGTACTCTATCAAACTCGGTGTACTCGGTGGCAAAGATGTCGAGCATTCGCCTAAGCCGAGCGAGCGGCAGCTGAGTCACAGTACCGGACAAGCCTTGTAGGGGCGAGCCACCGGATGATGGCTCTTACTCACGACAGGTTTTTGTTGGACTGCGGGTGGCGATCCTTTTGTCGCGTAGTCGCGACTGCTGCCTCATTCGGGCGTGACGTAGGCCGCTGTGATGCCGCCGTCGACCAGGAAGGTACTGCCGGTCACAAACGAGGATTCGTCCGAAGCCAG
>JAGWBC010000157.1:0-8020 GCA_021296115.1 Anaerolineae bacterium | reverse complement strand
AGCGCGTTGACGCGGATATTCTCGCGGGCGTGGACGGCGGCCAGCTCGCGCGACATCGCCAGCACAGCGCCCTTGCTGGCGGTATAAGCCAGTTGCGGCGTGGCCGCGCCCAGCACAGCCACAAAAGAGGCGGTATTGATAATGCTGCCGCCGCCGGCGCGCTGCAAAGCGGGAATGCCGTATTTGCAGCCCAGGAAGACGCTTTTGACGTTGACCGCCATCGTCAGCTCCCAGACGGCTTCGGAAGTATTGATGGCGTCATCGTCCTCGGCGTGGCTGATGCCGGCGTTGTTGAAGAGTATGTCGAGCTTGCCGAAGTTGGCTTCGGCCGCGGCGATCATGTTGTAGCAATCCATAGCGCGCGAGACATCGGCGCGGACGTATACAGCTGAGCCGCCGGCCTTGTTGATTTCCGCGGCGCAGTCCATGCCGCCGCCGTCGTCGATGTCGACCGCGACGATGGACGCGCCTTCTTCAGCGAAGCGCTTGGCGGTGCACCGGCCGATGCCGCTGCCGGCGCCAGTGATAAGTGCTGTTTTGTCTTTGAGTCTCCGATGCATCACTCGAAAAGCTCCCTAGGCAAACCCGAACGCCGAATGATACCGGACAATGTGCCAAGTCTCAATTCCTTATGGTTTGGCACAGATACGGTCGTAGTCCCGATTTCCCCGCTGGCCTTGAGATATTTCTTCTGCATTATGATGTGGCTGCCACGCTGACGGATTCGTTCAAAACCGTTCAAGACGAGAATATTACATGCTTCCCGGCCTGACAGTCTCCTTAGCTTAGGCACTATTGAAGCTCAACTGCTCAAGGCGGCCATTTTCGTCAAGGCATCTCTGGATCTCTTCGTTTGACGCGCATTCCAGAAACAGAGAAACGGCCTCTATGATATTGTCCTTCGCCTCTTGTCTGGTTTGTCCTTGACTTACTATGTCATAATCCAAACAGTGCGAGACATACCAATCGCCGTCCCTAATGATGCGCACAGTTATCGTCTTCATTTCTGTCCTCCGCACTTCCGCCCCGAATATGTCTTCGTGAGACACAAAACCCAATGACGACATCTATCGACCAATAAAATTATAGCGCTGATATTTCGCATTGCCAGAACCGTCTTCGATCTAGACCTGCAACTGCGGGCGACGTATTAGGTCGACCCTACATGAATTCAAGGGGAGCTAAATCCGCTCGAAGTAGCGTTTGCGCTCCCAGTCAGTGACGGCGCTGTTGAAGCTCTCGATCTCGGAGCGGAAGAAATGCGTATAGTGCTGCGCGACATCAGCGCCGAAGGCAGCGCGCGCGAAGTCGCTCTGCTCGAAGGCATCGGTCGCTTGCGCCAATGTGTAGGGCACGCGCGGCAGATGCTGGGCGGCGTAGATATCGCCTTCGAAAATGTCGGGCGGCTCGATCAGGTTGCGGATGCCGTCCAGCCCGGAAGCCAGCGCCGCGGCATATGCCAGGTAGGGGTTGCAGTCGGCGCCCGGCGCGCGGCATTCGATGCGCAAGCTGTTGCCCTGCCCCACCACGCGGAAAGCGGCGGTGCGATTGTCATAGCTCCAGGCGATGCGGGTCGGCGCCCAGGAGCCGTCTTCGTAGCGTTTGTAGGCGTTGATCGTCGGCGCGTAAAAGACCATCAGCGCCGGCAGATGCGCCATCCAGCCGCCCAGGAAGTGGCGGAAGATGTCGGAACCAGCCACCGGTCCCAGCATGGTATCGCCAGCAAAGGCGTTGTCCCCGCCGCTGAACAAGCTGAGGTGAATATGACAGCTTGAGCCCGCTTGGCCGGCATAAGGCTTGGCCATGAAGGTGACGCTGCAGCCCTGCGCGTCGGCGATTTCCTTGAGGCATTGTTTCAGCAGCGAGTGGCGGTCGGCCATGCTCAGCGCGTCAGCATAGCGGATGTTCAGCTCGTGCTGGCCCAAGCCCCATTCGCCCTTGCTGCTCTCGACCGGGATGCCCGAGTGCTTGAGGTGATGGCGGGCGGCGGCGGTGAAACCCTCTTGTCGCGCCCCTTGCAGCAAGTGGTAGTCTTCCAGATACCAGCCCATGGGCGCCAAATCGGCGTAGCCTTGTTTGTGGGCGTCGCGGTAAGAATCGCGATAGATATAATATTCCAGCTCGGAGGCGGCATTGACGCTGTAGCCCAAATCCGCCGCGGCTTCAAGCTGCCGATGCAGGATGGAGCGCGGCGCGACCGAGACCGGCTGATGCAGCGCTTCGTTCTCGACATCGCAGAGCACGACGGCCGTTTTGTGCAGCCAACTGGCAAGACGCAACGTGTTCATATCGGGCGCGAGGTGAAAGTCGCCGTAGCCCAGCTCCCAATTGGCGAATTCGTAGCCGGGAACAGGTTCCATTTCCATGTCGGTGGTCAGCAGATAATTACAGGCATGTGTGCCCTGCCGCGCCGCCTCGGCCAGAAAAAACTCGGCATCAAGACGCTTGCCCAGCAGGCGTCCGTAGTGATCGCTGAAGGCGATGATGACCGTGTCGATATCGCCCGCTTCGACCTGGCTCTTAAGCTCGTCCAGCGATAGCATGCCGCGCGCTGTATTCATGCCGACTCCCCGTAGCCCCGCAAGCCGAATATGCCGGCCGTCCTGGTTTTGCTGTCCGCCCAGACATCCAATTCAGCGATGCCGTCGATGCCCTTCTGATAGACCGGGCTGGTTTCGTCAAGCGGCAGGCTGATTACTCGTCCCGTGACGGCGGAGGCATAGGCGCCCAGCACGATCTCCAGCGCCCGCGCGCCGGCCGCTGCCGGGGCGATCGGCTCGCGGTCATCGCGAATGGCATCGCGAAAGTCCGCCCAGAGCTCGGTGAAGGAGCGCGCTGTGTTGTCCGTGTGCCGCTCCAGATTGGCGATGGCGTGGTCGCTGCGCTGCCAATTGCTGTCGACGCTGTAAAGCTCGATGGGTTGGTTGAAGCCGCCCGATTGATACTGCTTGTAACGCATACGGATTTGCCCGTCCGCGCCGCTGATATCGAGGCCGCCGACGCCCTCGCCCCAAGCCATGTGGATGACGGCATAAGCCCCCGGAAAGGCGATTTGCAGCAGCGCCAGATCTTCGATGACCGGGTCGCGATGGGCGTATTCGGGCGCGTCCACAAAGGCCATGACCTGCTGCGCGGCCTCGCCGATCAGCCACTCAGCCAGATAGACCGCGTGGATCATGTCCATCAGCACGCCGCCGCCGGCCGCCATTGTATGCCGCCAATCGGCCTGGTATTCGGCCGCGCCGGGATAATCAATGACGCCCAGGAAGTTAAGCGTCGCCACGCGGATATCGCCAATGAGCCCGTCAGTCAGCAGCCGCTTGATCTGCCGGAATTCGGGCAGGAAGTGATAGTTGTGCACCATGGCCATTTTCAAGCCGGCGGCGTCAGCTGCCCGCGCCAGCTCGTTCGCAACGGCCGGTATATTGCTGATGGGCTTCTCGCTGAGCACGTGTTTTCCCGCGGCGAAGGCGTCGAGCACGATCTGCGGGCGGTGCTTCTGTGGCACGGCAACCGCCACCGCCTCGATGTCGTCGATGGCGAGCAGATCGCGGTAGTCGGCGTAGAGTTGCTCGTCGCGCAGGCCGAACCACTCCTGGCCGATGGCGCGGCGCTCGGGCGTGATATCCGCCAGCGCGACCAATTCGACATCGGGCAGCGTATTCAGCGCCGGACGATGGCCGTAATAGACGACATTGCCGCAGCCGATTAGACCGACTTTGAGTGCTTTGGTCATATTAGGCCTCAAATTTCGGGTTTAAGAATCTTGTAGGGGCAATTTGCGCTTTGCCATTCTTGGATGCATCCGAATAAGGATGTTTGCTTGAAGTAGATGAATTCGTAGGCTTTACGCATTTCTTTCGCCAGCCGCTTTTCTTGGAAAACCTCCCTGATGTTTTCGGGGAGTTCTTCACCGAAATGCGCTTCATACAGCACCGGCATGATATGCGCCATGATCGCGATGACATCTTTGCCGCGGCAGAGCTGGAGGTTTTCCGCCGGGTTATTTTCCCGCAATTCAGCGGTTTCACGCAATAACTGCTCGCTGGAAATCTCGTCGCGCCTTTCCGCCAGACGCCGCGCCAGCCAGTCGCGGTCAAGCGCGAGTGTCTCCGCGTCAACGAAGTCCGCAATGCGTAGCGACTTGAAATTGAGCCCGTAACCCTTGACTTCGTTCAACCAGCGAAAATAGCCAATCTCCGCTGCCAGTCTCTGAGATTCGCGGTTCAGCGCGTCGGCGAAGTCATGGGCTGCGTCGATGTCCTCCTCAGGCAATTCATGTCGCAAGACTTTTTTGAGCCCCGGCGATTGCAGCAATATCACTTCCATATCCGGGCAGCAGTCGTCATAGAGCAAGTTTTCAGTGGCGAGTTCGTCCGCGTCGGTGATGAGCCAGTAGTCCGCGTCCACAATGCCGGCGATGCCGCACATGCCGCGATTCATGGCAACACCGAGCGCCGCGATTATCTTGTCTTTACCGTGAGCGGGGTAAAGCGTACAGTCTTCCCTTGACCGGTATTCTTCCCACAAGACTTCGTCGGTCTTGCCTTCGACCATGACGAAGGTTTCACCCTCGCCATAGATTCGACTTTGAATCTGCCGAACGCCGATTTCGTTGGCGATTTCGTGGGGCGTCATTTCCGGCTGCATCAGTCATCCACCCTCTCGCCCAAATGCACGACCCAATCCCACTTGTCGTGGATGATCATGGGCGAATGCGTGGCGATGAGCACATCAAACTTGCGCAGCTCAATGATGCGCTGCAAGTCTTTCAGGAAGTTGCGCTGCCAGACGACGTTCATTGAGAGTTCGGGTTCGTCGATCAAGAATAAACTCGGAGTATCCTCGCTTAGCCCAAGGGGGCCATGCCAAAATATCAGGCGGAAATACAAGTACAGGAGGTTTTGCTCGCCCGAGGACAATTCTGAAAACGGGACTTCCGTTCCATCTTCTGTTCTAAAGACGAGTTTGTGATAGTCGGTATCTCCCTCAGGACCTGCCGTTGCTGACTTAAACAAGAATCTATCATTGAGAATTTCCAATAGGGCCATCGTCTCTTGTGGCAATTCGTGCCACAGTTCTTCTCCAAAAATTGAATAAAAGTGACTATCGATGGTATCAAGGGCCGATAGTGTGCGACCTCCCGGCAAATCCTCATCTGAAAAGTCGGCAAAGTCTTCTAAGGATGCTCTCTGCAATAGTCGTTGAACGTTTAATGAATCAACAACAATTTCGTCACAAATGCGTTGAAACCAGGAAGTATCTCTTCCATAAACGCTAGAATACAGTTCGTGGTGCTCGCCAAAAACAGCCCTCACACTTTGAAAATCCGCGAGAACTACTGGGGAGTCAGAAGATACTAGATTCCAGAAAAGGTCATCTGGTACCCAAAACGTTCTCTCTTGCCAATGTAGTTTTGAACAGTGCGGGAGTTCATTTCTAACTGCGCGATCTACAAGTTCAGGCTCAATATCCAGCGGTCTCAACAGAGCGTATTCTTTCGCCGACATATCTTCATATTGGATGTTGAATGAGTTACCATCATTAGATTTCACAACTTTCACATATGATTTGAAATTTGCCACTGCGCCTTCTTGCAACTCAATACAAAGCTCATTGAATGGGATCTTCTTCAGATACTGAAACTCATAGTTGAAGAGCCCGTCCACCATCCGCATCAAGATCGTCTTCCCCACCCCATTCGGACCATAGACAATCGTAATCCGAGACTCCTGATTCAGCGGAATCTCGTGGTCGAACATGCCGAACAAGCCCTTGACGGAGATTTTGGTGATGCGCATTCCGCTAGCCTTCCTGTTCCTCTAAGTTCAGCCGCGTATTAGCGCCGCCCGCATGTTGGCATGCCCTGCATAGAAACGGCGGGAGGGGCGTTGGGCTGGGGTGGATTCCGCGAACAACCTAGGGATAATAACTTTCGCGCTTCTTGTAGGCTTCGTAAGCTTCACGCGCCTGACGGACCGACTCGCTCTCGGAGACCTCGGCCACCGGCACGTCCCACCAGGACTCGTAGCCGGGCACGCGCTGGCGCCGGTCGACCTCGGTGACGATGCAGACGGGACCGCCCCTGTGCGCTTTCGCCGCTTCCATGGCGCGGGAGAAGGCTTCGCGGTCGGCAGCGCGGATGACGCGGGCGCCCAGGCTCTCGCAATTCTGGGCGAAATCGATGGGCAGGGTGTCGCCGTCGAGGTGGCCCGAATCACTGCGGTAGCGGTACTTGGTGCCGAAGCCGTCCGCCCCCACGCTCTTGGACAAGCCGCCGATGCTGGCGTGGCCGTGATTATCCAGCACGATGATGTTGACCTTGATGCCCTCTTGCACCATGGTGACGATCTCGGTATGCATCATCAGGAAAGAGCCATCGCCGACCATGACCCAGACTTCTCGCTCGGGATCGGCCATTTTGACGCCCATGCCGCCGGCGATCTCGTAGCCCAGTGTCGAGTAGCCGTATTCGAGGTGATAGCCCTTGCGATTACGCGTGCGCCAGAGCTTGTGCAAATCGCCCGGCAGGCTGCCGGCGGCGCAGAGCACAGTATCGCCCGGCGCGGACATGCTGTTGACCATGGGCTCGTGCTCAAGGTTGTAGATGCGGTGAACCTCGGCATCCCAAGCCTGATTGTAAGCCGCGACCCGCGCGCGATAGTCATCCGCCACCATGTAGCCGCCAAGCTCCTGCGCCAGCTCTTCCAGCGTCACGCGGGCATCGCCGACCAGGGGCAGCGCGCTGTGCTTGTAAGCGTCAAACTCGGCCACGTTGATATTGATGAAGCGGACGCCCTCGCGGGTGAAGGCGGTCTTGGAGGCGCTGGTGAAGTCGCTGTAGCGCGTGCCGATGCCGATGACAAGATCGGTCTCGCCGGTCACGCCGATAGCGCCCAGGTTGACCGGATTGTCGTAAGCCAGCGCGCCCTTGCCCGCCTGCGTCTCGCAGACCGGGATGCCGGTTCGCTCGGCGAAGCTTTCCAGCGCATCGTGCGCCTCGCTGTAGTGAACGCCGCCGCCGGCGATGATCAGCGGCTGCTGGCTCGCGCGGATCCAATCCGCCGCGCGCTTGATGGCCGCGACATCAGCGCGATTGCGCGGGATCTCCCAGACGCGCTTCTGGAAGAGGAAGTCGGGATAATCGTAGGCTTCGGCTTGCACATCCTGCGGCAGCGCCAGGGTGACCGCGCCCGTATCCGCCGGCGAGGTCAGCACGCGCATGGCTTCGGGCAGGGCGGTGATGAGCTGCTCGGGGCGGTAGATGCGATCCCAATAACGCGAGACCGGCTTGAAGCAGTCGTTGACGCTGATGTCTTGACTGTGCTCGCTTTCGAGTTGCTGCAGCACAGGCGCCTGGATGCGCTCGGCGAAGATATCGCCGGCCAGTAGCAGCACGGGGATGCGATTGACGGTGGCGACGGCGGCGCCGGTGATCATGTTGGTGGCGCCGGGCCCGATGGATGAGGCGCAGGCGAAGGTCGCCAGACGATTGCGATGCTTGGCGTAGGCGACCGAAGCCAGGACCTGGGCTTGCTCGTTGCGGCTCTGATAGTAGCGCAGCTGGGGGGCGTACTGTTCCAGCGCCTGGCCGAGGCCGGCGACGTTGCCGTGGCCGAAGATGGATTCTCGCGGCCATCGCGGGAGACGTGCTGCGCGGCGAGGTAGCGGACGAGGGCTTGCGCCATGGTGAGGCGGGTGGTGGGTTGTGTCATAGTGTTGTGCTCCTTGAATGCTACAAGGCTGTCATATTTGCAATAGAATCTCAAGTAGTTTCATACGGCTTGCCAGTTACGGAAGGCTCGCGAGTCAGTTCACGTCGGATGGATGCTACGATTTCAGGCTCAATACCCAATGCTGATTGCACAGTTCGATCGAGCGCCTTGCGCGTTTCGCACACTTCCATCTGAGGCAAGGGCAGAAGCGTAAAGTTGCACAGTGTGTCGTATGCCGTTGCTAAAGCTGTCACTTGGCTCTGGTTTAGCGTATTAAAATCCGGAACCGGAATCCTGTTCAGATC